>JAURZK010000177.1 GCA_030653505.1 Rubrivivax sp.
TCTGCGCCGGGCACGACCTGAAGGAGATGCGCGCCGAGCCTTCGATGGGCTACTACGAGCGCCTCTTTGCGCAGTGTGGCCGCATGATGATGAGCATGCAGAAGCTGCCGGTACCGGTCATCGCACGTGTGCACGGCATCGCCACCGCGGCGGGCTGCCAGCTGGTGGCGATGTGCGACCTGGCGGTAGCGGCGCGCGACGCGAGGTTCGCCGTCAGCGGCGTCAACCTGGGCCTGTTCTGCAGCACACCGGGCGTGGCGCTCAGCCGCAACATGCACCGCAAGGCGGCTTTCGAGATGCTGGTGACGGGTGGCTTCATCAGCGCCGACGAAGCGCGCGAGAAGGGCCTGGTCAACCGCGTCGTCGACGCAGCGGACCTCGACGCCGAGGTCGAGAAGCTCGTCGCCGTCATCGCCGCCAAGCCGCACGTCGCGCTGGCGTTGGGCAAGGCGCTGTTCTACCGCCAGCTCGAAGGCGGCATCGAGGCCGCTTACGCCGACGCCAGCCGCACCATGGCGTGCAACATGATGGACGGCGCCGCGCTGGAAGGCGTGCAGGCCTTCATCGAGAAGCGGCCGCCGGACTGGAAGGCCTGAGGCCGCAGCCTCAGTCCTCGCGGCGGCGGCGCTGCAGCTTCAGGGCGCCCAGCGCCAGAAGACCGCCGGCCATCAGCAGCCAGCTCTCGGGTTCGGGCACCGCCGTCACGCTCAGGCTGCCGCCGGCAAAGCTCACGCGCCAGTCGGCGGTGGCCGGGTTCTCGCTGTCGTAGACGCCGTTGGCATCGGCCCACAGCGTCCACCCCTCGAGCAGGGGCCTGAGCACGACCCACTGGTTGTCGCCGATGATGCCCAGCGTGCCGCCCACCAGCAGTGTGGCGAAACTGTCCCCCGGCGTGGGGCGGTAGTCGCCCGTCAGCCTGAACACCACGTTCCCGATCTGGGCGTTGCCGGTGACCACGAGCCGGTCGAAGCTCGCCGTGTCGCCGATCTCCAGATCGAGGTAGCCGAAGCCCTGCAAGTCGCCGTCGATGGTCAGCGTGCCGATGGAGTTGCCCGGTTCGATCGTCGCCTGCTCGTTCACCACCGCGGCACGCACCGTGCCCGTGCCCCTGAGCGTGCCGCCGATCAGCGTCAGTTCGGGCGCCTGCAGCAGCCCGTCCACGCGCAGCAGGCCGGTGCTGGTCTGCCACAGCGGCCCCTGCACCGAGAGCACACCGCCGCCGGCCACCTCCACCGTGCCGCGGTTCAGGAACAGCACGCCACTGGTCGAAACCAGTTCGCCGCGAACGCGCAGCACGCCCTCGTTGTTCATGCGCTGGTTGATCTGCATGTGGCCACCGATGTCGATCAGCCCGCCGGGCTCGTTGCTGACGTCGGCGTACACGTCGGCTTGGCCGTTGTGCAGCAGCGTGCCGCGGTTGACCAGCGTGCTGGCCTGGAAGACGCTGCCGCTGCGGTTGTCGATCAGGCCGTCGTTGACGACGCTGCCCGTGCCCAGCGTGCCGCGGTTCAGCACCTGCGCACCGGGTGCGTTGTTCAGCGTGCCGATGTAGCCGACCATCGCGCCGCTGCGGTTGCTGAACACCCCCGCGTTGTCGAGCTGGGTCAGGCTGGGCGTGGGGCCGGGCTCGCGCAACGTGTTGTAGCCGACCTCGCCGGCGGCGATGCTGAAGTTGCCCGACAGGGGGATGGCGTTGGCCAGGTCGTAGGTGATCTCGACGCCGGCGCCGCTGGCGTCCCGCGTGGCGCTCCAGTAGGCCGGCAGGCCGCTGACGTCGAGCGCGCCGTACACACTGGCGCTGCCGGCCTGCAACCACTGCAGGCTGTCGCCGTCCTGCGGCACGAAGCCAGGGTCGAAGAGCAGCGCCAGGGTCGAGCCGGCACCGGCGCTGAAGTTGCCGCTGACCACCAGGCGGTCGTGCAAGGCCAGCGAGGCCACTTCGATCTCCAGCCGCCCGGCCAGGCTGGCGTCGCCCTGCACCGTCATCGTGCCGGGTGAATTGCCCGGCTGCCACAGTGCGTTGGCGCCCAGCGATACCGTGCCGACGACGGTGCCGCTGCCGCGCAGCGTGCCGGCATCGATGAGGACACCCTGGCCGGCGCCCAGCTCGCCGTTGACCACCGTCAGGCCGTCGAACTGGTTGTAGGCGCCGCTGCCGTGCAGGCGGCTGCCGGCGTCGATGACCACGCTGCCGCCCTGCACCTGCACGGTGCCGGTGTTGTGCAGCTGCGCGCCACCGGTCAGCGCCAGGCCGCTGCCCTGGTAGACGTTGAGGATGCCGATGTTGTCCATGCGCGCGGCTGCGCCCGCGTGGCGCAAGCTGCCGCCGTTGGCCTGCCACGTGCCTTCGTTGACGATCAACCCGGTGTTGACGAAGTCGCCGTTTTGGGTGAACTCGAGCTGGGCGCCGTCGATGCGCAGCGTGCCGCTGTTGAATCCCGTCGAGGCGTATAGGCTGCCGAAAGACTGGGGCAGCAGGGTCAGCGTGCCGGCATTGCTCAGGTGGCCGAGGTAGACGTTGATGCTGCCGGTGAGCGTGAGCTGCGACGGGTTGTTGAGCGTGCCTGCGTACAGCGCGCTGTTGTTCAGCGTCAGCGGGCTGCTGCTGGTGAAGAGGCCGCCCACCGACAGGCTGGCCCCCGCGGCCAGCGTGAAGCTGCCCTGCTGGTTGAAGTCGCCGCTGATCTGCACCGGCGCTGCGGCGGCGAAGCTGCCGAAGTTGTGCACGCTCCCCGCGGCCAGCAGCGGCCCGGCCAGGGCCAGGCTGGCGCCGCTGCCGATGCGCAGGTCGCTGACCTCGAAACGCTGGCCGACACCGTGGCTGTAGGGCGTGTTGGCCAGCAGCTCGAAGCTGCCCCCCACGACGTCGAGCCGGCCGTTGGCCGTCACCTGGCCACCGAACACGGTGCCCCCCGAGAGCTCGATGCGGGCCCCAGGCGCCACCTCGAAAGTCGGGTCGATGTGCCTGCCGCCGCCGGTCAGGGCCAGCGTGCCGGCCAGCACGCGGGTCAGGCCGCCATCGCGGGTGTCGACCGTCATCGCCAGTTCGGCGCGGCCGGTGCCGGTGGTCTTGGCCAGGACGCCGCGGTTGATCAGCGTGCCGCCGCCGCCCGCGCTGCCGAAGTCGCCGCCGATGTTGACGCGCCCGCTGGGCAGCACTTCCATGTGGCCTGCCCACGCGCTGAAATTGCCGCCCTGCCAGTCCATCGTGCCGTCGAGCACGATATTCGTGTTCATGGTGCGCGTGCCGGCGTGCAGCGTGGTCTGGCCGGGCAGGCGCATCGTGCCGGCGCCGGTGAGGGCGCCGCTGTGCCAGTCGAAGCTCTGCGCCACCTGCAGCGGGCCCTGGTTGGTGAGCCGGCCATCGCGCAGCGAGAGGTGCTGGGCGGTGCTGCTGCCGGCGTTGAACTCGACCACGCCGCTGTTGTCTACAAAGACCGACTGCAGCGTGCTGCCTCCCGCGCTGTTGAATGTCGCCCCCTTGTGCAGGCCGCCACCGTTGACGTGCAGCTCGCCGATCTGCGGCGCCGGGCCGTCGAAGGTGATCTCGCCGCCACCCTGCACGAAAGTGCGCGCCACGTTCCACGCGCCGCTGGCCTGGTGGCGGCCGCGGCTGAGCGTCACGTCGCCGCCGCTGTTCACTGCGCCCAGGAAGCGGTGGCCCGAGCCGGCGAAGAGGCCACCGAAGGTCATGGTGCTGCCGGTGCCGCCGCTGAAGCTGCCGCTGTGCGTGCCGTTGGCGGAGAACCCGAGGCTCCCGCCCGCAGCCAGGTTCACCGTGCCCGCGTTGTTGAAGTGCAGGCTGACCGAGCCGCTACCGCTGAGCGTGCCCGTGTTGTCGAACACCGGCAGCGTATTGACGTTGGCGCTGCCTTGCAGCCACACTTGCCCGCCGCCCATTTCAAGCACGCCCTGGTTCACCAGCCGCGCCGTGGGCACCAGCCGGATGTCCAGCGGCACGGGCGCGGCGGCCACGCCGGCCAGTTTCAGCGTGTGGTCCTGAAGCACCAGAACGGTGAGCCCGCCCGACGTTAACGACCAGCCGCCCAACTGCGTGGTGCCCCCCGCGCCGCCGAACTTGCCCTGCCCTGACGAGAGATGGCTCACCACGCTCAGCCCTGTGGTGTCGAGCTGGCCAATGACGGGGTAGAGGAGCAGGTCGGCAAAGCTGGCGTTGACCACGCGCAGGTAGTCGTGAACCTCCACCCGGCCGGCGGCGTCGAGCGTGCCCACGATGGCACCGCCGCTGATGGGCCCGAGGTAGAGGCTGTTGAAGCCGCCCACGCGCACGGTCTGGCCGGCCAGCACGCGGGCGGTGCCATTGGCGGCGGGAATGGTGTTGCCGTCCCAGTTGCCGGCCACGTTCCAGAAGGTGATCTGCTGGCAGCTGCTGCCCGGGTGCGCGTTGCACCAGCCCTGCCAGTCGAGCGCGAACTGGAATTCCTGCACCTCGGTCGTGCTGCCGTTGAACCAGCTGCCGACGTAGACCGGCCTGAAGCCGCTGAAGTCGACGGCCAGCGCCAGCGGCGCGCTGAGCGCCAGCGCGGCAGCCAGGGCAAGGCGGTGGCGTGCGGGGTGCGGGGACTGCTTGCGGGCCATGACGGCTCCTCGTCGGTGCGGCATGGGGCCCATGCCGAAGGCGCAGGAACTCGGTGCTTCCTGCCAACCCGGACGCGCCCCGGTCGCCAGACCGGACATCGGGCAGCCCCCACGTCCTGGGGGGCTCGGCCCTCAGCCGTCGGCCAGCAGGGCCAGCAGCAGCAGCCGCGCCTTGTGCCAATCGCGCCGCACGGTGCGTTCGGTCAGGCCCAGCGTGGCAGCGATCTCGGCTTCGCCGTAACCGCCGAAGTAGCGCATCTCCACCACCTCGGCCAGCCGGGGTTCGGCCTCGGCCAGGCGCTGCAGCGCCTGGTGCACGTGCAGCACCTCGGCCTCGCCGGTGGGCAGGGCGTCGGCCACGCCGGTGTCCAGCGTCACGTGCGCCAGGTCGCCGCCGCGGCGAAGCGCCTGGCGTTCGCGCACGGCGTCGACGATCACCGAGCGCATCACCTGGCTGGCGTAGGCGAAGAAGGCGCGGCGTTCGCTGGCCTGCAGCGGCCCGGCATCGAGGAAGCGCAGGTAACTCTCGTGCACCAGCACCGTGGTGTCGAGCACGGTGTTGCGGCCGCCGTCGCGCAGCCGGGCGCGGGCCAGCTGGCGCAGTTCGGGGTAGGCGGCGGCGAAGAGGGCGTCGCGCGCGCCGCTGTCGCCGGCCCGCACACGTGCCAGCAGGGCCTGCAGGTCGGGACTGGGGTCGGCGGGCATGGGCTGCGATTCTGTCCCGATGTCCTCCGGGCGCGCCGTCCTGCGTCTGACTGGGGGAAGCCGTGACCTGCCGTGGGACTCGACGGGGCACCGGGCGTCGGCATACTTTGCCACCGTGAGTCTCTCTGCCACCGACCTTCGCAGCCTAAGCCGGCTGCTCGACACCGGCCTGGCGCTGGACGCGCCGGCGCGTGCGGCCTGGCTGTCCGGCCTGGCCGGTGCCGACCTGCCGCTGGCGCCGCGCCTGCGTGAACTGCTGGCCGTGCCGCTGTCCGACGACGGGCCGCTGGCGGCGTTGCCCAGCCTGCCCGACCCCGGGCCCGCGGCGCAGCCCGGCGAGGTGGTGGGCCCCTACCGCCTGCTGCGCGAGATCGGCCGCGGCGGCATGGGCGAGGTCTGGCTGGCCGAGCGCGCCGACGGTGCCTTCGAGCGCCAGGTGGCCCTGAAGCTGCCGCGCCAGGCGGTGGCCGGCGCACTGGCCGAACGCCTGCGCCGCGAGGTGCAACTGGTGGCGCGGCTGGAACACCCGCACATCGCGCGCCTGTACGACACCGGCACCGATGCCCGCGGCCACCCCTACATCGCGATGGAATACGTCGACGGTGTGGCCATCGACCGCCATGTGCGCGGCCTGTCGCTGGCGCCGCGTCTGCGGCTGTTCGGGCGCGTGCTGGGGGCGGTGGCCTACGCCCATGGTCGGCTGGTGCTGCACCTGGACCTGAAGCCGGCCAACGTGCTGGTCAGCGCCGACGGCGCGCCCCACCTGCTGGACTTCGGCATTGCCGCGCTGCTGGGCCCGAACGCCGACCCGGCGGAGGGCGCCATCACCGACCCGGCCCCGCAACGTGCACTGACACCGCGCTACGCGTCGCCCGAGCAGGTGGCGGGCGAAGCACTGGGTGTGCAGGCCGATGTCTTCGCGCTGGGTGTGATGCTGGGCGAACTGCTGTCCGACCAGCCCCCGTGTCCCGAACTCGCTGCCATCGTCGCCATGGCGAGGGCGCCGGACCCGGGCCTTCGCTATGCCAGCGTCGAGGCGCTGGCCGCCGACCTCGAACGTTTCCTGCGCCACGAGCCGGTGAACGCGCTGCGCCAGGGCCTGCTGGCGCGCGCCGCCAAGGCCCTGCGCCGACACTGGGTAGGGGCAGGCGTGGCGGCGGGCGTGCTGGGTGTGCTGCTCGGCGGTGCTGCGCTCTACGCTCTGCACCTGCAGCGCATGGCGCAGGCGGCCGAGCGCGAGCGGGTGGTCAAGTCCTTCGTCGCCGAGCTCTTCACGCTGGGTGCACCTTCGCTCGGCGACGCCGGCACCCAGGCCCCGGCCGGACGCTGGCTGGACGACAGCGCGCGGCTCATTCAGAACCGCTTTGCCGGCCAGCCTGCGCTGCAGGCCGAGCTCTTCGGCCTCGTCGGTGCCGGCTACGTGGCGATGGGCGCGGGCTCGCTGGCGGTGGAACTGCTGGGCCAGCAGGTCGAGACCCTGAAAGCCATGGGCGCGGCCGACGCGCCGCGCGCTCAGGCCATGCTCGATCTGGCCGAAGCCCAGATCGAACGCCGGCAGCCCCAGCAAGCCCAGCCCTTGCTGGACCAGATGCCGTCCCTGGCAGGCGCCACCGACGCCCAGCGTGCACGCGCGGCCGTGCTGGCCGCGCGCATGGCCAGCGACCTGGGCCGCAGCGGCGATGCCGAGGGCTTTCTGGCGGCGTGGGACGCGCAGGCCGTGCCCGCGGACGCCGACCCTGCGCTGTCGGCCTGGGCCGATGCCGTGCGTGCCGAACTGCTGCTGCGCGACGGCCGCCTGGCCGAAGCCCTGCCCTTGCTCGACGCCGCCGCCACCCGGGCCCAGGCGGCGCAGGGACCGCATTCACTGGTGGCCGCGGCGATACGTTTCAAGGCGGCACGCTGGGCGGTGCAGGCGCGGCGCAATGCCGAGGCCCAGCAGCGCTTCGAGCAGGGCCGCGAGGCGCTGCTGGCCCGCGGTGGCCTGCATGCCGTGCGCGCAGCGGTCGAGACGGCCGCCTTCTGGGACCTGCTCTCGGGCTGGTCGGGCCTGGCGCCGATGGACGAGAAGATCATCGAGTTGCAGCGCAGCCTCGTTCGGGTGCGCGCGCTGGGCGACGCGCTGCCCTCGCTGCTGGTGGCCGAGATGGAGGCCAGCATCGGCTCCGTGCATCTCAACTGGGGCGACGTGCGCGGCGCGGCGGCACTCATCGAGCCCGGTCTGGCATTGCGCCTGAAGGCCATACGCGTGCCGCTGGAGCGCACCTCGCTGCTCGGCCAGGCGGCCGGCGTGGCGATGGACAGTGGCCGGCACGAACTGGCCGACGAGCGCTACCGGGCGCGCCGTGCGGCGCGCGTCGAGGCCGGCCGCGAGCGCCACTTCCTGGTTGCCAACGACGCACGCTGGATCGCGCTGAACGCCTCGATGGCGGGCTGGACCGACGCGGCACTTCAGGTGTTGGACGAAGCGCCCCCAGCAGCGCAGATCAGCGTGCCCGGCCCCGACCCGCAGTGGTACGGGGACACGCTGGCCGAAGCGCGTGCACGCGTGCTGCTGAACGCCGGCCGTGCCGAGGCCGCGCTGGCGCTGCTGCGGGCGCGTGCGCCGCGCCTGCAGGACAGCACGCTGGCCGGCCTGCCCACGGCGCCGGACGCGCTGCGCGGCGAGGCGTTGTGCCTGGGGGCGGGCGCTGCCGATGGGCATGCCGCCCTGCGGCGTGTCCATGCCGGGCTGGACGCGGTGCCGCACCACCCGCACGCCCCCCAGGTGGCCCGGCTGCGCGCCGTGCTCGGGCTGTGCGCGCTGCGCCTGGGGCTGCGTGAAGAGGCCGGGGCGCTGTCCGGACAGGCGCGCGCGGCCTTCGCTGCCGAGCCTGCCGTCAGTCCCTACTACAAGGTACCCTGGATCGCGCTGGAGCGTGCGCTGCAGCAGCGCTGAGCGTGGGCCAGGGCCTGGCGGCCTTGGCGGGTGCCCGGCCCATGGCGCCGGTGCCGTCTCAATCGCTCGCGGCGTCGCCCGGCGGCAGTGGCACAGGCTGCGGCAGCTTGCGCCCGCGCCGCGCCAAGGCTTCGCGCAGCAGGAACTCGACCTGTGCGTTGACGCTGCGCAGGTCCTGGGCGGCAAGCCGTTCGATCTCGGCCCACACCGCGGGGTCGATGCGAAGCGGGAAGTGTTTCTTGCCGGGGCTGGCCATGGGTTCGTCTTGGCGGCCTTCAGCGCGGCCGCGGCCGCGGCTGATCTGCCGTGCGCTCGGCCTGCGCAGGCTGCAGCCGTGACGTGATGAACCCCGCCAGCCGCTCGGGTTCGTCGCTGCCCAGCCGCAGCGTGCGGCCGTCGCGCAGGCGCAGGCGCACGGCCTGCAGGCCTTGCGCGTTGTAGAGCATGCCGCTCTTCGTGTGGCGTATGCCCCAGCCTTCGAGCAGCGTGCTGGCCGTCACTTCCACGCCGGTGACCTCGTCCAGTGCCACCTGCCAGCGCGGCCAGCCCAGCACGCCGAAGCGCCATTCGATGCGGCCCTCACCCACCTCGACGGTGAAGGTGCCGAGCACCAGCAGCAACACGGCACCGACCCCCAGGAGCAGGGCCAGCCCCAGCGCAGCCGCGACGCCGTTCTTTGCCCACATCGAGACGCCCACGCCGGCCAGCGTCGGTAGTAGCAGGGCCCACATCAGCCACAGCGACTGCGTGCGCGTGTAGATCGGATGCCGCATGGCGCCCGCCCCTTGCGCTCAGGTGTAGAGGGTGCCGGTGTTGATCACCGGCTGAGTTTCGCGGTCGCTGCACAGCACCACCAGCAGGTTGCTCACCATGCTGGCCTTGCGCTCGTCGTCCAGGTGCACGACGTTGCGCTCGCTCAGGCCCTGCAGCGCGGCTTCGACCATGCCCACCGCGCCCTGCACGATCTTGTGGCGCGCGCTGACGATGGCCTCGGCCTGCTGGCGGCGCAGCATCACCTGCGCGATCTCGGGGGCGTAGGCCAGATGGCTGAGCTTGGCGTCCTGCACCTCGACGCCGGCGGCGTCGAAACGCGCCTGCAGTTCGTCGCGCAAAGCCGCCGAGACGGCGTCCATGCCGCCGCGCAGCGTGTGCGAACCGGCCGGCAGGTCTTCGCCGTCGTCGTAGGCGTAGCTCGAAGCCAGGTGGCGTATCGCGGCTTCGGCCTGCACCTTGACGTAGGTCTCGAAGTCGTCGACGTCGTAGGCCGCCTGCGCCGTGTCGCGCACACGCCAGACGACCACGGCACCGATCTCCACCGGGTTGCCGCGCAGGTCGTTGACCTTCAGCGGCGCCACGTTGAGGTTGCGCGAACGCAGCGACAGGCGGCGCTTGCGCACCAGCGGGTTGGCCCAGCGCAGGCCTTCGCTGCGGTCGGTGCCGCTGTAGGCGCCGAAGAGCGTGAGGTTGGCGGCCTCGTTGGGCTGCAGCATGTACAGCCCCACCAGCACGAAGATGCCGGCTGCCAGCAGGAAGGGCACCAGGAAGAGCAGCCGCAGCGCACCCTGAGCCGCGACCCAGGCCAGCAGCGGCACCGCCAGCACCAGAACGATGCCCAGCGCAGCCATGGGGTAGCCGCTGCGTGTGTAGGCTGCGCGCTCGCGGCTGCGGGGGTTCAGGTCGGCCATGGGGTGGCTCCGAAAGTGAAATTGAAGTGATATCACTTTAAGGAGCCACGATCCGGGTTGTCAAGCACCGCCCGCCGCCCTCGGCGTGCTGCGCTCGGGGCAGCGTCAGAACACAGCGTGGTCGCCGCGTTCGTTCGTGGCGCCGCCGCCGAGCAGGGCCGCGTAGTGGTCGAAGAGTCTTTGGCTGCCCGTCGACGGCGTGGCGTCGGCGTCGTAGCGGCCGGTGGCCGCGTTCAGCACGAGCATCGACTCGGGGGCGTGATAGCGCCCGATGCGCGCCAGCTCGGCCTTCTGCGCCACCGCCGGCAGCACACGCCCGGCGGTGCCCAGCACACCGATGATGCCGTCGAGCGGCGCCACCGTCCGGTGCGTGAGTGCGTGTGCCAAGGGATATTGCTCCTGATGTCGTGGTGGCCACGCTGCGGCTTTGCGGCCACTGTAGCGCCAGCCTTGCGCGGCCCGGCTTAGCATCGCCCGATGAGCCCGCAACCCCGCATCCCCGGCCGCCGTTTCCTGCACTCGCCCGGCCCCACGCCACTGCCCGACGCCGTGCTGCACGCGATGAGCCGCCAACCCATGGACCTGGCCGATCCGCGTGTCGACGCCAACATCGCTGCCGTCGAGTCTGGCCTGAAACGCCTGCTGCACACCACGCTGGCCGAGGTCTACCTCTACGCCGCCAACGGCCACGGCGCCTGGGAAGCGGTGGTCGAGAACCTGGCCGACATCGGCCAGACCGTGCTCGTGGCCGGCACCGGCCACTTCAGCGAAGGCTGGGCCGTGCAGACCGAGGCGCTGGGGCGCAAGGTGCTGCGCACGCCCTGGCGCGAAGGCTGGCCCATCGATGCCGCGGCCATCGAGCAGGCGCTGCGCGACGACCGTGATCACACCATTCGCGCGGTGTTCGCCGTGCACACCGACACCGCCAGCGGCGTCACCAGCGATCTGGCCGCGGTGCGCCGCGCCATCGACGCCGCGCGTCACCCGGCGCTGCTGGTGGCCGACGTTGTGGCCTCGCTGGGTGCCGCGCCCTTCGAGATGGACGCACTGGGTGTCGACGTCGCCCTGGGCGCTTCGCAGAAGGGCCTGATGTGCCCACCCGGCGTGGGTTTCGTGGCCGCCAACCCGCGCGCCTTCTCCGCGGCCGAGGCCAACCCGGCGCCGCGCTTCTACTGGAGCTGGCCGCTGCGCAAGAGCGAGCTGAGCTACCGCAAGTACTGCGGCACACCGCCGCAGAACCTGCTCTTCGGCATGGAGGCGGCGCTGGGCCTGATCTTCGACGAGGGCCTGCCGGCGGTGTTCGCGCGCCATGCGCTGCTGGCGCGCGCCGTGCATGCGGCGGTCGAGGGCTGGGGCGGGGGCGGCGCGCTGGGCTTCTTCGCCCAGGACGCGGCCGCGCGTTCGGTCAGCGTCACCACCATCACCGTGCCGTCGGGCACCGACGTCGAAGCGCTGCGCACCGTGGCGCGCGAGCGTTTCCAGGTGGCGATGGCCGGCGGCCTGGGCCCGCTGACCGGGCGCGCCTTTCGCATCGGCCACCTGGGCGACTGCAACCCGGCGATGATCCTGGGCGCCATCGGCGGCGTGGAAGCGGCGCTGCGGATGCAGGGCATCCCGGTGGGCGACGGGGTGGGGCGTGCGGTGCGGGTGCTGGCGAGCCCCGACATGCCGGCGTAACTCAGTCGCCGCGGGGCCTGTTCGCTGCGCTCACATCCCCGCAAGGATCAGCCGGCGCGGGGCCTGTTCGCTGCGCTCACATCCCCGCGTAGTTCGGCCCCCCACCCCCCTCGGGTGTCACCCAGACGATGTTCTGCGTCGGGTCCTTGATGTCGCACGACTTGCAGTGCACGCAGTTCTGCGCGTTGATCTGCAGCGCGTCCCCACCATCGTCCGTCTTCACGAACTCGTAGACGGCTGCCGGGCAGTAGCGGCTTTCGGGGCCGGCATAACGCCCCAGGTTGATGGCCACCGGTACCGACGCGTCCTTCAGCGTCAGGTGCGCGGGCTGGTTCTCTTCGTGGTTGGTGCCGCTGAGGTAGACGGAACTCAGGCGGTCGAAGCTCAGCACGTTGTCGGGCCTGGGGTAGCGGATGGGCTCGACCTGGCCGGCGGCGTGCAGGCGTTCGTGGTCGGCCAGCGTGCGATGGATCGTCCAGGGCGGGCTCTTGAAGCCCAGCTTGGGCAGCAGCCACTGCTCGACGCCCGTCATCAGCGCGCCCACCGTGTTGCCCTGCTTGAACCACTGCTTGAAGTTGCGCGCCTGGTTCAGCTCGGCGTAGAGCCAGCTCTTCTCGAACGCGGTCGGGTAGGTTTCGAGTTCGTCGGCGCTGCGGCCGGCAGCCAGCGCCGGTACCAGGGCCTCGGCCGCCAGCATGCCGGTTTTCAGTGCCGCATGGCTGCCCTTGATGCGCGCCGCGTTCAGCGTGCCGGCCTCGCAGCCCACCAGCATGCCGCCGGGGAAGACCAGTTTCGGGATGCTGAGCAGCCCACCGGCGACGATGGCGCGTGCGCCGTAGCCGATGCGCTTGCCGCCTTCGAGGTGCTTGCGGATGGCCGGGTGCGTTTTCCAGCGCTGCATTTCCTCGAAGGGGCTGAGCCAGGGGTTCTGGTAGTCCAGCCCGGTGACGAAGCCGACCGTGGCGAGGTTGCCTTCGAGGTGGTAGAGAAAGCCGCCGCCGTAGGTGTGTTCGTCCATCGGCCAGCCGGCGGTGTGCACGACGTGGCCGGGCATCGCCTTGGCAGGGTCGATCTCCCACAGTTCCTTGACGCCCAGGCCGTAGCTCTGCGGGTCCTTGCCCTTGTCGAGCTGGAACTTCGCGATCAGCTGCTTGCCCAGGTGGCCGCGCGCGCCTTCGGCGAACACGGTGTACTTGCCAACCAGTTCCATGCCGAGCTGGAAGCCGTCGTGCGGCTGGCCGTCCTTGCCGATGCCCAGGTTGCCCGTGGCCACGCCCCTCACGAAGACGCTCCCGGCGCCGGTTTCGCCGTAGAGGATCTCGGCGGCGGTGAAGCCGGGGAAGATCTCCACGCCCAGCGCCTCGGCCTGCTCACCCAGCCACTTCGTCACCGCGCCCAGGCGCACGACGTAGTTGCCGGTGTTGTGGAAGCAGGTCGGCAGCAGCCAGTCGGGCATGGTGTGCGACCCGGTGGCGTTGAGGAACAGCACCTCGTCACCCGTCACCGGCTGGTTCAGCGGTGCACCGCGCTCCTTCCAGTCCGGGAACAGCTCGTTCATCGCATGCGGGTCCATCACCGCGCCCGACAGCGTGTGGGCGCCGGGCTCGCTGCCTTTCTCCAGCACCACCACCGAAATCTCGGCGTTCAGCTGCTTCAGGCGGATGGCGGTGGCCAGGCCGGCCGGGCCGGCGCCGACGACGACGACGTCGTACTCCATCGCTTCGCGCGGGCCGTACTGGACCAGGATCTCGGCAGGGGTCATCTCGGGGGGTCTCCGCGTCCCTGCGGGGACGCCATGTCGGGCCGGAACGGGGCCGGAACTGCGGCGCGATTCTAGGTGGGCCCCGTGCCGGCGCATGGAGCGGCGCTTCCAGATCCGCCTGTGCGCCGGGCCAGCGGCAGGCGGGCATCACGCAGCCATCGGACGGGGATCAGCCCGATGATCAGGCCGAAGATCAGGCCGGCGCCAGGCCCAGCAGCTGGCTTTCGCTGAAGACCGGCCTGTCCTCGTCGCCCAAGGCGGCGACGGCGCGTGAACGGCCCTGGCGCTTGGCTTCGAAGAGCGCCTGGTCGGCGCGGCGCAGCGCGGCGTCGATGTCCTCGCCGCCGCGCACCTGCACGATGCCGAAACTCAGGCTCAGCGCCGGCAGCGGCGTGGCCTGCACGCGCCGCTGCACCTCAGCGGCGATGCGCGCAGCCACGCCCATCGCATGCTCCGTGGTCGTGCCGCGCAGCAGCAGCACAAATTCGTCGCCGCTGTGGCGGGCGGCGGCGTCGCGGGTGCGCAGGTGCTCCAGCACGCTGCCGGCCACCAGGCACAGCGCGCGGTCGCCGGCGGGGTGGCCGAGCCGGTCGTTGACCTCCTTGAAGTGGTCGATGTCGAAGAGCAGCAGCACGGCGCTGCCCGGCGGGTCGTTGCGCAACGCGCGGCCGGCCAGTTCGTCGAAGTGGCGGCGGTTGGGCACCTGCGTCAGCGCATCCAGGTTGGCCAGCAGGCGCAGGCGGTGGCGCGACTCGCGCAGCTGGCGTTCGGTGCGTTCGAACACCAGCGTCAGCGCCACGAAGCCCAGCGCCAGCGCGCCCAGTGCGGCTGCCAGCACACGCACGCCGCGGGCCGCGTCGGCCTGCCCGGCCACGGTGGCGTCCGAGAGCCCGGCGCCCAGCACCGCCAGCCCCGGCGCAAAGGCCAGCACCGCGGTGGCAGCGGCCAGTGCCAGCACCGGCGTGGCCTCGCGGCCGCCGGCCACGGTGAACATCACCGCCGCGACGTACAGGTGCAGCGCGAGGCCGCAGCCAAGCACGGCCCAGGTGCCGGCGTCGCGCCAGAACAGTTCGGCAGCGGTGGCCACCACGAGGCTCGTGGCCAGCACAGCGGTGTCCAGCCGCGGCCCGCCGGGCCAGTGCTGGCGCGCATGGAAGCGGCGCAGGCCCATCAGCGTGAGCAGCGGGCCCTGCAGCAGTAGTGGCGCGGCCAGCGCCGGGCCCCAGGGGGCGGGCAGCAGCGCCAGCGCCGCGGCGCCTGCCGTGCCCAGCCACAGCGCCGCGACCCACCAGCGCCAGCCCGGGTCGCGTTCGCGCCGCAGGCCGAAGGCGCTGATCGCGGCGGCCGCGGCCGCCAATGCCGCGGTGGCAAACAGCAGGAGTTCGTTGGGCGGCTGCATGGTGGCGGCGATTGTGGGCAGCGCAGCGTGGTGTCCTGCCGCCCACGGCGTTCTCATTGCAACGCTTTGCTACTGCGCACACGGCCCTTGGGTACCATCCCGGGTTGACTTGGAAGGCGGGGAGCGGCACGCATGGGCATGGACGTGGTGGACTACGAGATCAAGGGCGCCGAGATGCAGTTCGTCGAGATCGAACTCGACCCCGGCGAGGCCGCCGTCGGCGAAGCCGGCAGCATGTTCTACATGGACCCGGGCATCACGATGGACACCGTCTTCGGCGACGGCAGCGCGCAGCAGGGCGGCCTCTTCGGCAAGCTGCTGGGCGCGGGCAAGCGGCTGGTGACCGGGGAATCGCTCTTCACCACCGTCTACACCAACGCCAGCGCGGGCAAGCTGCGCGTGGCCTTCGGTGCGCCCTACCCGGGCAAGATCCTGCCCATGGACCTGTCGGCGCTGGGCGGCACGCTGATCTGCCAGAAGGACGCCTTCCTGTGCGCGGCGCGCGGCGTATCGCTTGGCATCGCGCTGCAGAAGAAGCTGGGCGCCGGCTTCTTCGGCGGCGAGGGTTTCATCATGCAGAAGCTGGAAGGCAACGGCCTGGCCTTCGTGCATGCCGGCGGCACCGTGCTGCGGCGCGAGCTGCACGCCGGGCAGTCGCTGCTGGTCGACACCGGCTGCGTCGTGGCCTACACCCCCGGCGTCGACTTCGAGATCCAGTACGTCGGCAAGATCAAGACCGCACTGTTCGGCGGCGAGGGGCTGTTCTTCGCCAAGCTCACCGGGCCGGGCACGATCTGGCTGCAGAGCCTGCCCTTCTCGCGGCTGGCGTCGCGTGTGTTCGCGGCGGCACCACAGCGCGGCGGGCGCAAGGAAGAGAGTGCCATCGGCGGGTTGGCGGTGGGTGGCGGTCTGCTCGGGGGGCTGCTGGGCGGCGACGACGAGTGATGCTCGCCCTGGACTGCGCCCGCGATCCCATTACGGCACTTACGCGCAGATACCGGGGCGGCGCACGGCGCTGGCTGGCCGGTGCTGCGCTGCTCGGCACGGCGCTGCTCACGCAAGCGGCGCCACCGATCTTCGTGCTGAACTCGCAGGACGCCGACATCAGCATCATCGACCCCGTCACCTTCGCAGTGCTGCGGCGCCTGCCGACCGGCAAGGAGCCGCACCACCTTTACCTCGCCCCCGACGAGAAGACCTTGATCGTCGCCAGCGCCACCGGCAACACGCTGAGCTTCATCGACGCCGCCGACGGCAAGCTGCTGCGCACGGTGCGCGACATCGCCGACCCCTACCACCTGCGTTTCTCACCCGACATGAAGTGGTTCGTGACGGCGGCCAACCGGCTGAACCACGTCGACATCTACCGCTGGCACGGTGCCGGCGCCGAACAGCCCTTCACGCTGGTCAAACGCATCGAGGCGCCGAAGACCCCCAGCCACCTGAACATCGACAGCAAGAGCAGCGTCGTCTACGCCTCGCTGCAGGACAGCGACGAACTGCTGGCCATCGACCTGGCGACGCAGGTGCCGCGCTGGAAGATCAAGGTCGGCAAGATGCCGGCCGACATCTACCTCACGGCCGACGACCGCACCCTGCTCGTCGGCCTGACCGGTGACCGCTTCGTCGAGGCCTGGGACGTGAGCGGCGCGCAGCCGCGGCTGATCAAGCGCATCGAGACGGGTGCTGGCGCCCACGCCTTCCGCGCGCGCGGCGACAAGCGGCATGTCTTCGTCAGCAACCGCGTGGCCAATACCATCAGCCTCATCGACACGCAGACCCTGGCCGTGGTGGCCGAGTACCCGGCACCTGGCGGTCCCGACTGCATGGAAATGATGCCCGACAACCGCACGCTGATGGTCAGCTCGCGCTGGGCGCGCAAGCTCAGCTTCATCGACATCGAGAAGAAGCAGGTGGTGCGGCAGGTTCCTGTGGGGCGCTCGCCGCACGGGGTGTGGACGCTGGACCATGCACCCAGGCTGTAGGGTGGTGGTGCACAGCGGGTGGGCGGTCGCCGTGTGGGCGGCGCTGGCCCTGATGGTGGCGCAGGCGGTGAACGCTGCGCCCGCGGTGGCAGCGTGTGAACGCCCGGTCTACCTCAGCTTCGACACCGGCCACATGGGCGTGGCGCCGCTGGTGGCCGAGGTGCTGCAGCGGCACGGCGTCAAGGCCACCTTCTTCCTGGCCAACGAACGCACGCTGAGCGGCGGCAGCAGTCTGGACGAGACCTGGGCGCCGTGGTGGAAGGCGCGCGCCGCCGAAGGCCACGCCTTCGGCTCGCACACCTGGGATCACGACAGCTGGGTGGCCGACACGCCCGGCGGCCTGCGCGTGAAACCCTCGCAGGGGCCGCAGGCCCGCAAGCTGCGCACGCTGACGCCGTCGGCCTACTGCGCCGAGCTCGACAAACCCGCGCAGCGCCTGCAGGCCATGACGGGGCAGCGCATGGGCTCGATCTTCCGAGCCCCGGGCGGCAAGACTTCGCCGGCACTGCTGCAGGCCGCGGCGGCCTGCGGCTGGACGCATGTCGGCTGGGCGGCGGCGGGTTTCCTGGGCGATGAGCTGCCCAGCGACAAGGTCTCCAACGCGCAGCTGCTGCAGCGCGCGCTGCGCGACATCCACCAAGGTGACGTGCTGATGGCGCACCTGGGCATCTGGTCGCGCCAGGACGCCTGGGCGCCGGCGGTGCTCGAACCTCTGATCACCGGCCTGCAGGCCAAGGGCCTGTGTTTCGCCACGTTGCGTGAGCACCCCCAGTACCGCGCCGCAGCGCTCACCCCGCGATGAACACCTGGCGATGAACACCTTGACCGACCTCTTCGGGCAGGCGCAGCAGGCGCTGTTCGAAGGCCTGATGCAGCCGCTGATCTTCGGCCTGGGCATGGGCAACCTGCTGGAAGACGGGTTCGTGGCCACCGGCTGGCTGCTCGTCGGGCTGCTGCAGATCGCCATCATGCTGTCGCTGTTCCGCGCGCTGGAACGCTGGCGCCCGGTCGAGCCGCTGGTGGACCGTGCCGCGGTGCGCGTCGACGTGATCTACACGCTGATCCACCGCCTGGGCCTGTTCCGCGTCGCGCTCTTTTTCAGCGTCGAACCGCTGTGGACCGGCCTCGTCGGCCAGCTGCGCGTGGCCGGCCTGCCGGCCGTCTCGCTCGACGACCTGCGGCCCGGTGTCACCGACATCGCCTGGGTCAGTTTCGTGCTCTACCTGGTGTTCTTCGATGCCGTGCACTATGGCCTGCACCGCGCCCAGCACCGCTTCGGCTGGTGGTGGCAGCTGCACGCGCTGCACCACAGCCAGCGCCAGATGACGATGTGGTCAGACAACCGCAATCACCTGCTCGACGACCTGCTCGTCGACAGCGCGGTGGTCTTCGTCGCCTTGGGTGTCGGCATCGGCCCGGCGCAGTTCGTCGGCGTCGTCGCGGTGACGCAGCTGCTGGAAAGCCTCTCGCACGCCAACCTGCGCACGGGTTTCGGCCCGCTGCTCGGCCGTGTGTTCGTCAGCCCGCGTTTCCACCGCCACCACCACGCCATCGCCGAGTGGCAAGGCACCGGTACGCCGGACGGCCACAACTTCAGCGTGCTCTTCCCGCTGTGGGACATGCTCTTCGGCACGGCGCGCTTCGACGGCCGCTATGCACCCACCGGCGTGCCCGACCAGCTGCAGGGCCGTGAGTATGGCCGCGGCTTCTGGGCCCAGCAGTGGCTGGGCCTGCGGCGGCTGGCGGGCCGATGAACGACCTCTTCGACGCCTTCTGGCGCGCCGCCGGCTACTGTCTGCACCCGCGCGTCATCCTCTGGTCGCTGCTGCCGCTGGTGGTGGGTGGCGGCGCCGTGGCGCTGCTGGGATGGGCCTACTGGGAGAGCACCGTGGCCACGGTGCGCGGCGCGCTCGAGGAGTGGGAACTCGTGGCAGCCATGCTGCAGTGGCTGGAGTCCATCGGCGCCAACCAGCTGCGCACGCTGATGGCGCCGATGATCGTCGTCGCGTTGTCGGTGCCGGTGGTGGTGGTGGCCACGTTGCTGCTGGTGGCGCTGCTGGTGACGCCGGCGGTCGTGCGCATGGTCGCGGCGCGTCGTTTCCCGACGCTGGAATGGCGCCACGGCACGCCCTGGTGGCAGGGCGTGCTGTGGGCGCTGGCCTGCACCGCGGCGGCCTTGCTGGCGCTGGTGCTGAGCATCCCGCTGTGGTTCGTGCCGCCGCTGGTGCTGGTGCTGCCGCCATTGATCTGGGGCTGGCTGACCTGCCGCGTCTTCGCCGTCGATGCACTGGCCGCACACGCCACCGCGCCCGAACGCCGCTTCGTGCTGCGCAACCGCCGCTGGTCGCTGCTGACCATGGGTGTCGTCTGCGGCTACCTCGGCGCATTGCCGTCGCTGCTGTGGGCCGCCAGCGCCGCGGCGCTGATCTTCGCGCCGCTGCTGGTGGTGTTGTCGGTGTGGATGTACACGCTGGTGTTTGCCTTTGCCGCCTGCTGGTTCGCGCACTTCACACTGGCCGAGCTGCAGCGGCTGCGTGACGCGCAGACACCGGTGCTCTCCGTCCTGCCCTCGAGTTTTGCCACGGATCCTTCCGCATGAACGCCACCCCGAACATCGGCCTCGTCATCGTCGGCGACGAGATCCTCTCCGGCAAGCGCCAGGACAAACATCTGGCCAAGGTCATCGAGCTGCTCACCGCGCGCGGCCTGGCCCTGTCGTGGGCGCGCTACGTCGGCGACGACCGCCCGCGCATCACCGCCGCACTGCGCGAGGCCTTCGGCAGCGGCGACCTCGTCTTCAGCTGCGGCGGCATCGGTGCCACGCCCGACGACCACACGCGCCAGTGCGCTGCCGCCGCACTGGATGTCGATCTGGTGCTGCACCCGCAGGCGCGCGAGCTCATCCTCGAACGCATGCGGGGCGTGGCCGCCGAGCAGGGCCTGCCCTTCGAGCCCGAGCGCGCCGACAACCTGCACCGCCTGAACATGGGCGTGTTCCCGGCCGGCGCGCTGATCATCCCCAACCCTTACAACAAGATCCCCGGCTTCAGCGTGGCTGACGTTCACTTCGTGCCCGGCTTCCCGGTGATGGCCTGGCCGATGATCGAATGGGTGCTCGACCAGCGTTACGCCCACCTCCACGGCGGTGCGCGGACGGTGGAACGTTCGGTGATCGTCTTCGGGGCCATGGAAGCCAGCCTGACACCGCTGATGGAGGGCATCGAGGCCCGCTTCCCGGGCGTCAGGGTCTTCAGCCTGCCCAGCGTCGACCACCCCACCTATGGCCGCCACATCGAACTGGGCGTGAAAGGCCCTGGCGACCCCGCCGAGGCCTATGCCGCGCTGCGCGCCGGGCTGGAGGCGGTGAGCGTCAAGCTCGGCCCCGAATTGGTGCGCTGACGCATGCGGGGTGGCCAGATTGGTGCGTTGTTGAGGCAACGCAGTGGGAGTCTGCGCAGCCTGCACGGGGCCGTGCACCGTCAGCGGCCGCAGGCATGCTTTCTGCTAAATTCATCTGCGCCTTGTTGGGGCCCCGCCCCGCACCACCCGCACCCCGCCCAAATACCCATCCCCGAGCCCCTGTAGGAGAGATCTGAATGGCCAAGACCGTTGCCGACGTGATGAAGATGGTGAAGGAGAACGAAGTCAAGTTCGTCGACTTCCGCTTCACCGACACCCGCGGCAAGGAACAGCATGTGTCCGTGCCTGTGTCCGCTTTCGACGAAGACAAGTTCATTTCGGGCCATGCCTTCGACGGCTCGTCCATCGCCGGCTGGAAGGGCATCGAAGCCTCGGACATGCTGCTGATGCCCGACCCGAACACGGCCAACCTCGACCCTTTCTTCGAAGAGCCGACGGTCATCCTGAGCTGTGACGTGCTCGACCCCACCGACGGCAAGCCCTACGAGCGCGACCCGCGTTCGCTGGCCAAGCGCGCCGAGGCCTACCTGAAGAGCAGCGGCCTGGGCGACGCCGCCTACTTCGGCCCCGAGCCCGAGTTCTTCATCTTCGACCAGGTGCAGTGGACGAACGACATGTCGGGCTGCTCGTTCAAGATCGGCTCGGAAGAAGCGCCCTGGAACTCCGGCGCCAGCTTCGAAGGCGGCAACATGGGCCACCGGCCCACGGTCAAGGGCGGCTACTTCCCGGTGCCCCCGGTCGACAGCTTCCAGGACATGCGCAGCGAGATGTGCCTGATCCTCGAGTCGCTGGGCATCCCGGTCGAGGTCCACCACCACGAGGTGGCGGGCCCGGGCCAGAACGAACTGGGCACCAAGTTCAGCACGCTGGTGCAGCGCGCCGACTGGTCGCAGCTGCAGAAGTACGTCATCCTCAACGTGGCGCACGCCTATGGCAAGAGGGCGACCTTCATGCCCTAGCCCGTGGTCGGCGTCAACGGCTGCGGCATGCACGTGCACCAGAGCGTCTGGAAGGACGGCAAGAACCTGTTCGCCGGTGACGGCTACGCCGGCCTGAGCGAGTTTGCGCTGTACTACATCGGCGGCATCATCAAG
>JAURZK010000183.1 GCA_030653505.1 Rubrivivax sp.
GGGTGCCCGTTGACGTACTTGAAGCTGTAGTGCGTGGCGTCGGCCACCGGCATCAGTTCGATCACGCCTTCGCGGCTGTGGCTGGCCAGTCGCGCCACCTTGTCGAACTCGGGCCAGCGGCGGAAGTCGGCATCGATGGCGGCCACCAGACGCCGCAGCACCTCGGGCAGGCCGTGCGCAGCCACGGTACGGGCGACGTCTTGGGTCGTGAGCAGGGTGGTCATGGGCTGTCTCCGGGCGGAACTCTTCGGTGTGAGCAGCCATTGTTCGAGAGGCCGCCGGCAACGAGAAGCGACAGAAATGCATCGCTTCAGCCAGCTTTCTGCCATTTTGGCAATGTTCGTTGTCAAATACGCCAATGGACAGCACCGACCTTCAACTCATCGCCCTGCTGCGCCAGGACGCGCGCAGCACCGTGGCCACGCTGGCCGCCAAGCTGGGTGTCTCGCGCGGCACCGTCACCAACCGCGTCAAGCGGCTGGAGGACAGCGGTGTCATCACCGGCTACACCGTCCGCCTGCGTCCCGACACCGAACCCAACCTCATCACCGCCTGGATGAGCATCACCGTGGACGGCAACCAGACCCGCGAAGTGATTGCTCACCTTCTGGGTGAGCCCGGTGTCGCCGCCCTGCACGACACGAATGGCCGCTGGGACCTGCTGGCCGAGCTGCGCGCCGGCAACCTGGTGGAACTGGCCTCGGTGCTGGAACGTGTGCGGCTGATCAAGGGCATCGCGGCGACGGAAAGCAGCATCCACCTGCAGACCTACAAGCTGTCCTGAGGCGCGGGCGGCGCGTGGGCTTGCGGCATCATGCCGCCCGCGATGCTCCTGCTCCTGCTCAAGCGCCTGGCCACTTTCTTCGCCACCCTGGTGGTGGCTTCGGTGGTGGTGTTCGCCGTGCTGGAGCTGCTGCCGGGCAACGCCGCCGAGGTCATCCTGGGTGACACCGCCACACCCGAGGCCGTCGCCGCACTGGAAGCGCAACTGGGCCTGGACCGGCCGGCGCTGCAGCGTTATCTGCAGTGGGCGGGCGGCCTGCTGCGGGGGGAGACCGCGCGCAGCATCAGCTACGACACGCCCACCGCCGAGCTGCTGGCCGAACGCCTGCACGTGACGTTGCCGCTGGCGCTGATGGCGATGGCGTTGACGGTGGTGCTGGCGATCACGCTGGGCGTCTATGCCGCCGCCCGCCACAACCGGCTTGGCGACGTGGGCGTGATGACGCTCAGCCAGATCGGCATCGCGATCCCGAACTTCTGGTTCGCCATCCTGCTCATCCTGCTCTTTGCCGTGCAGCTGCAGTGGGTCAGTGCCGGCGGTTTCCCGGGCTGGACCGAAGACGAGGGCGGCGGGCTGTTGGCGGGCATCAAGGCCTTGCTGTTGCCCGCGCTGTCGCTGGCGCTGGTGCAGGCTGCGATCCTGGCGCGCGTGACGCGCTCTGCGGTGCTGGACGTGATGCGCGAGGACTACGTGCGCACCGCACGCGCCAAGGGCCTGAGCCGGCGCCAGGCGCTGCTGGGCCACGTGCTGCGCAACGCGATGATCCCGGTGCTGACGGTGGCCGGGCTTCAGTTCGCCAACCTCGTCACCGGCACCATCGTGGTCGAGAACGTCTTCGTGCTGCCCGGTATCGGCCGTCTCGTCTTCCAGGCCATCAGCAACCGCGACCTGGTGGTGGTGCGCGACGTGGTGATGCTGCTGGCCGCCTTGGTGGTGCTCGTCAATCTCGTGGTTGACCTGCTGTACGCTGTGGTCGACCCGCGGCTGCGGCATGCCGGGGCCTAGAGTGGGCTCGATTTCGGGTTTCGGCCCTTTGCAGACGTTGGCATGCGGCTGCTTTGGCGCGTTGACCGTGGTGGCGGCAAAGGGCTGTCCGGGCGGGGCACGGCGGGCGACTGAAGCGGCCTTCGCTGCGCTCAGGCTGCCCTGCGGTGCT
>JAURZK010000185.1 GCA_030653505.1 Rubrivivax sp.
AACCGGCGCTACATGCAACTTGAGGGCCTGCAATCCCTCAGCGATACTGTTCCCACTCGGCTGTCCGCAGTGGCTCGCTGAGTAGCGTGCACCTCAGCTCTTCTGGGCTGTGGACTTACACCACGCGATGGGACGCGACCCGACGAGCTCGATTCGAGACGTAATTCATGGCAACTTGGTGCCCTTTGCGTACTCAGGACGCACCAACGCGTTCGGTGTCGGTCAGTACGCCAGTGAGGTACCAGTAGGTGCTGGAGACCATGACGTCGCCGAGGTAGGTCGACAACGCCAGCATGCGCTGGTTGATGTCCTCGCCCAGTTCGTGCCACAACACCAACCGGCGAACGGCAAAGCTGTGGCGCAGGTCGTGGATGCGCGGTGCGCCATGGCTGCCACTGGCGACCCAGCCAAGTTGGCGACGCAGTTCCCTGAAGACGCGGTGGACTTGGCCGTCGCCCACGGGTTGCCCCAGCAATTGCCCACGGCTGGCGACGAAGAAAGGCAACCCGGGCGTGTGGCGCACCTGCCGGCTGCGCAGGGTTCGGTAGCGCGCGAGCGCTACTACGGCGCTTGGATGCAGCCGAACCAACCGGGTCTTGCCGAATTTGCTCTGCCGGATGGTCAGCATGCCGGCAGACAGGTCCACATCGGCGTCCAGCGGTCCCAGCCCTTCGGAGATGCGCAGCCCGCACAGGCGACCAGCCCGAACAGCGTTCCCATGACCGCCGGGCGCAGTCCACCCACGGGCCCACGCTGCCTGGCTGCGGCCGGCAGTAATCCGCCATCAGATCGCCGGTGAGCGGACCGTCATGGCCGGCGTTGGCCAGATGGCGCGCGAAGCTCGCCAGTCGGCACCCCATGTTGTTGAGCTTGAAGCCCAGCCGCCGCCGCTGGCCCAGGTACTGCTCGACCCTGGCCAGCAAGGTGAAGCGGGCGCTCATGCCGCACTCCCGGGCCACGGCAGTGCGACGTCAGACAGTGCGCCTTGGTCATCCTTGGCGTAGATCATCGAGGTGTTCAATGAGCGGTGCCGAAGCACGTCGGCCACCTCCTTGATCGAGCCGCCCTGGTTGACGATCCGACAGGCGACGGTTGGGCGCAACGCATGGCCTCGGCCATGCTGGATGCCCACACGTCGGAAGGCATCGCGGACGATGCGCCGGATGGCGTCCACGCCGATAGGCTCGTCATGCGGCGCCAGGCGGCGCACGAATACGGCTGGGTGGTTGTCTTGGGTCGTGGCGCTGGCACACGGGCGATGACGCCTTGGCGTCCGCAGGATCGCGGGATGACTTGCCGCGGGCGCTGCGCGTGCGCCCGCGGTGAGGCGGTGATCAACGACAATGCCGCGTCCGAACGATGTGATCCGGGAGCTGCCACATGATCTTCGATGCCATACGCGAGAGCCACGACCTGCAACGCGACTTGTGCCGCAAGCTCACGGCATCGCGCGGCGACATGGCTGCGCGTCAAGTGCTCTTCCTGCAGTTGAAGGTCGAGCTGCTGGCGCACGCCGCGGCCGAGGAGCGCCAGTTGTACGTTCCGCTGCTGATGGAGGACGGCGGCCTTGACGTGTCGCGCCATGCGCTGCACGAGCACCACGAGATTGACGAGTTGCTGGACGACTTGTCCGTGCGCAACAAGAAGCAGGCCGGCTGGATCGCAACCGCGAAGAAGCTCAGCTTCAAGGTGCGCCATCACCTCAAGGAGGAGGAGTCGAAGTTCTTCCAGGTCGCCGGGCGCCTGCTGTCGGAGACGAAGAAGAAGCAGCTTGCGCGCAAATACACGCAGGAGATTGTGCGAATGCGCAGGCATTACGCTGCCGAGTACGAAACGGTGATCGTCGCGGCGGCGAGCGGTCGCGTCAGACCCGCGAAACGCGCAGCCAACAAGCCCGCGACGCTCGGCAACGCAAGCGCGGGCTCACAACTGCGAGGCAAGAGCGAACCGCGCCGCACACGCTGATCAGGCGCCAACGAAGGCGCGCAACGGACGTACGGCCGTGCCGCTCATGGCAGGGAGTGTGAGGTCGCTGGCCAGCTCGGTAGAAGACATTCCTTCGGCCGGCATGCGTCTCGTGCTGCGCGATGCCCGGGGCGTTGCAATGGTTTGAACCGCCCGACACACACGACTCATCTAGCGGGCGGCTGACTGCGATAGGCGATCAGAGCTCTGTCTGCTCGGAGATCTCCAAAGCGTCGTCCACCTCGATGCCAAGGTACCTGACCGTCGATTCAAGTTTACGATGGCCAAGCAGCAGTTGCACGGCCCGCAAGTTCTTCGTGCGTCCCTAGATCAGCGTCGCCTTGGTTCGCCGCATCGAGTGCGTGCCGCATTCCGCCGGATCAAGCCCCTGTTCCTCGACCCATCCTTCGAGGATTCGGGCGTACTGCCGCGTCCCCAGATGTGGCGAGTCGTGGATACGGCCCGGAAACACAAAGTCGTCGGCCTTCAGTCCGGCTTGTTTGATGCACTTCTGCACTGCACTGCACTGCATCGCGGGTCGCTGGGATGCCGCTGGCCTGGACCGTCATGGCGGTGCTGGGCGTCGCCATGGTGGCGATCTTCATGCACATCCGCTTCACGCTCTACAAGAAGCTCGGCCGGGCCGTCGCAGCGTCCGAGTGGGGCGCTGGTGGTGCGGCCCTGGCACAGATTCGCAGATGGGTCTCGATCAATCTTGGCCTGGGAGTCCTGGTGTTGCTCATCACGCTGTTGCGCTGGTCGGCCTGAGTGCGGACTCTGCAGACCCTTCCCCTGCGTCGCAGACGGCACCGATGCAGTCAACGGAGCGCTCGTTTCGCAAGCAGCGGCGCGTCATCCATGCCTGGAGGTTCGCGCGGTGAGGGTCGCGCAGCCGCGTCGAAGCCAGCTGAGGGTGGTTTTGGTCGAGCGGAGCCTCACCACGCCTTAGCCTTGCGCCGCCACCGCGTGCAGTTCAGCGTGTGCCTCTCGGATGACGGAGCCTGCGGCGGTCAACGCGAGGACGCCCATTGCCGGGGCGACGACCAGATCGGGCTGACCGCAGCCAGTGCCGAAGACGCCCAACGCTGCCGCCATTACGGCCAAGTCGCCGGTTGCGTCGATGCGGCTGCACCGTCACACGGAGCGCATGTTGGCGTCGCCTTCACGCCATGCGTAGAGCATTGCAGCCATCGACAGATTGGCCAGCAGCGCCAGGGTGCCGATAGCGCCCATCGTCATTGGCTCGAACGGTGCCGGCGGCTGCCGACCAGGCCGCCCGTCCAGGGACAATCACGCCGAAGGCACCCATGGTGACGCCTTTGAAGAGGGCGGCCCGTGCACGCCAAGTCAGCGCCAATCCGAGCATGACCGACGAGAGGCCGTAGTTGGCCGCTGCCGACGGGTTTCACGTCAGCGAGCGCGCATGTGCCCGGAGCTCACGGCGGTCGCAGCCGTTGGGGTCGCTCTTCGCCACAGGAATGACCCGTCTTCTGTTGGACCAGCGGTTGCTATGGGTCGGCCGGCGAGGCAGTGGTGCACGAACTGGCCGCCATAAGGCGGACAGCCGGGCTGCGCGGCCAAACAGCTGGCCTTCGCGGCCGGCTCTGCACGACCATCAGCCGACGGTGGCGACGGGCAACTGCCCGGCATCTCATCGACAGCATCATGTCGGCACGGTCATGTGCAAGGCCCGGGGATCCAGAGCGTGGCGATCCGCACGCAGAGCGCCAGCCCCGCTCGAAGCGCATCGGACGGTGGGGCCAGCCCATGCGCCAGCACCGCAAGCGCGATGGTCAGCAAACCGCGCGCAAGATCGTCAGCAAGCTCATGCGGCTCGGCCAAACACCTCTTCGCGCGCCACCTGGCAGATCGCGATCACGGCCGGATGGATCGGGCGCCGTTGAGTGGTGATGGCGTATAGCTGCTCGCGCACCGAGTCGATGGCGCCGAGCATCTGTACGCCGTACTGCTTGCAGACAAAGGCGGCTGTGGCCGAGGGAGCCACGAAGACGCCTGACGCGGCTTGCCCGAAGGCCTTCAGCAGGGCGCTGTCGTCGAACTCGCCGATGACACGAGGCCGGATCCGCATCTCGTCGAACCATTGCATGAGCCCGGGCCGGGTTGCCACATCCTCCCCGGGCAGCAAAAACGGCGCATTGTCCAGGTATGCGGGAAAGTCCCCCGTCAATGTGGCCGCCAGGCTGGCTGCGGCAAACACCGACAAGCTGCTTGCGCCGAGAAAGTGGCTGTAGCCTCGTACGTTGAGTCCGGCGGGCATCGGGCGGTCGGCGATGACCATGTCGAGGCGGTTGACCGCCAGTTCTGCAAGCAGCGAGTCCAACCGGCCTTCGCGGCACACCAGTCTGACTGGTTCTTCGATGCGCAGGGCCGGCTCCACCAGCCGATATGCCACCGACTTGGGCACGACGTCGGCAACGCCCAGAACACGAGGGCCTGCTGCGCTGGCGGGTCGCGCAGCATGTCCAACAATTCGTCGCCGAGGGTGAAGATTTCGTCGGCATAGGTGAGGGTGCGACGCCCGGTCTCGGTCAGTTCGGCGGTCGCGGTGTCTCACGCCCGCGATTGCGCCCGTGCCCCACTGCGAGAGGCTCGGACCATCGACCATCGACTGTCGCTGTCGCAGTTGCACCGACGCGCCGCGCTCAGCCGTCGGTGTGTGCGAACTCGGTTCGGCCATGCTTGACGATCGTCACCGGCACCGAAGCGTCCTGCACGACGCGCTGCGACACGGACCCGAGCAGCGCGCTGCGCAGGGCACCCCTGCCGCGTGCGCCCATGATGATCGCGTCGCAGCCGCGGCGATGGGCCGCGTCGATCAGCGCCGGCGCCGGCTCGCCCGACGCGATCTCGCGTTCGTAGGGCACACCCGAGGCGTTGAACAAGGCCTCGGCGCCGGCCAACGCTCTGCCCCCCACCGCACCGGTCACGCGTTCAAGCACCTCCGCGTCGGGGGGCAGCACCCTTTCGTACAGATAGACCGGCTCCTGCACGGTCGCCAGTGCGAAGCTGGCTTGCAGGCCTGACTGCAGCAGTTGCAAAGCGTGGCGCACGGCGTCGAGCGCCGGCTCTGAGCCATCGACGGCGATGAGGATCTTCATGGTTCGAGTCCAGGAGATTGCGAAGCGGGCCAGGCTGAAGGCCCGGCCTCCGTCTCAACCGACACGATGAACCTGCTGGCCCAGCATCTCGGGCGTGATGAGCGTGACACCGCGCTCGGTGACGTGGAAATTCACCCTGTCCTCGATGGGGTGGACGCCGGCGTTGAAGCCATCCGGGATCACGCAGCCTTCGTCGACGATGACTGCGCGCAGCGTGACGCCGCGCCCGATCACGACGTCGCCGAGTACCACCGAGTCCTCGACCAGGCTGCGTTCGCCGATGCGTACCTTCGTGAACAGGATCGAGCGCCGGACGGTGGCGCCACTGACGATGCAGCCACTGGACACCAGCGAGTCGACCACCAAGCTGCGACGCCCGTCGTCGTCGTCGAATACGAACTTGGCCGGCGGCATCTGGGCCTGCAGGCTGCGGATGGGCCATGCGTCGTCGTAGAGGTTGAGCTCGGGCACCACGTGGGTCAGGTCCAGGTTGGCGTCCCAGTAGGCGTCGACGGTGCCCACGTCGCGCCAATAGGGGTGGTCGCCGACCATGTTGACGCAGCTGTCGACGAACCGGTGCGCGTGCACGCGATGGCTGCCGACCAGGCGTGGAATGAGGTCGCGCCCGAAGTCGTGGCTAGAAGCCGCATCGGCGGCGTCGAGCGCCAATTGCTCGCAAAGGAGCGCCGCGTCGAACACGTAGATGCCCATGCTCGCCAGCGCACGGTCCGGCTGGCCGGGCATCGCGGCGGGTTGCGCCGGCTTCTCGTCGAAGGCACGGATCCGCGCATCGTCGTCCACAGTCACCACGCCGAAGTTGCGGGCGTCCTGCAAGGGCACGTCGGTGCAGGCCACGGTGACATCGGCGCCGCTGGCCACGTGATCGGCCAGCATGCGCGCGTAGTCCATCTTGTACACGTGGTCGCCGGCCAGGATGAGCACATGTTCCGGTTCGGCTTCGCGCAGCAGGTTCAAGTTCTGGTACACCGCGTCGGCGGTACCGCAGTACCAGCCCTCGCCCACCTGCTGCTGGGCCGGAACCACGTCCACGTACTCACGCAGGCCTGCGTCGAGAAAACCCCAACCGCGTTCGATGTGGCGGATGAGGCTCTGGGCCTTGTACTGTGTCAGCACACAGACACGGCGGATGCCGGAGTTGACGCAATTGCTGAGCGCGAAGTCGATGATGCGCAGCTTGCCGGCAAACGGCACCGCAGGCTTGGCCCGCCCGTCCGTGAGCTGCTTGAGTCGGCTGCCGCGCCCACCCGCGAGCACCATCGCATAGGTACGCTGGGTCAAGTGCAGCAGACCGCTGTATGACTCGACGTCGCGGATGCGATAGCCGTGGCCTGGGCCGTACTGATCCGTGCTCATCGGCAGAGTCTCCAAGTGGGAAGTCGGCGCCGCCGCAGGCGTGCGGCACTGCATCGGCAGTGGAGTCCCGACAGGACGACTTCGTTCCCCGAATGAGGAACCCTTCCGACGAGACCCGCTCAAGAACTCAGGCTAACGGCGCGCTGCAGCAACGCGTTGCTGGAGATCAATGTCGCAGCCGATCCACGGCCTCCTGCCGCAGGCACCGAAAACGCGATGCGATACGCCCCGTGCCGCGGCCGGTGGCGGTGATCGGAATCAGGGGGCTCTTCATCGTGAGCCGTCGCTGCAAGCCACCTTTACGTGGATGGGCGATGGCAACCCCGGCAAGATCACGACCTTGCATCACGGCGCCGCGCGTTGACCCACACCGTGGCAGAGATCGGGCCTTGCGTCGACAGTTTCAAGCCGGCGCGGAAAGGCCATTGACGCACGTCAACGTCGACGCCGAGCGCGGGAACGATTCGATGTTCAGATCATCAGCGTGGTGACTGCGAACACACTCGGGCAGCGGGTCGCGGGCTGTAGCGCAGGTTCGCATCGGTCGCGCATCCTTCGCCGTGTGCCGACAAGAAGCAGAGGATGACCGCATGGCAGGCTCTTCGACGACAGCGCAACCGTGCGAGACGCCCACGCCGGCGGATGCGGCCGCGAGCGTGATCGCCACTGTGGAGGCCACGTTGCGCGAGCTGCACGCGGGCGACCAGGAACTGCCACCGGTGCTGCTGTCCAGCGTGCTGGACCGTGACCTGGGTTTCGACAGCCTGGCGCGCATGGAGTTGCTGCTGCGCACGGAGCGGGCCTTCGGCGTCGATCTGCCGGCGGACACGCTGCAACGCGCCGAAACAGTGGCCGACCTGCTGGACGCGGTGCAGCGTGCCCTGCTGCAGCCGGGCGCCGGGCCCACGCCGCCGGCCGGCGCTGCGGTGCACGCGCCGCCCGGGCCGCTCGTCACTCCCGCGCCGCCCGACGCGAACACCGGGCCCACCGGCCCGCCAGCGCACGCCAGCACCCTGCTCGAGGTGCTGGCCTGGCACCTGCGGTGGCATCCCGATCAGACGCAGCTCGTCGTGCTGGCCGACGACACGCAGCCAGGCGGCGAACAGCGCATCAGCTACCGCCAGCTCGCCGATGCGTCGGCGGCCGTCGCCGCCGGCCTGCAGCGCGCCGGTGTCGTGCCGCGCCAGTGCGTGGCCATCATGCTGGCGACCTCGGCCGACTACTTCAGCACCTACTTCGGCATCCTGATGGCCGGCGCCATTCCGGTGCCGATCTATCCGCCCGCGCGTGCCTCGCAACTCGAAGACCATGTCTTGCGCCACGGCGGCATCCTCGACAACGCGCGCGCCGTGATGCTGGTCACCGTGGGCGAGGCGATGGTGGTGGCGCGCCTGCTGCAGGCGCGTGTGCCGGGGCTGCGCCAGGTGGTCACGCCGCAGCAGCTGGGCGCGGCCGGCGGCACGCCCACGCCGGTGACGGTGCGCGGTGACGACATCGCCTTCATCCAATACACCTCGGGCAGCACCGGCCAGCCCAAGGGCGTGGCACTGACACACGCCAACCTGCTGGCCAACATCCGCGCCATGGCGCAGGCCATCGATGCCACGTCGCGCGATGTGTTCGTCAGCTGGTTGCCGCTGTACCACGACATGGGCCTGATCGGCGCCTGGCTGGCGCCGCTGTATGTCGGCTTCCCGCTGGTGGTGATGTCGCCGCTGGCCTTCCTGGCCAAGCCGCTGCGCTGGCTGCAGGCCATGCACCGCTGGCGCGGCACGCTCTCGGCGGGGCCGAACTTCGCCTACGAGCTGTGCCTGAAGCGCATCGACGATGCGGCGTTGGCGGGGCTCGACCTGAGCGCGTGGCGGCTGGCCTTCAACGGTGCCGAGGCGGTCAGCCCCGACACCGTGCGGCGCTTTGCCGAGCGCTTCGCGGTGTGTGGCCTGCGGCGCGAGGCGATGGCGCCGGTGTACGGCCTGGCCGAAGCCTCGGTGGGCCTGCTGTTTCCGCCGCTGCCGCGGGTGGCGCCGGTCGATGCGGTGGCGCGTGAGCCCTTCTCGCGCGAGCGCCGCGCCGTGCCGGCCGCGCCCGACGATGCCGGCGCGCTGCACTTCGCCGCCTGCGGGCGGCCGCTGTCGGGCCACGCGGTGCGCATCGTCGACGAAGCCGGCCTCGAAGTCGGTGAGCGCATCGAAGGCCGGCTCGAATTCAAGGGGCCATCGGCCACGCGCGGCTACTTCCACAACCCGGAGCAGACGACCAGGCTGTTCCATGACGGCTGGCTCGACAGCGGCGACCGTGCCTATGCCGCCGACGGCGACCTCTACATCACCGGCCGCGTCAAGGACATCGTGATCCGTGGCGGGCGCAACCTCTACCCGCAGGAAGTCGAGGAGGCCGTGGGCCGGGTCGACGGCGTGCGCAAGGGCTGCGTGGCCGTGTTCGGCAGCCCCGACCCCGCCACCGGCACCGAACGCCTGGTGGTGCTGGCCGAGGTGCGGCCGGCCCGTGCCGAGGCCAAGGCGCGGCTGCGTGAAGCCGTGTCGTGCGCCGTCATCGACGCCATCGGCGAGCCGCCGGACGAGGTCGTGCTGGCGCCGCCGCACACGGTGCTCAAGACCTCCAGCGGCAAGGTCCGGCGCTCGGCCTGCCGCAGCGTGTACGAAGCCGGGGGCGTGGGTGCCGCGCCGGCCAGCACCTGGCGCCAGGTGCTGCGCCTGGCCCGGGGCGCCGTGTTGCCACGCGCAAGACAGCTGGCGCGTGCGGTCGCCCGAGGGCTGTTCGGGTGCTGGGCGTTGCTGGTGTTCTGGCTGCTCGCGCCGCTGACCTGGCTGCTGACGCTGCCGCTGCCGAGCCCGGCCGCCGCCTGGGCGCTGGGCGGTATCGCGGCGCGGCTGCTGTTCCGCCTGACCGGCACGGGTTTGACGGTGCGCGGGCTGGACCGGCTGCCCAGCGGGCCCTGCGTGCTGGTCAGCAACCATGCCAGCTACCTGGACGGTGTGATCCTCGTCGCGGCGCTGCCGCGCCCGTTCGCCTTCGTCGCCAAGCGCGAACTGCAGCAGCAGTTCGTGGCCGGGCACTACCTTCGGCGCCTGGGTACCGAGTTCGTCGAGCGCAGCGACCTGCAGCGCAGCGTGGCCGACGCCGGCCGGCTGGCTGAAGCAGCGCAGCAAGGCCGATCGCTGGCGGTGTTTCCCGAAGGCACTTTTGTTGCCCGGCCGGGCCTGCTGCCCTTCCATCTCGGCGCCTTCCTGGCCGCGGCGCGCGCCGGCGTGCCGGGGGTGCCGGTGGCCGGCGTCGGCAGCCGCGGGCTGCTGCCGGAAGGCCGCTGGTGGCCGCGACGCGTGTCGCTGCAAGTCGTTGTCTGTGCGCCGATTCCGTCCACTGCGCAGGCAGGACTGCAGGCGCCCGACCTCTTCGCCGCCGCCGTCACGCTGCGCGAGGCGTCGCGTCGGGCCATCGCCGGGCACCTCGATGGCGCGTAAGCCGCTCCTGTGGGCGACGAGGCCGCTCGCGACCAGGGTGCGCCATCTCGTCCGGCTCGTTTTCGTGGTCTGCGGCTTGGCCGCAGGTCTGTCCGCCTGCGGCGCCGTGCCCGTGGTGCCGGCGGTTGCCGCTTCGGCCGTGCCAGCCGTGCAACAGCCCACCCCCTACAGCGTGCATGTCGTTAACCACGGCGGGCACGCCGGCCTCGTGCTGCGCGCCAGCGATGTGCCTGCCGGCGCCTGGCCTGCCCAGGCCGACTTTCCCGACGCCGACTACCTCGAGGTCGGCTGGGGCGACCGTGCGTACTACATGGCGGCCGATCCCGGCGTCTGGCTCGGGCTGAAGGCCATCGCCTGGCCGACACCCAGCGTGTTGCACGTGGTCGGTGTCGATACCGCGCCCGAGCGCTTCTTCCCGGGTGCCGAGATCCTGGAGATCGGCGTTGCGCCGGCCGGGCTGCAGCGCCTGCTCGCGCATCTGCGCCAGAGCCACGAACTCGACGGCGCTGGGCGCCCCATCACGCTGGGCCCGGGTTTGTACGGCCACAGCCGCTTCTATTCATCGCGCGAACAGTTCCATCTGTTCAAGACCTGCAACGTCTGGGTGGCCACGGCACTGCAAGCGGCCGGCGTGCAGATCTCGCCGACGCTGGCGCTCACGACCGAGCGGCTGATGGTCCAGCTGCGCCCGCTGGCGAAGGTGAGGCCGTGAACGATCCTCCGGCGGCACGGACCCCGCACCAGCGTTGGCGGGGAAGCGCACGAAGGGGGCCAAAGCCGTGCCGCTGAAAGGTATCATGAGCTTTCGATAGGACGTGCTGGGGAGTAGCTCCCAAGTGGCTTTCGGGCGTCAACACGGTCTGGCGACAGACCCGCCCAGAGCACGCCGCCTGCCGATGGCGAACGTGGCGATGCAAGACCAACGCGACCTCATGTTTCCGCCCGCATCCATGCTGGCGGATTGAGGAGCGGAACAATGGTCAATTCACTCGACAGTGGCCTGCCGGAAGCGGCCGACCACCCGTGGCACAGCCGGGCCTCCGATGGCGTGCTGTCTTCCCTTGGTGCGCCCAAGGACGGACTGAGCACCGAAGAAGCCGGCAAGCGCCTAGCCCAGTACGGCGCCAATGTGCTGGACAAGAGGGGCGGCGTGTCGGTCATGGCGCTGGTCTGGGGCCAGATCAACAACCCGTTGATCTGGGTGCTGATCGGCAGCGCGGTGATCGCGATGCTGGTCGACCCGGCGGACGGCCTGAAGAACGGCCTCGTGATCCTGGCGGTGGTGGTCATCAACACCATCATCGGCTTCGCGCAGGAGTACAAGGCGAGCCGAGCGATCGAAAGCCTCAGCGCGATGGTGCCGGAGTTCGCCACCGTCGAGCGTGACGGCAAGCGCGTGCAACTGCCGGTGGCCGAACTGGTGCCCGGCGACGTGGTGTTCCTGCAAAGCGGCGACAAGGTACCCGCCGACCTGCGCCTCTTCCAATTGCGCACGCTGCAGATCGAGGAGGCTGCGCTGACCGGCGAGTCGGTTCCGGTGGAGAAGATGACCGACCCCGTGGCCGCGAACGCCACCCTGGGCGACCGCAGGAACATGGCCTTCAGCGGCTCGCTGGTGACCTACGGCACGGGCCTGGGCGTGGTGACCACCACCGGCAACGGCACCGAGCTCGGCCGCATCAACACGATGCTGGGCGAGACCACCGCGGTGGCGACCCCGCTGAGCATCGCCCTGCACAAGATCGGCATCGTGCTCACCGTCGGCATCGCGGTGATCTCGGTGGTGATCCTCATCGTGGGCACGGCCCGGGCGATGTCCGAAGGCGGCGTGGACCTGATGACCGGCCTGCGCGAATCGGTCATCTTCGCCATCACGCTGGCGGTGGGCGCCATTCCCGAGGGCTTGCCCGCCATCGTGACCATCGCGCTGGCCATCGGCGTTCAGCGCATGGCCGCGCGTCGCGCCGTGGTGCGCAAGCTGCCTTCGGTGGAGACACTGGGCAGCACCACCGTGATCTGCTCGGACAAGACCGGCACCCTCACGCGCAACGAGATGACGGTACAGGCGCTCTATCTGCCGGGGTCGGGCGTGTACCGCGTGGACGGCGCGGGCTATGAGCCTGTCGGCCGCCTGTCGAAGGAGGGCAACCCCCTCGCCCCCGCCCCCGACGACGTGCACGAACTGCTGCTGGCCGGCATCCTGTGCTGCGACGCCACGCTGGAGAAGAAGGTGGGCCGCTGGCAGATCACCGGAGACCCGACCGAGGGTGCGCTCGTGACCGCCGCAGAGAAGTTCGGCATCCACACCGCGCAGGCTCGCGAGCAGCACGCACGGCTCGACACGATCCCGTTCGAGAGCGCCAACCAGTTCATGGCCACGCTGCACGACGGGGGCGCCGACGGCAGGAGGATCCTCATCAAGGGCGCGCCCGAGGCGGTGCTCGGGCGCTGCAGCCACGTGGACCACGACACGGCGATCCGCCAGGTGGAGGCGTTCGCGAGCGAAGGCATGCGCGTGCTCGGCTTTGCCCAGAAGCGCTTCGACCGCGCCGCACTGGACATGGAAGACTGCGCCCAGGGCTTCGAGTTCACCGGGCTGCAGGCCATGATCGACCCGCCGCGCACGGAGGTGATCGACGCCATCCGCGCCTGCCACCGGGCCGGCATCACGGTCAAGATGATCACCGGCGACCACATGGGCACCGCCCAGGCCATCGGTGAACAACTGGGCATCGCCAAGCGGGGCGCCAAGGCCGTGACCGGCGTGCAGCTCGCCGGGATGGACTCAGCCGCTCTGCGCGAGATCGTGAAGGACCACAACGTCTTCGCCCGCGTGGCCCCCGAGCACAAGCTGGGTCTCGTGCGTGCGCTGCAGGACAACGGCCAGGTGACGGCGATGACCGGCGACGGGGTCAACGACGCCCCCGCCCTCAAGCAGTCGAACATCGGCGTGGCGATGGGCATCACCGGCACCGCGGTGTCCAAGGAAGCCGCCGACATCGTGCTCACCGACGACAACTTCGCCTCCATCGCCGCGGCAGTGGAAGAAGGCCGCCGCGTTTACGACAACCTCATCAAGTCGCTCGCGTTCGTGCTGCCCACCAACCTCGGCCTGGCGCTGATCCTGATCTATGCGGTCGGATTCTTCCCGCTGGTCGAGAAGACCATCGACGGTCAGGTGGTGAAGGACCTGCTGCTGCCGATGTTGCCGACCCAGCTGCTCTGGATCAACCTGGTCGCCGCCGTGACCCTGGCCCTGCCGCTGGCCTTCGAGGCGAAGGAGCCGGACGTGATGAACCGTCCGCCGCGCGACCCGAAGGAGCCGGTGCTGAACAAGTTCGTGGTCTTCCGCACCTTCCTGGCGGCCACCCTCATGAGCGCTGGCGCCGTGGGCCTCTTCCTCTGGCAGTACGACGCGGAGATGGCTGTCCGCGTGAGTACCGGTCTGACCGAAGCCCAGATCGTGAGCGAGGCGCAGACGATGGCGGTCACCACGGTGATCATGTTCCAGGTCTTCTACATGCTGAGCTGCCGATCGTTGAAGGACTCGGTCTTCAAGATCGGCTTCTTCAGCAACAAGACGGTGTTCATCGGCATCGGCGCGGTGCTGGCCCTGCAGGCCCTGTTCATCTACGCCTCGCTGATGCAGGCAATCTTCTCCACCTTCCCGCTGAATGGGCAGTCGCTTCTCGTCAGCGCGCTGGTCGGCGCGATCATCCTGCCGGTGATCTCGGTGGAGAAGTTGATCCGCAATCGACGACGCGCCTGAGTCAGTCCATCGGGAAGGTAGAGCTGGTCGCCACCTGCGTGAGGATCCTCCCGATGACCGGTCTTTCCAGGATCGGGGCCTGGCCGCCGTATGGCGCGAGACGCATGGGGCAGTCCGCTCCCAGCTTGGTCGACCACGTCCATCCGCATGTCCCGGCACGCCCGTGGGTGCTGGCACAGCCGATCCGGATTCGGCAGTCGCTGGCGTCGCAACCCCGTTGCCCACGCCGGTTCTCTGTAAGTCGTGCACCGGGTGCTGACCCAACTTCTGTTCGAGCGAGCCGGGCTCGGGTCCAGCGAGGCCGACAGCGTTGCGGTCACGAATGGCCGTTGTCGGCGTCGGCTGCGAACAGGTAGTCGCGGCCACTTCCAGTCATCCGATCGGTCAGAAAATCGCCTCGCCGACGACTGGTTCAGAGTACAGCCGCCATGGGTCGACAGCCCGTCGAAGGTGCGCACTTTCCCAAGCAGTCGCTGACGAACTTGCGGCGCTTGTCGACATCCGATGCAGCCCGTACGTCTGCAGCGCGATCAGGCGAACTCGAGCTGCCGACTCATGAACGGCATTCACTTTCTTGTGCTGATCGCGGCGAAGCAGCCGTTCGACCAGAGTGCAGCATCAGTGCCGCCGGCTGCGTGTTGCAGTCCCACAGGGAGTCTTGACCTCCGGCAACATCTATCCGGCGACGCTGGGTCGCCGTCCCTCATCAGGAGCACAGCGCACGGTTGGGCACAGGCAGAAGCCGTGCGTCACCCTTCGGCTTCACACCTCAGGGAGTCCGACCTGCCTCAGAGCGGCTACCAAGCCGGCCGCATTGCTGACTTCCAACTTTGAATAGATGGCCTGCACATGGTTGCGCACGGTCGCCGGGGATCTCGCCAGCAGTTGTGCCAGTTGCTTGTGGGTCTGCCCATTCGCGATGCCACAGGCAATTTCCAGTTCTCGTGCCGAGAGTTCGTCTGCCCTGCAGCGTGTGCGCGCCTGCAAGAAGAGCAACTGATGCTCTACCCGACCGTGCACCACCGCGCGCCGGCCCTTAAACAGCGGCTCGCTGCGAAACCTGGCGACGAGGGCGTCTGGCAGCGTGCACCCGACGCGCCAGCCCTCCCACTCGGTGCGCAGTAACTCCTCGAACAGAGGATCTGTATGCAGCACCACGCCGCGCAAGCCGGCCACGGCGCGCCCGCAGGCCGGGCCGTTGGCGAGCAGCGGCCGTCGATGCAGATGCGACATGCGGTTCATGGACAGCGCCTGCATCAGATGAGGCCGCAACGCGTGCAGAAGCAAACGCTCGTCTTCACCACAAAGTGCATCGACGTCGGCGCGATACAGCGACAGCCACTGCGTCCGCCGCGTTACGCCATGGGTGTCGCCGCTGATGAACATGTTCTGGTGGCCGAAGCGCCGCGTGAAGTCCAGCAGCCCGGGGCTGCCGGCATAGAACGCCGGTGAATGGAAGATCGCAGTGGCGCTGCGGTGCTGGCCCACCGAGAAGGCCGCCAGATCGAGCGATTTGTGCTCCTCGTAGGCCTGCAACATTCCCTGCGAGGTGCGGTGCAGGTGCAGCGCATCGATGTCAAGACCCGCGGGAGCGAGGGTGCCGCTGCCCCACATGGCGGCGTCGAAGGGAAGAACGGTCCTGACCAGGGCCAGCGCCGATTCCTGGAACTGGTCGACGGGCTGTTCCTGCGCCAGCCCATACAGGCGAAGCAAGAACTCACTGAAGTCGGTCAGCGTCGAATGGGTCATGCGCGTTCGCCCCAGACCCTGGTGACGCTCTGAATGATGCATTTGAACCATACCAAAGATCCGACGCTGCCCTGAGCATCCGGCGCACAAGCGTGGTGCCACGGTGGCCAGGACGTGCAGTTCGTCAATCAGGATCGAGGATGAGCATGAAATGCGGGACCGGGAGCAGGATCTGGGCTGTGGCGCTGGCCACGCTGTTGGGGGCGTGCGGCGGCGGTGGCGGTGATGGCGCGGCTACGGGCTCAGGCACGAGCGTCAGCAAGGTTCCCAGCATCTCGGGCTTCGAGCCGAGTTCGGCGCCCCCGGGCGCGACCATCACGATTGCCGGCAGCAACTTCAGCACCACGGCATCGGCCAATGCCGTCAAGTTCAACGGCGTCGCGGCGCCGGTGGCCGCTGCCACGGCAACGTCGCTAAAGGTCACGCTGCCCAGCGGTGCCACCACCGGCAACGTCACGGTGCAGGCGACGGATGGCAGCACGACCAGCCTCGAGCAGTTCATTGTTCTTGCGCCGCTGCCGAGCATCACCAAGTTCTACCCCCCATACGCCGCACCTGGGAGCATCGTGACCATCACCGGCAGCGGCTTTGGCGGTGCTCCCGCTGAAAACACGGTTTGGTTCAACGGCGCGCCGGCAGAGGTGGCGACGGCGAGCGCCACCTCGCTCACGGTCACGGTGCCGCTTGGCGCCAGCACCGGGAGCTTGGCTCTGCGCACCCCTGGCGGCGAGGCAACGGCAACGGGCAGCTTCACGGTCAACCCCACCGTGACAGGCTTCAGCCCGACCTCCGGAGCGCCGGGCGATGTTGTCACGATCACAGGCATCAACTTCGGGGCAACGGACGGCGTGGCCTTCTGGAATGGCATCGGAGCGCAGGTGACCAGCCGCTCCAGCACCGCGCTCACGGCCGTCGTGCCTGAGACGGGCTCCACCGGACGCATCAGCGTGACGTCTCAGAACTCGGTTTCCGAGATCTCCGTGCAGTCGGCCAGCACTTTCGTGGTCAACAAAGGGCCCAAGATCGACAGGTTCGTTCCAGCCTTCGGGCTGCCGGGTTCAGCCGTCACCATCTACGGCAAACGCTTCGCCAGCACGGCTGCAGGCAACACGGTGCAGATCGGTGGCGCGACAGCAGTCGTCGCGCTGGTGAGCGTCTTTGGCCTCGGCGAGGGTTACATCAGGGTCATCGTTCCTGCCACCGCCAACACCGGCTACATCACCGTGACCACCACCAACGGCTCTGGCATCTCGGCAGAGCAGTTCGGGACCACCGCTACGGCTCCACCTGCGGCCAACAGGCTGCTGGCGCTGAGCCCCGACCCGCTCTTGGACTTTGGCACGCAGACCATCGGCAGCTACCGCTTCGAAAGAGTCACGGTGCGCAACGTCGGCAGTGCCAGCTTGCAGATCAGGGGCGCGGCGGTGGCGGGCACGAACTTCGACTTCCGCGGCACCAATTGCTACGGTTACAACTACCAGTTGGAGTTCTTCGACACCCTGGCCTCCGGCGCGTCGTGCTACGTGGAAGTGGGCTTCAACTCGACCGTAGCCGGTACCAGCACGGGTGCCGTTTCCGTCACCAGCACGGCCATCGGCGGCACCTACAGCGTGGGGCTCAGCGGTAACGGCACGGCGCCGCTGACGCCCGCGATCACGCTGGCGCCGAAGTCGCTGAGCTTCGCGTCCCAGGAAATGGGCACCGTCAGCGCAGCCCAGGCGATCAGACTGACAAATTCGGGAACGGCCCCGCTCACGGTGCAGGGTATCGGCGTAACTGGTGACTTCGCGCGGACTCACAACTGCCCTTCAAGTCTGCCTGCCGGGGGGGCTTGCACGATCAACGTCACCTTCGCGCCCGCCGGTCCGGCAGGCCCCAGGAGAGGCGATCTAGCGTTCGTCACCAACGCGCCGAGCGGCTTGATGGGCATCTCGGCCTCAGCACCTCTGCTCGGTACGGGAACGCTGAGCAAATCCGGGCAGTTGGCGATCTACACGCGCGAATCCTGGGGCATCGACGGCGTGTACCTCGATGGCTTCTGGGTCAGCGGGGGTCTCTCGCCCACTGGCCAGAACCTGTGCGGTGGCCAGGGTGCGATCACGCTCACGGTCGCCCCAGGCCAGCACACCATCAGCGCCTATGACGCCGTGCTGTCGATCGCAGACGCCGCAGTGACAGTCACCGAGGGCGCTTGTACCGTGCACAGGGTCGTCGGCACATCGACCTGCCTGTCGCCGCAGATCATCTCCAACGGCGTTTGCACCGACCGGACACCGTTGACCTGCGTGCAACCGGCGGTGCTGCAAAACGGTGTCTGTGTCGTCCCAGGCACGACGCCTGGCGGCAGTGTTGGCACGGGCGGTAGCCTGAGCGCCGGCGCCGGCGCGTATGCGGGAAAGTTCATCAATTCTGACGGGGGCACAAGTTCACCGCAGTGTTTGTCGTTCGGGCTGCTGAAGGGCTCATCGGAACCATATGACTCGCAGACCATCACCAACAAGTGCAGCTTCAAGGTCTACGTGATGCGCTGCCATACGCCGTCGACCCGGGCTGGAACGGCCGACACGCAGTGCAACGCGACCGGCAGTGGTCGGTTCTACCAGCAATTCGGCTGGCTCGAGCCCGGCGAGGTGAAATCGAACTTCTATTCTCTGCCGCCTGGCACCACGATCTGGTACGGCGCATGTTCCGGTGGCAACTTGCCCTCGGGTAAAGAAGTATCACTGACGGGCGATTACACCTGCCGCTAGTGAAAGCGTCTGTGAATCGCATGGCCGGGTCCACCGCTGTCTCACCCCAGCGGCCGACCTGGCGGCGGCTCACAACGAAGGAGGGATCGCACGTTGCGCCTCTGCACGCGTGACGGGGTCTGCAACGCCGAGAGGAAGTTCTTTCGCCAGCAGTCGCCGCTCATGAAGGGCGAGATCAAGCGCAAACGCCATTCGCTGCCGCCCAACGCCGAGCTGAGCTATGGCGCCTGCTGCGGCATTTGGGGCTCGTTCGCGCTGCGGGACGGCAAAGGCCGCTACCGCTGCAACGCGCAACGCTTGCCTGACAACGGCAGCAAAAGAGTGCTGCTGCACGCCTGGGGGGCGACAACCTCGACGAGGCTTGCGCCGCAGCCACGGAGGTTGCGCGCGACTACAGCAACACGAGCGAGTGCGTTTGCGAAACGCGCAGTCGGCTGTCGGTCAACCGGGTCGAATCGACGGGCAAGGGCCTGGGCGACCCGACCGCCCTGGACAAGCTCAACACGCGGGCCAGGGAGGCCCTGAAGGAAGCCATGAAGTGCGCTCCGGCTGGCGGCGTTGATTGTCGTCCACACCACCCGAAGTGGCGGCATGGGCGTTCGCGGTTGAAGCGACCGGTACCTCAGTAACGGCTCGACCTGGCGTAGGGGGGGCGGCACCACGCACCTGTTGACCTCGCCTTTGTCGTTCATGCATCCGCGGACAGTGATGCCAAGACGAGCTCCTTTGCGCCGGTGGCCGCCAGTGTGAGTTCGAGGCGGGGCCAGAAAGCTGACTTTCGGCGCGATGGCGCTCCGGGCCAAAGTCAGCTTGCGGCAGCTCCCGGGGAAATCCGGTGCCGGCCACGACCTGCCGGTGGCCAACGGCGGCTTTACGGTGCCCTGGTTCTATTCAACTTGAGTGCATGCGGGAAGTCCGTGTTTGCGAGGATCGAGCACCTGATGCGTCGACCTTCGGACGATCCTTGGCCAATCGGCCCTCGCCACCTGCCTGGCTCTGCTTTGCCCGCATCACGCAACCCATGCGACTGGACTTCGGCGCTGATCCAAACGACTCCGCGCTGGCGCTTCGAGCGGCAGCACGATGACACTAGCGCTTCTCAATGGCGTGCTTCAAGAAGGCACGGCCTTCCGCCAGCCTTCGGGCCGTACGCTGGATGGCCAGGCGCCGCACGACGGGTGCCGCACCTGCGCTGGCGTCGACGTCCGCCTCCACATAGATGACCCCCGATGGGTGGCCGAAGGCCAGCGTCCTCGTGACCTGGCCACGCGCCGCAGTGAGGATGCGGTGCGGCAAGCTGCCCGGGATCCGGCAGGCCAGGCCGGTGGTGGCGGTGAGCGTGCCCGCCAATGTCTTGCTGGCAGATCCCGAAGCGAACTGCCTCACCACCAGGTCGATGCCCGCCGCCTCGATCAGCTCACCCTGGGTGCAACTGCGGTAGGCGGCGGGTGCGCTCAGCACGATCAACATGGGTGTCGACGGCGCCATGCGTGAATCCCAGTACGCGCGCAGGCCGCAGCGGTAGGCCACGGCCTGTCGGATGGCGTCCATGCGGCGCTTCAGGTCTTCACTGGCGTCGATCTCTTCCGGCGACTCGATGCCGCTCATCCCCAGCGCGGTGTGGTGCACGTAGATCGCCATGTTGGCGCCATCGACAATCGACATCTCCACCGCGCCAACGCCGGGTACGTCCAGTACCTCAGCCGCTTGGCCCGTGGGCAGCAAGGTGCCGGTGATCGCACCCACCGCCTGCGAGAAATCGAGCGAGATGGCCGCGCCGGTGCCGGGTACGCCGCCAATGGCGAGGCTGCCGCGCCATTGCGGCTGGCCGTCCCGCACCGGCACCTCGACGCGGATCACGCGGTCGGTGTTGACGTTGTGCACCCGCACGACCGTGGTGCCGTCCACCGGTGCCACCAGGCCTTCCTGGATGGCATAGACACCCACGGCCGCCGTCAGGTTGCCGCAGTTCAGCTTGTAGTCCACCTCGCCGCGCACCGTGCCGACCTGGCCGAACAGGTAGGTCACGTCGGTGCCCTCGCGCACCGGCGGGCCGATGATGGCGGCCTTGCTGGTGAGCTTGTCGGCGCCGCCCAGGCCATCGATCTGCCTCCGGTCGGGGCTGCCGAAGAGGTCGAGCAGGACGAGGCTGAGTTGCTCGCGGTCCGTGGGCACGTCCTGGGCGCGCAGGAAGATGCCCTTGCTGGTGCCCCCCCGCATCAGCACGAACGGCAGGTCGTCGCGCAGGATGCTCATTCAGCCTGCGCGCTGGAAACGCGGGATGCTGATCTCGGGCGTGACGGGGTCGAACACCACCTGCACCACGTCGCCCACTTTCACGTCGGAAGGCGCGATGCCCACCACGTTGCTGATCATGCGCGGCCCCTCGTCCAACTGGATCAGCGACACGTTGTAGGGCACGTCGCCGGTGAAGGTTGCGTTGTAGATCTGGTGGAACACGATGCTGGAATGCACGGTGCCGCGTCCCGAGATGGTCTTCCACTCGAAGCGGTCCGACAAGCAGTGCGGGCACACGTGGTTGATGGGGTAGCGCGGTTCGCCGCAGTCACCGCAGTGCTGCAGCGCCAGCTGCTGCTGTCGCGCGGCCGTCCAGAAGGGTCTGTTGGCGTCGTCCAGCGTGGGTAGGGGCTTGTCGTAGGGCTTGCTGTCGCTCATCTCGGTCTTCCCTTTCAGGCTGCGCGCAGGATCATCGCGTTGGCACAGTTCAGCGTCATGCCGCGGCCGGACACCAGGCAAGTCCGGGCGTCCGGCACCTGGCGCTCGCCGCAGGTGCCGCGCATCTGCCGCACACCTTCCACGGCATGCAGCCAGCCTTCCATGTACGACTCGGAGAGGTTGCCGCCGGCGGTGTTCACCGGCAGCTGCCCGCCCAGCTCGATGCGGCCGTCTTCGGTGAAAGGCCCGCCTTCGCCCAGGCCGCAAAAGCCCGCGTGCTCCAGCCACAGGATCACGCTCATCGTGAAGTTGTCGTAGAGCTGCGCCACGTCGATGTCCTTGGGGCCCAGGCCGGCCATGCGGTAGGCGCGGTCCAGCGCGTCCTTCTGGTGGGGCACGTACCACCAGTTCTCGCGCTCCATGTTCTGCGTGGTGTAGGCCTGGCCCATGCCGGAGATCAGCACCGGCGTCTGCTTCAGGTCCCGGGCGCGTTCGGCCGACGTCACGATCAGGCACACACCGCCGTCGCTGATCAGGCAGCAGTCGAGGAGGTGGAACGGTTCGACCACCATGCGCGAAGCCTGGTGCTCTTCGATGGTGAAGCGCTCGCGCATCACGGCGCTGGGATTCATCGAGGCGTGCTTTCGGCAGGCCACCGCCACGTTGCCGAGGTGCCGGCTGGTGGTGCCGTACAGGGCCATGTGGCGGCTGGCGGCCATGGCGCTGTTGGCCGCTGCACCGAACATGCCCCAGATGCCCCAGGAATCGCCCCAGCCCGAGGCACGGCCGAAGCGGTAGTTGCCGGTTCGCGCCGTGTCCGCGAAGACGCAAGCCACGTAGTCAGCCATGCCGCACTCGATGGCCATGGCGGCGTTCTGGATGAGCGCCCCGCAGGTGCCCCCGCCCATGGTCATGCTGCCGGTGTACTTCGGATCGATGCCCAGGGTCTCGCCCATGCGCAGGTAGTTCAGCGAGCCCTCGGGCGAGGTAGTGCCCGGCATGGTCAGCAAGCCATCGATCTGGTCCTTGCGCAGCCCTGCATCGTCCAGGGCGCGCTTGAACGCCTCGGTGGCCAAGGTCACCGGCGTCGAGCCCGGCAGCTTGCCTTGCGCCGTGGCGCCCACGCCCACGATCGCGATCTTGTCCTTCAGGGATGTGCTCATCTTTTGTCCTCGGGTCCTCGTCAGCGGCCGCGGTAGACCGGCGGCCGCTTTTCCTGGAAGGCGCGGCGGCCCTCGATGCGGTCTTCGGTGTCGCGCAACATGCCGAAGACATAACTCTCCATCGCCAGCGCCTGTGGCAGCGGCAGCGATGCGCCGTCGCGCACCAGTCGCTTGACCGCGCGCACCGACAGCGGCGCGTTCTGGGCAATGCGTCGCGCGATGGCGAGTACCGTCTCCAGCAGCTGCGCCTGCGGCACCACCTGGCTGACCAGTCCGGTGCGCAGGGCTTCCTGCGCATCCACCCGGTCGCCCGTCAGCAGCATCAGCATCGCGTCGGAGCGCCCGATCACACGCGGCAGGGTCTGCGTGCCGCCGGCTCCCGGGATGCTGCCGATGCGCACCTCCGACAGCGCAAACTGCGCGTTCTCGGAAGCGATGCGCACGTCGCAGGCCAGCGCCAGCTCCATGCCGCCACCCATGGCGAAGCCATTGATGGCGCAGAGGATGGGCTTGTCCATCTCCATGCCGGCCAGCAGGTGGATGGACTGCGCCTGGCCAAAGCTGAGCTGGGCCGGGCTCTCCTTGGGCGGCATGGTCTTCTTGAGGTCCGACCCCGTGCAGAAGGCCTTGTCGCCCGCGCCGGTGAGCACGGTGCAGCGCACGGCATCGTCGCGCGCCACGCGCTGCCAGGCTTCGTGCAGTTCGAGGCGCGTCTCCGGGTCGATCGCGTTCATCGCCTCGGGCCGGTTCAAGGTGATGATCGCGACGTGTTCGCGGACTTCGTACAGCAGCGGCATGTGTGTCTCCTAGGTCTGGGATGTCGCCGCGGCGGCCAGCCACTGGCGCGCCGATGTCCGGTCCAGGGCCAACGCGCCAGAGACGAGCCGGTCCACATCGGCCCGCGCCTGGCCCCAGGCCAGGCAGTCCTGCAACTTGCTGCGCAGTTCGGCAAGGGTCAGCGGCGCCTCTGCCGAGCCGCGCAGCTGATCGACGCGGCGCTGCAAGGTCTGGCCGTCGCGCAAGGTCAGCGTGATGTCGGCCCAGCGAGGGAACGCCGGACCATCGCCGCTGTCGTCGGTGCTGACCTGCACGAAGAAGGTCTGCGCTTCGGGGCGCTGCACGGCGGCATCGGTGAAGCTGGACAGCCGCACGTCGCCATCCAACAGCGCCGCGGCCACGGCGTACTGCATCGAGAACTTCGCTTCGAGGCCGGTCTGGGGCCGTGTGTGGATCAGCGGCGTCAGTGCGCCTGCGCTGGTACGCACGTGCACCGTCTGCACGTCAGCCAGCGCGAGGCCCTGTTCGGCACGCAGGTCGAGCACCCCATCCAGCGTGCGGTGTGTGGCGTAACACAACGGGTACTTCTTGACCTCGATGCCGCTGCTGATCAGCTCCAACGGGCCCTGCCCCAGCGTGGCCAATTGCGCCTGCAGCGACTCGCCATGGCCATACAGGTCCACATAACCGAAGGCGTCGTCCAGCACACCCGGCGCGGCATCGAAGCCTTCGGCCGCGAGCAGTGCTGCACGCAGACCGGCGGCATTGCTGTGGCCGGCCTGGAAGGACTTGGCGTGGGTGCCGAAGTTGGCCCGCGTACCTGCGGCCTGCGCCACCGCCAGCCCGATGGCGTGGGTGGTGCGCGCAACGTCCAGGCGCAGCAAGCGGGCGCAGGCCACCGCCGCCGCGAGGGTGCCGATGCTGGCCGTGGAGTGCCAGCCGCGTGCATAGTGCTTCAGCGCCATGGCCTTGGACAGCTTGCAGATCACCTCGAAGCCCACGACATAGGCGCATACCAGCTCGGCGCCATCGGTATCGCTCGCTTCCGCCAGCCCCAGCAGCGCCGGCAGCAGCGCAATGCTCGGATGGCCGCGCAGCGGCGAGGTCACGTCGTCGAAGTCCAGCACATGCCCGGCCACGCCGTTGCACAGCGCGGCCAGCTCCAGCGGCAGTCGCTCGCCGCTGCCCCAATGGCTGGCGGCCCGCCCTGGCGCGGGCAATGCGCTGGCGCGGGCGTATTGCAGTGCCAGTTGCGAGGCCGGCTCGTGACACCCGGCGATGGCGCAGGCATAGGTGTCTACGAGCGCGCGCCCGGTGGCGTGAAGCAGATCGGCCGTCAGCTGCCGGGTCTGGAAGCCGCAGGCGAAGTGGGCGATACGTTCGGCTGCCTTCATTGCAGCACCCCCTGCGCCCGGAGCGCGTCGATCTCGCCCGGTGTCAGCGCCAGAAGCTCGCGCAGCACCTCATCGGTGTGCTGGCCCAGCAGCGGCGCGGGCCTGTTCGGCAACCCCGGCGTGCGCGACAGGCGGGCGGGCAGGGCGTTGTAGACCGTGCGGCCCATCTCCGGATGGTCCAGATACACCCAATGGCCGCGTGCCTGCAACTGAGAATCGCGGAGCAGTACGTCCGCCGCGTCCTGCACCGGGCCCGCGGACACGCCCAGCGCCTGCAGTCGTTGCGCCAGCTGCCCTGCGTCATGCAGGGCCGTGCAGCGGGCCAGGGCGGCGTCCAGAGCCTCGCAGTGCTGCCAGCGCGCCGTGGCGCTGGCGAAGCGTGTGTCCTGCGCCAACTCGGGCGCTTCCAGCACCTGCAGCAGCGCTTGCCAGGCGGCGTCGCCGGGCGCCGAGAGGGCGATCCAGCGGTCGTGTCCTTGTGTCGGGTACACGCCGTGCGGCGCGCCTGCGAGATGCCGGTTGCCCACCCGCTCGGCCACTCGGCCGTTGGCGGTGTAGTCCAGCACGGCCGGGCCCAGCAGCGAGATGGTGGGCTCGATCTGCGCCACGTCTATGAACTGCCCCTCCCCGGTACGGCGACGGTGCCGCAGGGCGGCCAGCACGGCAAAGGCCGCGTGGGTGGGGTTGGGCACGTGGTCGGGGAAGTTCGTGCCCGTGCCTGCGGGCTGCTGGTCGGGCAGGCCACACAGGTGGTGCAGGCCGGTGACCGCACCCATGGTCAGTCCGTAGCCCAGGTAGTTGGCCTCCGGGCCGGTCTGGCCGTGCATCGACATCGAGACATAGACGATGTCCGGCTTCATTTCGCGCACGGCCTCGTAGCCCAGGCCGAACTTCTCCATCGTGCCCGGGGTGAAGTTGTTCGCCACCACGTCGCTCCGAGCAACGAGCTGGCGCGCCAGCCTCTGGCCGGCTGCGGTCTTGAGGTTCAGCGTGACACTGCGCTTGCTGGAGTTGCGATCGGCGAAGTAGCCGCTGCGGTTGACGCCGCGCACACCGTCCTTGAACGGCTTGGCGTCGCGCAAGGTGTCCAGACGTTCCGCACTTTCAACCTTGATCACGTCGGCCCCGAAGTCGCCCAGGATCTTGGTCGTGTAGGAGCCGGCGCCTATCCAGGTGAAGTCGGCCACGCGGATGCCGGCCAGCGGAAAGGGCTTCATGCGATCACGCCCTGGCGCAGGAGCACGGCCTGGACATCGGCGTCGTAACCCAGGGCGGCCAGCACTTCGGCGCTGTGCTCCCCCAGCCGCGGCGCGGGGCGACCCAGGCGCCACGGCGAGGCGGACAGGCGGTAAGGCGCGCCTGGCACGGTGAGCGTACGCCCGCTGTAGGGGTGAGGCGTCTGCTCGAAGTAGCCACGGTGGGCCAGTTGGCGGTTGTGCATCAGGTCGGCGGTGGTGCTCACTGGACAGATCGGGATGCGGCGCCGCTGGCCTTCGGCATACAGCTCGGCCTTGGGGTGTGCGGCCGCATAGGGCTCGAACACCTGCGCGAAGAGATCCTTGGCTTCGGCCGTTGCCAGGAAGCCGGCGTCGTGCCACCGCGGCTCGCGCAACTGGGCGGCCCCGGGGGCTTGCACGTCCGCCATCCATTGGGCCGTCACGTCCCAGAACTTGTTCGAAGCGATGCCGCCAGCCATGAGGTACACCATGCCGTCGCTGCACGGAAACACGCCGGTGCCGGCCTGGCGTTGCTGACCCGCATTGCGCTGGCGCACGGTGTTCTCCAGTTCGACGAACTGCACGGCGTTCTCCAGCGCCATGGCCACACTTTCCTGCACAGACACGTCCACGTGCTGGCCTTGGTGCTCGCCGGCTTGTCCTTCGACGTCCCATAGCGCCACCATCGCGGCCACGGCCGCGAACTGCGCGGCGGCCAGCAGCGCCTGGTTGCCATAAGGGGCGGTCGGCGCCAGGCCGGGGTAGCCGCCCAGCGACAGCAGGCCGCCGTAGGCCAGCGCCACCAGGTCGCCGCCTTCGTACTGCGCATACGGGCCGTCTTGCCCGAAGGTCGTGATGCTGGTGGTCACGATGCCGGGCTGCAGGTGGGCCAAGGCGGCGTGATCCAGGCCGCGCGCTTGCATCCGGCCGGGCCGTTCGCACTCGATCACCAGGTCCGCGTGTTGAACCAGCGCGCGAAAGATCTCTTGCCCCTGCGCTTCGTCCAGATCCAATGCCACGCCGCGCTTGCCCTGGTTGAAATAGGCAAAGCCAAGGCTGTGTTCGGGGTGGACGTGGTCGTCGAGAAAGGGACCCTCGCGCCGGCCCGCACAGCCCGTGGGTGGCTCGACCAGCAGCACATCGGCACCGAGTTGCGCGAACAGCTTGCCGCAGTACTGCTCGCTGCCCTGAGCGAGATCGAGTACCCGGATACCCGAGAGCGGGCCTGAAGCGGATGGCGATGTCATGTTGGCGCTGGCATGGGGTTGCGGCGCATCGTAGGCGCGCGCCTCGTCGAGAACAACCGGGCAAGGGCGCTCGAGTGTCCACATAGTGATATTTGCTGTTCCGGCAGCGCAGCGCCGGGTCGCAGATTTGCGTGTGCAGTTGTTATTCCAGTATGTGGACTTGTTTATGACCCCAATCCACTCGCGCTGCGCCTGGCCTGTCCCACACTCGATGCACAACAACGGAGACAAACGTGAAGCACACCCTGAACACCGGTCGGCGCATCGTGCTGGGCGCGGCTCTCGCGGCGACGCTGGCTGCATCGGCCCCCGCGCAAGCGCAGGACTTCCCGAACAAGCCCATACGCCTCATCGCCCCCTTTGCCGCCGGCGCCAGCACCGACTTCCTGGCCCGTACCGTGGCGCAGTCCATGAGCAAGGAACTCGGGCAGCAGGTGGTGGTCGAGAACAAGCCGGGTGCCGGTGGCATGCTGGCCGCCGAACTGGTGGCGCGCTCGGCGCCGGACGGCTACACCTTCCTGCTGACCTCGGCCGGCATCGTGACGATGAACCAGCACATCTATGCGAAGCTGCCCTACGACCCGATCAAGGACTTCACGCCGCTGACCATCGCCGTGCGCATGCCCATCGTCACGGTGGTGAACCCCTCGGTGCCGGTGAAGAACCTGCATGAACTGCTGGCCTATGCGAAGGCCCATCCAGGCAAGTTGACCTATGGCTCGGCGGGCACCGGCACGTCGCAGCACCTGGCCGGTGAACTCTTCAAATCCATGGCCGATGTGGACCTGCTGCACGTGCCCTACCGCGGCGGCGGCCCGGCGATGACCGACCTGCTGGCCGGGCAGATCGACATGATGTTCGTTCAGGTGCCTTCGGCATTGCCGCAGGTCAAGGCGGGCAAGGTGCGCGCCATTGCGGTAGGCAGCGACAAGCGCGACGCCAAGCTGCCCGACGTGCCTACCGTGGCCGAGGGCGGCGTGAAGGGCTACAACTCGGACACGTGGTACGGCTTCGTTCTGCCCGCCGGAGTACCCGCGCCAGTGGTTCAGAAGATGCACGCGGCCGTCGTGAAGGCCCTGAAGGAAAGCGAGCAGAAGCTGTCCGACCAAGGCTTCAACGTCGATGGCGGCAGTGCCCGCGAGATGAGCGACACCATAGTCGCCGAATCGAAGAAGTGGGCGGTGGTCATCAAGGCCGCCAACATCAAGCCCGAGTGACCCACGCCGGCCCCATGCATCACACGCACGACTTCCGTGCGGTGTGTTACCCGTTGCGGGTGTACAGCGGCGAGCATGCCTTGACAAGCTTGCACGGCGAGCTGGCACGCGCAGGCGCGAAGCGCGCCCTGTTGCTGTGCGGCCGCAGCATCCGTGAGCGCAGCGACCTCGTCGAGCATGTGATGGGGCTGGCCGGAGGACGCATCGCCGCCGTCTGTGCCGACATCGGCGCCGGTGCGCCGCGCCACCAGGTGGAAGCCGCAGCCGTGCTGGCCGATGAGATGCAGGCCGACGCGCTCATCGCCGTGGGCGCGGGCAGCGTCACCAAGGCCGCACGGGTGGTCGCGGTGCGCCTGGCTGAAGACGGCCCGCTGGAAGCGCTTGCCACGCAGTACGACGCGCTGGGTCGCGGCCGCAGCACCCGCCTGCCGAACCCCAAGCTGCCGATCTTCAATGTGCTGACCGCCGCCACCAGCAGCCAGAACCGTGCGGGTGCTTCGATCCGCGACGACGCGAACGGCCGTCAGCTCGAGTTCTTCGACCCCAAGACCCGACCGCGCGCCGTCTTCTGGGACGCCAAGGCGCTCTCGACCGCACCGCTGTCGCTGACGCGCGCTGCGGCGGGCATGGAGTACTGGTGGGCGTTGATGAACCTGGCCGGCGCAGGCGACGAGAACCCTCTGGTGCTGGCGAGCCGCCAACAGTGCTGGGCCATCGCCCGGGCCGCGATGCCCCGCATCGACGACCCGGCAGACTGGCGGGTGCGGGTCGACCTCTGCGCGGCGTCGCTGCTGCGCACGCGTGACGAGGACGACGGCGGCCTGCCTCTGGGCGTGGCCTCGGGCAGCCACGAGATGCGCATGCACCCCATCACCCGGGCCGTGTACATGCTGGCGCACAGCCTCTTCAACACCGGCACCGGCATCAGCCAGCCCGAAGCGACCCTGGCCCTGGCCGCGCCGGCCGTGCGCGTGTTCGGCGACCTCTGTCCCGATGTGGTTGCCGACATCGGCAGGATGCTGGAAGCCGGCGACGCGTCGGCCACCGGGGTGGCCCGTGCCCTCGAGGTCGAGTTCCACCGCTTCGGCTACACGCTGAACCTGCGCGCGGCCCGCGTGCCGCGCGACCGCGCGCAAGCCGTGATCGAGCACGCCTTGCGCACCTTCAACTGCAATGCCGATGGCTGGATGAACGACAAGGCCAAGCGCCTGCATCAGATGCTGGCCGAGGTCTTGTAAGCCTGTCCTTCACGACCCCCAAGGAGAACCGATGAACCGTCATACCTTCTTGCGCTCGCTTACCGCCTGCGCTGCCTGGACGCTGGTTGCTGGCACGGCCGCTGCGCAGACCTTCCCGAGCCGACCGATCAAGATGATCGTGCCCTTCAACGCTGGTGCTTCGGTGGACACGATCGCGCGCCACATGGCACAGCTGATGGCCAAGAAGCTGAACCAGACGGTGGTGGTCGAGAACCGTCCCGGCGCCAACGCCGCCATCGCCGCGCAGGCCGTAGCCAATGCGCCGGCCGACGGCTACACGATCTTCTTCGCCTCGGACTCTGCGCTGGTGTTGAACGGCCTGCTGTACAAGAAGCTGGCCTATGACGCCGAGCGCGACTTCACGGCGGTGGCACTGGGCGCCAATGTGCCGCTGGTGATGCTCGTGAACGCCTCATTGCCGGTCACCAACCTGAAGGAGTTCGTCGCCTACGGCAAGCAGAACCCGGGCATATTGAATTACAGCTCCACAGGCACCGGCGGTGCCTTCCACTTGGCGGGCGAGATGTTCTCGCAGGCCGCGGGCATCGACATGACTCACATCCCCTTCACTGGCGGCGCGCCGGCCTTGCAGGCGCTGCTCGGCGGTCAGGTGCAGGTCATGTTCGGCATCGTCGGTTCATCGCTGCCGCACGTGCGTGCAGGCAAACTGCGGGCCCTGGCGCTGGTCACCAAGGAGCCGGTCAATGTGCTGCCCGGTGTGCCCACGCTTCACGGCAGTGGCTACCCAGGCCTGGAGGCCATGGTGCGTTATGGCCTCGTCGTCCACAAGAAGACAACCCCCGAGGTGCTTGCGGTGCTGAGTGAGGCCGCCAATCACGCGCTGGCCGATGCCGGCTACCGCGAGAAGTTAACCGGTGAAGGGTACCTGGTGCCTGAACCGCACAAACCTGCGGTCTTTGACCAGAATCTGGCCGCCGACCGCACACGCTGGCAGGCACTGATCAAGTCGCGCAACATCAGCCTCGAGTGAGGGTGGCCAAGGCATGATTGGCGAGGACCCCACACGCACCCCGATCCACGCGCGTGACGTGCAGTTCCGCAGTTACTTGCGCCAGGACGGCCTGTGGGACATCGAGGCAACGCTGCTGGACACCAAAGCCTACGACCAGGTGGCCATCGAGCGCGGCGCGCTGCTGGCGGGCACGCCCATCCACCACATGCACATCCGGCTGAGTATCGATGACAGCTTCACGGTGCGCGAAGTGCAGGTGGCGATGCCGGCCACCCCCTTCGGCGAATGTCAGCACACGCGCGCGCCACTGGATCTGCTGGTGGGCAGCTGCGTCGGCAGTGGATGGCGCAAGATCATCCAGGAGAAGATGGGCGGCGAGCGGGGCTGCACGCACCTGCGCGAACTGCTGGCCGGGATGGGCACGGTCGCCTTCCAGACTGTGGGCCGCCACCGCGCGCACCTGCGCAGGCAGGCCGGGTTGCCTGAACCCATTCAACTGACCCCGCGCCCGCCGCTGGGCGAATGCCTGGGATGGGCCTTTGACGGCGCCCCTATGCAGCGTTACCGGCCCGAGTTCTTCGGCTGGCGGCCGCCGGCGGCCCCTGTACCCTCGAGGGACTGAGGGGTGGCGGGGGCCGCCTGCGCCTGGCGATCCACCAGTGCAGCCTCGATCGCATCCACGGCTGTGCGCAGCAAGGCGGCAATGACCGCCGCGCGCTCCTCGTCGATGCGCGTGGCGACGCTGGACACACTGATGGCCGCCACGGGCTGGCCGCCGGGCGCACGAATGGCCATGGCCACGGTGCGCACATCGGGCAACTCGAGCACCTTGCTGAGCACATAGCCGCGGGTGCGGGCACGGGCCAAGCTGCGCCGCAGCACGGCCTCGGAATAGCGGGGGAATCGCTTGGTCGCGCGCTCGAGGTTGGCCCTGCAGACGCGGTCGAGTTCGATGTCGTCCATCGCGCTCAGGATGGCTGTCGCGCCCCCACCCACCACCAGGGGTCGGCGCTTGCCCACGTCCAGCACATAAGCCTTGATCGGGGCATTGCCTTCGGTGCGGTCTGTGCACACCCCATCCAGCCCGGAGCGCTCGGTCAGGAATACGGTGTCGCCGCTGATCTCGGCAATGCGTTCCAGGTGCGGATGCACGATGTCTCGCAGCGCCAGTTGGGGCGAGGCCGCCAGCCCCATCTCGTACATCGCCGGGCCCAGGAAATAACGCCGGCTTCCGCCTTCTTGCCGCAGCAGACGTTCGGCCACCAAGGCCTGCAGCAGGCGGTGCGCCGTGGGGCGCTCCAGGCCGGCTGCGCGGTGAAGATCGGCCAGCCGCAGCCCCGAACGCCGTCCCGCGGCCACCAGGCGCATCAGCAGCGCCACACGCTCCACCACCTGGCTGCCGCTGCTGCGCGCAACCCGGGTGTCTTCCAACGCTTTCATTATGTGGACCTCTTTCACAAGCCAGTCACGGCGCAAGGCATCACGCACTACCTATGATTCTGCCCTCACTCTCGGATCCGGCTGTCCATATGTCGGAACACATTGCAGGGACACACCATGAACTTCGAGTTGCCCGAGACCACGCGGATGATTCGCGACACCGTCCGCGAGTTCACCGAGCGCGAGCTCAAGCCGCTGGAGCCGCTGGTCATCCGGCGCGAGGCCGAGCGCGGCTTGAAGGACGACCCGCTGCTGCCGCCCGAGGTGGAGCACACGCTGCAAGAGAAGGCGCGTGCCATTGGGCTGTGGGGCATCGACGTGCCCGAGGAGTTCGGTGGGCAGGCCTTCGGCGCGTTGACCAAGTGCGTCGTGACCGAGCAGTTGAAGCATTCCATCGTGCACTTCGTTCCACCGCCGGACAGCCCCAATCTGTATCTGCTGAAGGAACTGTGCAAGGGCGCGCAGATCGACAAGTACTTGATGCCCTATGTGCGCGGCGAGAAGAAGAGCTGCATCGCACTGTCGGAGGAGGGCGCGGGCTCGGACGCGGCGGCCATCCGGACCCGTGCCGAGCGCGTGAACGGCAAGTGGGTGCTGAACGGCGCGAAGATGTGGATCAGCAATGCCCGCCGTTCGCACTTCATGATCGTCGTGGCCGTGACCGACGCCAGCAAGGGTTCCCGCGGCGGCATCTCGGCGTTCCTGGTGGACCGCGACCACCCGGGCGTGAGCATCCCCACCTCGTATCCGATGATCGGTGAGTACCACCCCTACCAGGTCTTCTTCGACAACGTGACCCTGGACGACGGCCAGGTGCTGGGCGAGGTGGGCAACGCGTTCGTGCCCATCACCAACCGACTGGGCGTGCGCCGCCTCGACATCGCCTCGCGCTGCCTGGGATTGGCCGAACGCTGCCTGCAGATGATGATCGAGCAGGCCAACACGCGGAAGACCTTCGGCCAGCTGCTGGCCGACCGACAGGCCATCCAGTGGATGATCGCCGACAGCTGGCAGGAGCTGGAGATGGTGCGCCTGCAGGTCTATCAGCTGGCCTGGAAGGTCGACCAAGGCGTGAAGGACTTTCGCCGTGACGGGTCGATGGTGAAGGTGCAGGCGACGGAACTCATCCAGCGTGTGGCCGACAGGGCCATCCAGCTGTTCGGTGGCATGGGTCTGTCGAAGGAACTGCCGCTGGAATTCATAGCACGTTCGGCACGCGTGCTGCGCATCGTCGAGGGCCCCAGCGAAGTGCATCGCTGGGTGATAGCTCGCGACCTTTTGAGAAACGGTCTGCCGGCAACCTGACGCACTCCGGCTGAGGGTCGGCGGTGCAAAGGGTGCTGCTGCCGAGGTTCGCGGGGGCGAATGGCCGGGTCGTGGTGCCATGCGCGTCGCAACCCGAGGGGCTGCATTGGCAATGACGGCCCCATGCGCTTGGTCATGTCGCCGCTGCAAACTGTTCCGAGGCGGGAATCGGTCCTGCGATCCGCGCAGGAGCGGTGCCCAGGGTGCAGGAGTGCCGCCTTCAGGATGTCGGCATGCGCGCGTCCGTGGCGTGCGACAGCATGGGTCGGACAACCGCAAAACACCAGGCGTCACTCCCCAGCGGCAGCTTCACTGCGGCCACCTTCCGGTCGAAGGGTTCGGCCCGCGCAACGGATTGTGGCCCTGGAGGAACCCGGGTTCGAAGCTGACGCCGTGCTCGCGCCTCATGCGCGATTCGTCCGACCGTGGACAGGGGTTGAACTGTCGAACCACTCCACTTTGTCGATCGCTTGGTCGCAAGTCGTTGTGCAGCTCGAACGCAGCTTCAAGACACTGCGTCGGCGCGCGGGCGCGACGCGGCCGCGCGTGAGCGCCTACGGGTCTTCCTCATTTGACAGGTCGATCATCCACAGGGACTATTCGTCCATGTGTGTGAACAAACCGGTGGCAGCATGAGCGGCGACAAGCGCCAGCCGCGGCTTGCGGCCACTGTGGTGCTGACCCGCGACGCCCCCGGCGGTCTGGAACTGCTGCTACTGCGCCGTGCAGAAAAGGGCGACCACAACAGCGGCGCCTGGGTCTTCCCGGGCGGCCTCGTCGACAGCGCCGACCGCCAGTGCCACGCCCTGTGCAGCGGCCTTGACGACGCCGCAGCCAGCCAGCGGTTGGGCGTCGAGAGCGGGGGGCTGGACATGTTGATCGCCGCGGTGCGGGAGTGTTTCGAGGAAGCCGGAGTGCTTTGCGCCACCGGGCCCGACGGCCGCATCGTCGACCTGCAGGGCGCGCGCGGCGCCGAACTGTCGGCACAGCGCGGCGCACTCGCCACCGGTGACTGCAGCCTGGCCGATCTTTGCCGGGCCCACGCCCTGCGCCTTTGCGTCGACCGCCTGCACTACATCGCGCACTGGCTCACGCCCTTCGGCCGCGCCAAGCGATTCGACACCCGGTTTTTCGTCGCCGTGCTGCCAGAAGGTCAGGTATCCGCGCACGACGCCGTAGAGACCGTCGAGCAGGTGTGGCTGACACCTGCACAGGCCTTGGCGCCACAGAACGCACGCCGCCTGATGACACCCACGCGCGCGGTGATCGAGCAGCTCGCGGCCTTTGCCGATACCGCCTCGTTGCTGACATGGGCGCACGCGCCACGCCAAGTGCAGCGTGTGCTGCCGCGCCTGGCAACGCGCACAGACGGTCCCTGCCCCATCCTGCCCAGCGACCCGGCCTGGCACGAGGTGGGCCGCCTCGATCCCGACGGCAGCGGCCAGGCCTGGTGCGAGGTCCGCACCGGCGAGCCCGTGGCACTCGCCCCCGGCGTTCTGCGGCTGACGGCGGCCACCACGGGCGCCCACAGCTACCTCGTCGAGTGCGACCCGGGCGCCTGGGCAGTGATCGACCCCGGGCCACCGGATGCCGTGCACCACGATGCGCTCGTCGCCACCGCGCCGGGCCCGCTGCGGTGGATCTGCCTGACCGATGGCAATGCCGTCCATGCCCAGGGCGCCGCCGTTCTGGCAGCCCGCACAGGCGCGCAGCTGCTGGACGCCCACCGCCTGTCCGCCACGGCGCTGGGTACGCTGCTGAGAGCCTGGCCCGGTCCGGCGCCCGGCAGCACCTGCTACCTGCGGGCCGAGGACGGCATGTTGTTCAACGGTGCGCAAGACCTGCCTGGCGAATGGCTGGCCGCGCACGGCGTCGAGTGGCGGGCTGCGCACAGCGGTTTCCTCACCCCCGCCTTTCCAGCCGCAGAGCCCCCATCATGACGAACCGCCTGTGCGAGATGTTCGGCATCTCAGCGCCGATCCTTGCGTTCTCCCACTGCCGCGACGTCGTCGTCGAGGTCTCGAAGGCCGGCGGCCTGGGTGTGCTGGGCATGGCGCGCATGAGCCCCGAGCAGGTGCACGAAGAACTGAACTGGATCGACGCACACATCGGCGGCAAACCCTACGGCATCGACATCCTCAACCCGACCCGCTACGAAGACCTGGGCGACCGCAAGTTCGACCCCGTGCGCCTGTTCCCGCCCGCGCAACTCGACTTCGTGAAGTCGTTGTTGGACAACGCCGGCATCCCGCCGCTGCCGGTGGCCGATGCCGACGCGATCATGAAAGCGATGGTCAACCAGTTCACCTTCACGCCCGAAGAGAGCGCGAAGATGGTCGACATCGCGCTGCAGCACCCCATCAAGCTCATCGTCAACGCGCTGGGTTCCCCGTCGCCGGAACTGGTGGCTCGTGCGCACGCGCAGGGCGTCAAGGTGGCGGCGATGGCCGGCGCACCCAAACATGCGCTGAAGCACAAGCAGGTCGGCTGCGACTTCGTCATCGCCGTGGGCACCGAGGCCGGCGGCCACACCGGCAGCACCACCTCGATGGTGCTCTGGCCGCGGGTCGTCGACGCCGTGGCGCCGCTGCCGGTGCTGGGCGCTGGTGGCGTCGGCCGCGGCCGCCAGATCGCTGCCGCGCTGGCCTTGGGCTGCGAAGGCGTGTGGTGCGGCTCGGTGTGGCTGAAGACGGTGGAGAGCGAAGTCACGCCCGAGATCAAGCAGAAGCTGTTCGAGGCCGGCAGCGAAGACGCTGTGCTCACGCGCACCGTCACCGGCAAACCCTGCCGCACGCTGCGCAGCGCCTTCACCGACGCCTGGGACTTGCCCGGCGCGCCGCCCACCCTGCCCGCGCCGCTGCAGGCGCTGCTGTGGTGGGGCCAGGGCCGCACGCGCGTCGAACGGGTGCGCGCAAAGGACTTCCTCACCTATCCCGTCGGCCAGATCGTCGGCGACATGCATGCCGAGACTTCGGTGCGCGAGGTCGTGCACGAGATGCTGCTCGAACTGCTCGAATCGAAGGAGCGGCTCGACAGCCTGCTCGACTGAACCCTGGTAAAGCGCCTCATGCACACCATCCGCAGCCTCTTCTTCGCGCCCGCCAACCGGCCCGACCTTGTTGTCAAGTTCCCGCGGTTCGTCGCCGACTGCTACGTCATCGACCTCGAAGACGGCACACCGCCGGCCGACAAGGCCAGCGCCCGCGCAGGCCTCGCCACGCTGGTGGCGCAGGTGCGCCAAAGGTCGCTGCCCGGCGTGCTGACGGTCCGCGTCAACGAGCCCGAGTCCGGCCATTACCTCGACGACCTGGCCGCCGCCTGGGCTACCGACGCCGACGGCATCGTGATCCCCAAGCTGGAGACGCTGGAACAGCTCTACCCCGCGCTGCACTGGCTGCGTCGCCTGGAACGCGAGGCACCGCGAGCCGAGCCGCGTTTCATCGTCGGCGGGCTGGAATCGATCGCCGGCGTGGCCAACGCCGCGGCGCTGTGCCGCGCCCACCCGGGGCTGACCGCCGTGTACTTCGGCGCCGAAGACCTGGCCAGCGAACTGGGTGCACGCCGCACGCCCGAAGCGCTGGAGGTGCTGTACGCACGTTCGCAGGTGCTGCTGCACGCCAAGGCGGCACGCATCGTCGCCATCGACCAGGCGGTGCTGGAGATCCGCGACGACAGCCACTTCGAGACCGACGCATTGGTCGGCCGCAGCCTGGGCTACGACGGCAAGATCTGCCTGCTGCCGCGCCAGCTGGACGTGGCCAACCGCGTCTTCCGCCCCAGCGATGCCGAACTCGACTTCGCGCGCAGGCTGATCCAGCGCTACACCGAAGCCATGGCGCAGGGCCTGGGCACGATCGACTTCGAAGGCAAGATGGTCGACGGGCCGCTGCTCAAGCGTTCGCAGCGCCTGGTGGCCCTGGGTGAACACCTGGCGCGGCTCGAGGCACGGCGATGAAAGTTGTCGACGCCGCGCAGCTGGACCTGCGCGACTGGATACGACCCGGCGACGGCATCGTGCTGGGCCAGGGCACGGCCGAGCCGCTGACGCTGACCGAGGCGCTGGTGCGCCAGCGCCGTGAACTCGGCGGCGTGCGCGTCTACCTCGCTGCGATGTTCTCCGACACCTTCCTGCCCGAGCGCTGCGACGGCCTGCAGATCACCGGCATGGGCGGCGTGGGCAGCAACCGCCGCCTCGTCAAGGCCGGCGTGATGGACGTGTTGCCCTGCCACGTCTCGCAGGTCAGCGAATTCATCAGCGGCGGCGAAATCCCCTGCGACGTGGCGCTGGTGCAGGTGAGCCCGCCCGATCAAAATGGCCGCTACAGCCTGGGCCTGGGCGCAGACCACAGCCGTGCTGCCGTGGACAAGGCGCGCGTCGTCATCGCCGAGGTGAACGCCCGTGTGCCGCAGGTGTGCTGCGACGTGGCGCTGACGGCCGACGACATCGACGTGCGGGTCGACACCGACCGCCAGCCCATCCAGCTGCCGGCCGCGCCCATCGGCGAACTCGAGCGCCGCATCGCCGCGCACGTCGACCGCTACATCCCCGACCGCGCCACGCTGCAGGTCGGCTTCGGCGCCATCCCCGAGGCCATCATCGCGATGCTGTCGAACCGGCGCGACCTGGGCATGCACTCGGGCATGGTCGGCGATTCGCTGGTCGACCTGGTCGAATGCGGCGCGCTGACCAACGCCTGCAAGGGCATCGACGCCGGCGTCAGCATCACCGGCGTGCTCTTCGGCACCGACGAGCGCCTCTACCGCTGGGCGCACCGCAACCCGCTGCTGCGCCTGTGCCCGATTCCCTACACCCATGCCGGCGCCGTGCTCGCACAGTTGCAGCGTTATGTCTCGGTGAACTCGGCACTCGAAGTCGACCTGACGGGCCAGGTCAACGCCGAGAGCATCGCCGGCGACTACATCGGTGCCGTCGGCGGCCAGGTCGACTTCGTGCGCGCGGCCGGCCGTTCACCGGGCGGCGCGTCGATCATCGCGCTGCCCAGCGCGGCCAAGGGCGGCACGGTGCCTCGCATCGTCGCGAAACTCGACGGGCCGGTGACCACGCCGCGCAGCGACGTGGATGTGGTCGCCACCGAAAACGGCGCCGTGCGCCTGCGCGGGCTGACGTTCAAACAGCGCGTGCGCTCGATGATCGAACTCGCCGCGCCCCAGCACCGCGAAGACCTGGCGCGCCAGGCGCACACGCTCTACGGCGTGTGAGGCGGGCCAGCGGCGGACCGCCGCCGGCACCGCGTAATCAGTCGCCCCTGAAGTTGGGCTTGCGCTTTTCGACGAAGGCTTTGATGGCCTCGACGTGCTGCGGCGTCTTGTGCGCCACGGCCTGGAAACCTGCCGACATCTCGAGCAGGCCCTCGAAGCGCATGGTCTGGCCCTCGCGCAGCAGGCGCTTGGTCATGCGCAGGCCGGCGCCCGGGTTGGCAGCGATGCGCTCGGCCAGCGCGCGCGCCTCGGCCATCAGCTGCTCGGCCGGCACGACGCGCGACACCAGGCCGCAGGCCAGGGCCTCGGCGGCGGTGAGCGTGTCGCCGGTGAAACTCATCTCGGCGGCCTTGGACATGCCCACCGCGCGCGGCAGCAGCCAGGCACCGCCGTCGCCGGCAATCAGCCCCACACGCACGAAGCTTTCGGCGAAGCTGGCGCTGTCTGCGGCGATGCGGATGTCGCACATGCAGGTCAGGTCGCAACCGGCGCCGATGGCCGGGCCGTTGACGGCGGCGATCAGCGGCACTTCCAGGTTGAAGGCCGCCAGCGCCAGGCGCTGCACGCCCTGCCGGTACCACTGGCGCAACTGCGCCGGGGTGTGGTCGAACAGCTCCTGCATGTGCTTGAGGTTGCCGCCCGACGAAAACACCGGGCCGGCGCCGGTGAGGATCACACAACGCACCGTAGCGTCGTCGGTGATGCGCTGGCAGGCGTCGACGAACTCCTGCGGCGCCGTGCCGCCAGTGAGCGCGTTGCGGGTCTCGGGCGAGTTCATCGTCAGCGTGACGACGGCGCCCGTCTGTTCGTAGTGCAGGAAAGCGGTCATCGGAAGAGGTCCTGGTTGGGCGGAATCAGCGCCTGGCGCATGAAGTCGAGCGTGGTGCCGGTGTCGGCCAGCAGCGCGCGGCCGAGCACGCGATTCCAGTGCGTTTCGGCACCGAAGTCGGTGCGCCATTCGTGCAGGCGTCGGGTGTAGAGCTGCAGATCGAACTCGGTCGTCACGCCGATGGCGCCGTGGACGGCATGCGCCATCGGCGCGGCCAAAGCCGCGGCTTCGCTGGTGCGCGACTTGGCCAGTGCCGCGCGCAGCGGCACGGGCCAGAGGCCGGCGCCGCTGCAGCCGATCTGTGCTGCGATGCGGCTGGCCGCCACGTGTTCGGCCAGCTGCGCCAACTGGTGCTGGATGGCCTGGAACTTGCCGATCGAACGGCCGAACTGTTCACGCTGGTTGGCGAAGTCGACGGTCATCGTGAGCACCCGCTCCAGCGCGCCGGCAAGCTGCGCGGCGGCCAGCGCCGCGCCGGCGTCTCGCCATGCCGATGACGCCGAAGAGACCACCGCCGACGCGGGCAGCGCGGGCCAGTGCAGGTCGGCACGCAGGCTGCCGTGGATGCCGCTGCCGTCGCGCCGGGCGTCCGCTGCCGGCAACAGCCACCATCCGCCGTCATCGTTGCTGTCCTTGCCGCTGTCATCGGTGCCAACGGGGCGGTCCACGGCGATCCAGTCGGCCAGCAGGCCGGTCGGCGTGCCGGCACAGGTGATGCTGCCGTCGGCGCCCAGGCGGGCCTGCGCGGCGATGGCGAGGATGCCGTCCGGAGGTGTCTGACCTGCGTGCGCCAGCACCGCACGCACGAGCATCGTGTGTGCCACCGGCAGTGGCAGCGCGTGGCGGCCTTCGGCGACGAAGAGCGGGAAGGCCTCGGCCAGCGCGAGCCCGGCGCCGCCTTGCGCCTCGGGCACCAGCGCGTCGAGGAAGCCCGATTCGGTGAGCGTGGACCATAGCGCCCTGGGCGAGCCGCCGGCCTCTATCTGCCGCACCACAGCGGGCGGGCAGCGGTCGGACAGCAGGCGCTCGAAAGGCGCGGTGAAGAGCTCGCTCATCGCAGCCCCAGCCCGCGCGCGATGATGCCGCGCAGCACTTCGCGTGTGCCACCGCGCAGCGAGAAGGTCGGCGCAAACTGCGTCACGTAGGCCAGCGTGCGCAGCAGTTCCGGCGGTGTCTCGCGCTGCGGTGCGCTGGCAATGGCGTCGGCGATGGCCAGCGGCATGAATTGCTCCAGCTCGGTGCCCAGGTCCTTGACGAGCGAGGCCTCGACCACCGGGCTGGCGCCCGCGTCGACCTGCGCCGTCACCGCCAGCGACATCGAACGCAGCGTGGCCGTGTGGCCGACGATGCGGCCGGCCAGCGCCACGGTGGCGTCGTCGTCGGCCCCCGTGGCGCGCAGGTGGGCCAGCCAGGTGTCGAAGAGCACGATGCTCGAATACAGGCGTTCGGGCCCGCTGCGTTCGTAGGCCAGCTCGGCCGTCACCTGCGCCCAGCCCGAGCCCTCTTCACCCACCAGCGCGTCGTGCGGCAGTTCGACATCGTCGAAGAAGACCTCGCTGAAGTGGCGGTCACCCGTAAGGTCCTCGATGGGGCGCACCGTGATGCCCGGCAGCGACATGTCGATGATCAGCTGCGACAGGCCACGCTGGCGGTCTTCGGTGCTGCCCGAGGTGCGCACCAGCGCGATCATGTACTGCGAGTGCTGGGCGTTGGTGGTCCAGATCTTCTGGCCCTTCAGCCGCCATCCGTTCGCCGTCGGCGTGGCGCGGGTGCGGATGCTGGCCAGGTCCGAGCCCGACTGCGGCTCGCTCATGCCGATGCAGAAATACAGCTCACCGCGGCACACACCCGGCACGTAGAAGCGCTTCTGCGCCTCGGTGCCGTAGCGCACGATCATGGGCGCGCTCTGGCGTTCGGCGATCCAGTGCGCCGACACCGGCGCGCCGCGGTTCAGCAGTTCCTCCACCAGCACGAAGCGGGCGTAGGCGTCGCGCCCGCCGCCGCCGTATTCGCGTGGCAGCTGCAGACCGATCCAGCCGCGCGCACCGAGCGCGCGGCTGAAACCGGCATCGAAGCCCAGCCAGGAACGTGCACGCAGTTCGGGCGCCATGCCCGTCAGCGCGCCGTCCAGAAAAGTCCGCACCTCGCCGCGCAAGGCGTCGGCCTCGGCGGGCAGCGGGTGCAGCGACAGGGCTTCGATCACGGTGTACTGCCCCTGCCTACTTCAAGCCTGCGGAGAAGGCGTTCAGCACCTCGGTGCCGGCACGGCCGCGGCGGTCGAGGTTGGCTGCCCAGTCGGTCGACACGTCCTGCAACACGGTGGCCAGGCTGGCCTTGTCGGCGGCCGACAGCGGGATGAACTTCACGCCCGCGGCCTTGACCTTCTCGACGTCGCCGGCCTCGTCTTTCTCGACCTGCGCGCAGGCGCTGCGCGTGAGCTGCTCGCCCATCGCCGTCAAGTCCTGCTGCACGCCGGCGGGCAGGGTCTGCCAGCGCTTTTCGCTGATCACCCAGTTGGCGACGAAGGTGCCGAAGTTCTCGCCGAAGGTCGAGGTCTTGGACAGCTTGTGGATCTCGTAGGGCGGCAGGCTGTTGAAGGGGAAGAGCACGCCGTCGATGGTGCCGCGCGACAGCGACTCGTACACGTCGGGCGTGGGCATCAGCACGGGCGTGGCCTTGAGCTTCTTCAGGACCAGTTCCTTGGCCGAACCCGAGGCGCGGATCTTCATGCCCTCGAGGTCCTTCAGGTTGGCGAAGGGCTTGCGCGTGACCACCTGGTAAGGCGGCAGCACGATGGTGAAGAGCAGGCGCACGCCGTTGGGCGCAAATTCCTTCTTGTCGAGCAGGCCGCCGGGCTTGGCCAGGTTCCAGTAGGCCAGCGTGCCCTTGCACGAGCCGGTGAAGTCCAGCGGCAGTTCGGCGACCACCGACAGCGGCATCTTGTCGGACACGAAACCCGGCGCGACGTAGGCGATATCGACCACCCCCGACTGCACCAGCGACAGGAAGTCCTTGGCCTTGCCCATCTGCTCGGCCGGGTAGTACTCGAACTCGATGCCCTTGGCGGCGGGGTTGGCCTTCAGGCGTTCCACCATCGGCGTGGTGATGTAGCGCGGCAGGTAGTGGCCGACCGGGAAGGAATCGGCGATCTTGATCTTGACCGGTGTCTGCGCCACGGCGTTGCCCGCCACGGTGAGGCACAGCGAGGCGGCCATGGCGGTGGCGGCATGTTGGAAGACCTTGTTCATGTCTGAAGGACCTTTCGTTGGCAGGGCGGGGGAAACGGGCGTGGAGGATCGGCCGGGGCCGACTACGGCGACATCTGGGCAGGCAGCCAGAGAATGATCTGGGGAAAGGCGACCAGCACCACCAGCAGCATCAGGTGGGTGATGACGTGCGGCATGACACCGGCGAAGATCTCCTTCAGCGGCCGCTTGGCGTAGCGCGACACGACGAAGACGTTCAGGCCGATGGGCGGTGTGACGAGCCCGACCTCGGCGACGACGATGATGATCACGCCGAACCACACCGGGTCGAAACCCAGCGCCTTGATGAGCGGCAGCACGATGGGCACGGTGAGGATGAGGATGGCCACCTGGTCCATCAGGCAACCCAGCACCAGATAGCCGAAGAGGATGAAGGCCAGCACCAGCCATGGCGAGACATCCAGTGCACCCACCCAGCTGACGATGGCTTGGGTGGACTGCGTCAGCGTGACGAAGTAGCCGAAGACCTTCGCGCAGACGACGATCATGATGATCATGCAGCTGGCGTGTGCCGCATGCGTCAGCGCCCGCATCAGCGCCACGCCGGTGACGCGGCGCTCGCGGATGGCCAGCACGAAGGCGCCGAAGGCCCCCAGGCCCGAGGCTTCGGTGGGCGTGGCGATGCCGGTGTAGATGACACCGGTGACGCACATGAACAGCACCACCATGGGGCCCACGACGCGCAGCGACGCGAACTTTTCGCGCATGGTGTAGGCGTTGCCGCGCGGTGCCGATTCGGGCTTGAGCGTCACCAGAAGCCACACCGTGCCGACGATGGTCAGCATGACCAGGATGCCGGGGATGACACCGCCGATGAGCAGCTGGCCGATGCTGACGTCGGCAATGATCCCGTAGAGCACCAGCGCGATGCTGGGCGGGATCAACATCGCCAGCGTGCCCGAGATGGCCACCACGCCGGCCGCCAGCTTGGGCTCGTAACCCTGCTTCAGCATCGCCGGCATGGTGGTCGACGACAGCGTGGCTGCCGATGCCGTGCTCGACCCCGAGATGGCGCCGAAACCCGCGCCCGCCACCGCGGTGGCCATGGCCAGGCCACCGGGCACGCGCCCCACCCAGGTGGCCGCGGCCTTGAAGAGGTTGTCGGCCACGCCGCTCAGGATCACGAACTCGGCCATCAGGATGAACATCGGCACCGAGATCAGCTCGTAGCTGCCGGCGGTGGACAGCGGCGCGGTGGTTATCACGCCCTTCAGCGTTTCCAGCCCGCCCACGAGATAGAGGCCGATGCTGCCGGCGGTCATCAGCGAGAAGGCCACCGGCATGCCGATGGTCAGCAGCACCAGCAGCAGCAGCGAGATGCCGGCGGCGATCATGAGGTGAGTTCCTCGGTGCCCGAGATGGCGGGCAGCGGCCGCAGGTCGCGCCCGGTCACCAGGCTGCCGATGTGGCCCCAGGCGTGCAGCGCCAGGCGCAGCGAGAGCAGGCCGAAGCCGATGGGCAGCATGAGGCTGATGGTCCAGGTGGGCAGTTCCATGCCGCTGCTGGAAACCGAACCGGCCTGCAGGTCGTTCAAGGTGTTCTGCGCCGACACCCAGGCGGCCAGGCCGAACACCGGTGTGGCCAGCGTGCTGCTGAAGGCCTCGAACATGCGGCGTGTGCGGCGGCTGACGTAGTTGTGCAGGATGTCGACGCAAACGTGGGCGTTGGAGCGCAGCGTGTGCGAGGCGACCATGAAGAACAGGCCCGGCATCAGGTAGCTGGAGATGATCTCGTAGGACCAGGCCAGCGGCGCGTTGAACAGGTAGCGCAGAGAGACGTCGGCCACCACCACCATCATCAGCGAGAAGAGCATCAGGCAGCCGACGGCGAGCAGCGCCGTGTCGATGGCGTTGACGACACGGCTCAGGCGGTTGTAGACGGTCACGGTGGCGGCGTCGGACATGGTGCTCAGCGGCCCTTCCATTGCGGTTTGCGCTTCTCGCGGAAGGCTAGCGGGCCTTCCTGCGCATCGGCACTGCGGTAGACCCTGTCGAAGAGGTGCGTGGCGGCCTGCAGCGCGGCCGAGGTGCCCATCTCGTTGGACAGGTAGACGAGCTCGCGTGCAGCGCGCACCGTCAGCGGCGCATTGGCAGCGATCTTTCCGGCCAGCTCGAAACACTTCGGCAGCAGGTCGGCCGCGGGCACGACGTGGTTGACGAAGCCGATCTCGTGCGCGCGCTGCGCGCCGATGGGCTCGCCCGTCAGCAGCAGTTCCATCATCGCCCGCTGCTTCACCATGTGCGCCAGCGGCACGGCCCAGGGCATCCCTCGGCCGACACGCGCCTCGGTGATGCCGAAGCTGGCGTGATCGGCGGCCACGCACAGGTCGCACATCTGCGCAAACATCCAGCCGCCGGCGTAGGCCACGCCGTTGACGGCGGCGATGGTCGGCTTGCTCAAGTGCAGGCTCTGGCCGATGACGGGCAGAAAACCCGGCGGCAGCACACCCAGGCCGGTGGCCGCGGCTTCCTTCAGGTCCATGCCGGCGCAGAAGGCCTTTTCGCCCGCGCCGGTGAGGATGGCCACCAGCGCCGTGTCGTCGGCCTCGTAGCGCGCGAAGGCCTCGTAGAGACCCGCGCGCACGTCGGCGTTGATGGCGTTGTGGGCCGACGGGCGGTCGATGGTGATCAGCACCACCGCGCCGCGCTGTTCGTAGAGCACGTCCTTCATGCCACCACCTTCTTCTTCATCATCGCCGTGCGACGGCAGACCGCCACCACCTCGTCGCGCTGGTTCAGGCCGGTGTGCTCGAACTCCACCAGCCCGACATCGGGGCGCGAGTTGCTGGGCCGCATGGAGACCACGGTGGTGTGCACGTGCAGCGTGTCGCCGTGGAACACCGGCTTCGGAAAGCGCACGTCGCTCATGCCCAGGTTGGCCACCGTGGTGCCCAGCGTGGTGTCGTTGACCGACATGCCGACCACCAGCCCCAGCGTGTACAGGCTGTTGAAGAGGCGCTGGCCCCATTCGGTGCCGGCGGCGAAGTGGGCGTCGATGTGCAGCGGCTGCGGGTTCATGGTCAGCAGGCTGAACATGGTGTTGTCCATCTCGGTCACGGTGCGCGACCAGGGGTGGATGAAGGCCTGTCCGACCGAGAACTCTTCGTAGTGCAGACCTGCCATCGTGGTGTCCTAGGGTTGACGCACGGCAGCGGCGTGCAGCGGTCCGGCCGGCACGCCCCAGGCCTGGGCCCAGGCCAACGCCGAGGCACCTGCGGGCTGGGGCGGCTGCGGGATGTCTGGCGGCGTGGCGCTGAAGCGCGGCGCGGGTGCGGGCTGGGTGATGCCGTCGATGTCGACGAAGGCGCCGCGTGAGGCGTGATGGGCGTGCCGTGACGCCTCCAGCGGCGCCAGCACCGGCGCGAAGCAGGCGTCGCTGCCTTCGAGCAGTGCGCACCACTGCGCCCGGGTGCGGGTGGCGAAGATCGCGGCCAGCTGCTGGCGGGCCCGGGGCCACTGCGTCGGGTCGTCCATCTCGGGCAGGTCCTGCGCCTCGGCGCCCAGGCGTTCGAGCAGCACACGCCGGAACTTGGTCTCGATCGGCGCCACCGAGACGTACTCGCCGTCGGCGCAGCGGTAGACGTCGTAGAAGGGCGCGCCCGAGTCCAGCGTGTTGGTGCCCCGCGGGCCGTTCTGCAGGCCGGCGGCGAGCAGGCCGTAGAAGGGGGTCATCAAGGCGGCGACGCCCTCGGTCATCGCCGCATCCACAACCTGCCCGCACCCCGTCTGGCGTGCGCTGAGCAATGCGCTGACGACGCCGAAAGCCAGCATCAGCGAGCCGCCCGCGTAGTCGCCCAGCAGGTTCAGCGGCGGCGTGGGTGCGGCACCTTCGCGACCGATGGCGTGCAGTGCGCCCGACAGCGCGATGTAGTTCAGGTCGTGCCCGGCGGTCTGCGCCAGCGGGCCGGTCTGCCCGTAGCCGGTGACACGGCCGTAGACCAGCCGCGGGTTGCGCGCCAGGCAGGCTTCGGGGCCCAGGCCCAGGCGCTCCAGCGTGCCGGGGCGGAAACCTTCGAGCAGCACGTCGGCGTGTTCGGCCAGGGCCAGGGCCAGCGTCAGGCCCGCGGCCGTCTTCAGGTCGACCTTGAGCTGGCGCTTGCCACGCTGCAGCAGGTCGAAACGTGCCGGCCGCGGGATGCCCAGACCGCTGGGCTCGACGCGGTCCAGCCGCAGCACCTGCGCACCCAGGTCGGCCAGCAGCATGCCGCACATCGGCCCCGGGCCGATGCCGGCGATCTCGAGCACCTTCACACCGGCCAGGGGGCCGGCGGTGGGCAGTGTGGACGAGGTGCTCATGGGCGCGGCTGTGCAGCAGGCTCAATACGACTTGGGCAGGCCCAGCACCTTCTCGGCGATGTAGCACAGCACCAGTTGCGGGCTGATGGGCGCGATGCGCGGGATCAGCACCTCGCGCAGGTAACGCTCGACGTGGTATTCCTTGGCGTAGCCGAAGCCGCCGTGCGTCATCACCGCCTGTTGGCAGGCGTTGTAGCCGGCCTCGCCGGCCAGGTACTTCGCAGCGTTGGCCGCGGCGCCGCAGGGCAGGCCGCTGTCGTACTGCCAGGCGGCCTGCATCACCATCAGGTTGGCGGCTTCCAGCTCCATCCAGTTGGTGGCAAGCGGATGCTGGATGGCCTGGTTCTGGCCGATGGGACGGTTGAAGACCACACGCTCCTTCGCGTAGGCCACGGCACGGTTCAGCGCCAGGTGGCCCAGGCCCACCGCCTCGGCGGCGATGAGCACGCGCTCGGGGTTCATGCCGTGCAGGATGTATTCGAAGCCGCGACCCTCTTCGCCGATGAGGTCGTCGACCGGGATATCGAAGTCCTCGAAGAAGAGCTCGTTCGAGTCGATGCACTTGCGCCCCATCTTCTCGATCTCGTGCACCGTCACGCGCTTGCGGTCGAAGTCGGTGTAGAAGAGGCTCAGGCCGTGTGTGGGCTTGCTCACCTCTTCCAGCGGCGTGGTGCGCGCCAGCAGCAGGATCTTGCTGGCCACCTGTGCGGTGCTGATCCACACCTTCTGCCCGTTGACGACGTAGCGGTCGCCCCGGCGCTCTGCGCGCAGCTTGAGCTGCGTGGTGTTCAGCCCCGTGTTGGGCTCGGTGACGCCGAAGCAGCTCTTGACCTCACCACGCGCCACCGGCGGCAGCATGCGCTGGCGCTGCGCCTCGTTGCCGAACACCGCCACCGGGTTCAGCCCGAAGAGGTTGATGTGCACCGCCGATGCCGCCGACATGCCGCCACCCGACTCGGCGATGGTGCGCATCATGATCGCCGCCTCGGTGATGCCCAGGCCGGCGCCGCCATGGGCCTCGTCCATGCACATGCCCAGCCAGCCGTCGTCGGCCAGCGCGCGGTAGAAGGCCTCGGGGAAGACACCGTCGTGGTCGCGGTCGAACCAGTAGGCGTCGTCGAAACGCTGGCAGATCTTCGCGATCGTGTCGCGGATGCGTTCCTGGTCTTCGGTGAGGGCGAAGTTCACTTCGATTCCTGTTCTGGCGGTGTCAGCACGACGCCCTGCGCGATCAGTTGTTCGATCTCGTCTGTGCCGTAACCCGCCTGCCGCAGCACCTCGACACCGTGTTCGCCGTGGCGCGGCGCCGGGCGCACCGGGTCGGGTGTGCTCTCCGACCAACTCATCGGCATGCGCATGGTGCGGATGGCGCCTTCGCTGGGGTGCTGCTCGATGGCGAAGAAGCCGGTGGCGACGAGGTGCGGGTCCTGCAGCACGCTCTTCAGATCGTGCATCGGCAGCATGGGAATGTCGGCCTGCTCCAGCAGCGCCATCCATTCGGCGGTGCGGCGCTGCTCGAAGATGCGCGCGAGTTCACCGTAGACGTGATCGATGGCCTGGGAACGCGCGGCGAAGTTCGCGAAGCGCGGGTCGTCGCGCAGCAGCGCTTCGCGGCCGACGGCGCGCAGGAAGCTTTCCCACTGCTTGTCGTTGTAGACCAGCGCGCAGATGTAGCCGTCACTGGTGCGGTAGGGTCGCCGCTCGGGCGAGAGCTGGCGCGCGTAACCCCCCTCGTCCAGCGGCGGCTCGAAGCTCAGGCCGCCCAGGTGGTCGCCCAGCACGAAGGCGACCATGGTCTCGAACATCGGCACGTCCACACGCTGGCCGCGGCCGGTGCGGTGGCGCGCCAGCAGCGCGGCCAGGATGCCGCCCACGGCCGTCACGCCGACGATGCGGTCGGCGATCGCCGCCGGCACGTAACGCGGTGGCCCGCCGCTGGCGCGCGCGATCAGGTAGGACAGCGTCGCACCGCCCTGGATCAGGTCGTCGTAGGCCGGGCGCGCGGCGTAGGGGCCGTCCTGGCTGAAGCCGAAGAGCCCGGCGTAGACCAGGCGCGGGTTGAGCGCGGCCACGGTGTCGTAGTCCAGCCCCAGCCGTGCCATCGCGTTCGGACGCACGTTGTAGACCAGCACGTCGGCATCGGCCAGCAGGCGCTGCAGCACCTTCAGGCCGACGGGCTTCTTCAGGTCCAGCGCCACGCTGCGCTTGTTGCGGTTGGTGTTGAGGAAGATCGGGCCCATGTCGGCATGGCGGGCCGGGCCGATCTGGCGCACCAGGTCACCGTCGGGCGACTCGACCTTGACGACGTCGGCGCCCATGTCGCCCAGCGCCTGCGAGGCAAACGGGCCCATCAGCACCGACGTCATGTCGATGACCTTGATGCCGTGCAATGGACCCATGGGCTGGTGTGTGGCGCTGGTGGATGCAGGGGAAGGCGCGGCGGCAGCCTTGCCCGTCGCAGACCTTAATGTTCACTTTGGTGAACACATTGTCCACCCATGGAAACCCGTTGCCACCATCGAGCGGGGTCTCCGCACGCACTGGGAAAGTGTGCGCAGCAGAAACGGCTGGCGGGCATTGGGGCTGACCCGATAGCAATGCATTCACCACCAAGTACATTCGGTGCATGCACAAGAACGAAGCCGAGGCGGCGCGCTGGCGGTCGGCGGCCGCACTGCCCGTGCTGGTGCTCGCGCTGTGCTTCGCCTTCAACTTCATCGGCCGCGGCGTCGGCGACACCTACATGGTGTTCCTGCTGCCGCTGGGCGCGGAATTCGGCTGGCACCGCTCGCAGATGACGAGCGTGTATTCGGCGCTGATGGTGGTCAGCGGGCTGGCCTCGCCGCTGTCAGGCATCGTCTTCGAACGCTGGGGCCCGCGTGTGCTCTACGCCGGCGGCCTGGCACTGCTGGGCGCGGGTTATTACCTCGTCGGGCAGGCGCGTGCGCTGTGGCAGTTCTACCTGTGCATCGGCCTGCTCGGCGGGCTGGGCGCCTCGGCCATCGGCATGGTGCCGGCGGCCGCGCTCATCAGTCGCTGGTTCGACCGCCGCATGAGCACCGCCATCGGCCTGGCCTACGCCGGCTTCGGCTGCGGTGCGCTGCTGATGGTGCCGCTGGCGCAGACGCTGATCGACAGCCGCGGCTGGCGCGCCGCCTACCACCTCATCGGCGGCACGCTGCTGGTGCTGTTGCCGCTGTCGCTGGTGCTGCCCTGGCGTCGCATCCGTGCCGGCAGCGCGGCCTTGCCGCCGCCTATGGCCCGCAGTGGCGCCGGCATGCCTTTGCCCTTGCGCGCAGCGCTGGGTCAGCGCCGCTTCTGGCTGCTGGTGCAGGTGATGTTCTTCACCGCCGTCGGCATGTACCTCATCATCGTGCAGTCGGTGGCCTACCTGGTGGACATCGGCTTCACGCCGCTGCAGGCGGCCGGTGCCTTCGGCAGCGCGGGCATGCTCTCGGTGATCGGCGTGTCGGCCGCGGGCTGGCTGGCCGACCGTTACGGCCACAAGCGCGCGGCGACGGTCAGCTTCACCGGCACTTTCCTGGGCACGGTCGTGCTCTTCGGCATGTCCTTCCAGTCCACGCACTGGCTGCTGGGCGCCTACGTGCTGCTGTTCGGCCTGTGCCAGGGTGCACGCGGTCCTGTCATCGCCAGCCTCAGTGCGCGCCTCTTTCCCGGGCCCGGGCAGGCTGCCATCTACGGCGCCATCTACGCCTGCATGTCGGTAGGCTCGGGGCTGGGCGCGCTGCTGTCGGGCGTGCTGCACGATATGAGTGGCGGCTACCGGGCCTCTTTTGTGCTTTCGATGGTCTGCGTGCTCGCCGCGGCAGCGCCGTTCTGGACGTCCCGCATCCTCATCCCTGCAGAGAGGCCCAAGCCGTGAACCTGCCTGCCCCTTCCACCCTCAGTCTTTGTCTGCACCCGTGAACGTCAAGCAAGTCGCCAACGTGCTCGAGCTCATCGAGTTTTTCGCCCAGCACCGCCGCCCGGCCACGCTGGCCGAGGTGGCCAAGCACTTCGACTGGCCGCGCTCGAGCACCTTCAACCTGCTGGGCACGCTGGCCAGCCGCGGCTACCTCTACGAGCCGCGCGCGCGCGGCGGCTACTACCCGTCGCCGAAGTGGCTGTCGCTGCTGCAGCAGATCGAACGCGCCGAACCCATCCCCGAACAGTTCCGCGCCCTCCTGACTGCGCTTGCTGAGCGCACCGGCGAGACCGCCGTGCTCGCGGCCACCAGCGGCGCCTGCGCGGTCTTCGTCGACGCCGTCGAGTCGTCCCACGCCATCCGCTACACCGCCAGCCCGGGCAAACTGGTGCCGCTGCACGTCACGGCCACCGGGCGCGCGCTGCTGTCGCTGCTGAGCCCGGCCGACCGCGCCAGCGTGCTGCGGCGTGCCACCTTCGAGCGCTACACGCCCACCACGTTGATGAGCGTGGCGGCGGTGGAAAAGGAGATCCAGCGCTCGTTGCAGCGCGGCTGGTTCGAGGGCGCCGCTGAGTTCACGACCGACCTCGGCGGCGTGGCGCTGCCTTTGCACGTGCCGCACCGCCACTTTGCGCTGCTGGTGGCGGGGCCAATGTTCCGCATCCAGACCCGCAGCAGCGAACTGGCTCGCCTGATGACCGAGGAGATCGAGACCCACCTCGGCAAGGAAACGACGCCGCCCGGAAAGCCGCAGACCTGAACTCCGTCGCGTCCTCGGCGACCGGGCCGGACACGGCCTTCAGCCCGAGCTCGCCGGCTGTGATTTCTAGCGGTGTCACAGCATGCGGCCAGTTCCATTGCGCACACCGACGTCCGCGCCGGAGTGGAGTTACCCCCATTCTTCAACGACGAGCTCGATGAATGTCTGGAGAGCGGCATCCTGGCGCAGGGGCTCTTGGGGTTGCTGCGGCGAGTGCGGTCAGTACAAGCTGCTGGCTTGAGCTGCAGAAGCCCTGGGGTCTGCCCGTCAGGTAGCGCCCGGCGCATGTCGCACGCCGCAGCCCTCCGGCTCGACCACGCCTGCCCGCACCCGCCAGCCCCTTGGGTGTCCCGCACTGGGTGAGTTGCGAATGCGTTCCCTGCGAAGGCATGGCGTTGGGTGTTGCATCCTCTACGACTGCTTCACGGCGCCCAGACTAGACGGCTGGCCGACAGCAACGGGTCGGCAGCGTAAGTACGAGGCCTTCGTATGCAGTCGTTCAGCCGGGATTCCCTCCCGGACGATGCTGGCGGGGTCACGCCGCCGCGCGGTGCTCGGCCGGCTGGCCGTCGGCCTGACCCGCCGCTGCTGGCTCAAGCCTGCCAGACGCCATAGCCCGCCTCTCGCAGGGAGATGGCCAGCTCCACCTCCATCTCGCGAGCGGCCTGGTAGGGCATCGGGTTGTAGACCTCGTAGAGCGCCGGCAGCAGGCACAGGCCGTATTCGAAGACGAACCGGTTCGCCTGGATGCCTGCCTTGTGCTTGTCGAACCGCAGGTCGGGGTCGAGCCCTGTCATGCCCACGTAGACGAAGGGCCTGCCCAGTTGGTGGTCGGGGTTGGCCTTTCGGAAGCGGGGCTCGTTCCACACGCGGTCGTCCAGCTTGACGACGTAGACATGATGACGGTGCCGGGGCCGCGGAGCGGCTTTCCGAACTGGCCCGGCCGCCATGCCTTCACCCGCGCCGCGGCGGCACCGCGGAGCCGCGCGCCACTGCAGGCCGCCCCATCATGGCCTGGTACCAGCGCTGCACCTGCGGAAAGTCGGCCCAGTCGTCAGCTGGATTGACATGGATCGCGCTCCTTTCAAGCAGTGGCAGGGCTGGCCCGAGCCGCGCCCGGTACCGTGGTGACAATCAGAAGGATGCACCAAACCTCGACTTCGTCGGCGCGTGGCCATTCCTTCGCCTGTGCTGCGATGGCGCTTGCCGTGATGGCGGGCTGCGCTTCCGTACCGCCCGCGGCACCGGCAGCGCCCGCCGCCACGACCGCCACCGTTGAAGAGGGCCCTTCGCTGGAAGGGACTGAACAGGCCTTCGGGCGCTGGGTCAAGGCCTTCGCCGCCACGGCCCGCGAGGCGGGCATTACCGAAGAGACGCTGCGCAGCGCGTTCGACGACGTGCGCTTCGTGCCGCGTGTCGTCGACCTGGACCGTCGCCAACCCGAGTTCACGCAAACGGTGTGGGACTACCTCGACCGTGCTGTGTCGGAGCAGCGCGTGGCGCGCGGCCGCGATAGGCTGGCGGAGTTCAACGCCGAGGCCGAGGCCGCCGCCGCGCGCCACGGCGTGCCCGCACCGGTGCTGGTGGCAATCTGGGGCATGGAGAGCAGCTACGGCGCCAACTACGGCGACATCCCCGTTATCGACGCGCTTGCCACGTTGGGCTTCGAGGGTCGGCGCGAAGCGTGGGCGCGCGGGCAGTTGCTGGCCGCGCTGAAGATCCTGCAAAGCGGCGACATCGACCGCGCGCGCATGGTCGGCTCCTGGGCCGGCGCCATGGGCCAGACGCAGTTCCTGCCGTCAAACTTCCTAGCCTACGCGGTGGACGCCGACGGCGACGGCCGGCGCGACATCTGGGGCAGCATGCCCGACGTGATGGCGTCAACTGCCAACTTCCTGGCGCGCGCCGGCTGGCTACCGGGCCAACCCTGGGGCGCCGAGATCCGGCTGCCGCCGGACTTCGACCACGGTCGCGCCGACGCCGGCATGCGCCAGCCCAGCGCCGCCTGGGCGGCCGAGGGCGTGAAGCCGGTGGCGGACGCGGCGCTGCCCGACTTGACCGACGCCGCGGTGCTGCTCCCGACCGGGGCGCGCGGCCCGGCCTTCCTGGTCGGGCCCAACTTCCGCGCCATCCTTCGCTACAACAACTCCACGAGCTACGCGCTGGCTGTCGGCCTGCTGGCGCAGGGCGTGGCCGGCGGCTCCGGCGTGCAGGCGTCCTGGCCGCGCGAGCTGCTGGCGCTCTCGCGCACCCAGCTGCTGGCGCTGCAGACGGCGCTGAACGAATGCGGTTTCCCCAGCGGCACGCCTGACGGCGTGATGGGCCCCGCAACACGTGAAGGCATTCGCCGCTACCAGCGCAGCCTGGGCCTGCCGGCGGACGGCTATCCCACCACCGACTTGCTGGAGCGCCTGCTGCAGCCGTAGTGCGCCGCTGCCGAGCACCTACAGCACCGCATAGCGCCCCGGCCGGCGGTTGATGGCGATGAACACAGAAGACATTCGATCGACCTATGGGCACCGGTCGGTAGCGGATGCGGCTGCTTGCCCTTCAAGAGGTCGCACCGCCGCGCTGATCCCCCGCTACGCCAGCGGTACCCTGATACCGAACACTGGTGACGCGGCCATCCGTGCGCCTGAACGACCCCATCCTGAAGTACCAAGTCCCGCTCGCGCCGGGCGACAGTACGACGCGTTCAGCCGCGGTGCCGACTGCGGCGGGGGCGTTTCGGGTCGCCTGCCAGAGCTGCGGTGAGTAGCCTCGTCAGCCGCTGCGCGGATCAGGCGAGTCGACTCTAGGGAGTTGCTTGCAACGCTGCCAGAGGACGTGCGAAGCAGGGCGGTGACGGAGGGGTTTGGATGCACGGGTCGATGCACAAGTTGGATGCTGACCATGGACAACATCGAACTTGGATCGACAGGCGCAAAAAAGGCCTTGAAAATCAAGGCCTTAGATGCAAGTTGGTGGAGATGAGGAGGATCGAACTCCTGACCTTCGCATTGCGAACGCGACGCTCTCCCAGCTGAGCTACACCCCCAATACAGCGCGCGAGTCTAGCACCGCGGGAATCGCGACGGTGAGCCCGGCTAACATCCGCCGCCTCGCATACCGAGACCGTCAAATGCGTCAACGTTCAGACCCCGCCTGGCTCGAATCCCAGTACAACAACCGCGCACGTGTGCCCGACCATGCCCAGCACTTCGAGCGCTGGGCCGCCGCTTCGCAACTGGCGCGGGCGAAGGGCCCGGCCCACATCGACATCGTTTACGGCGAAGACGTGGGCGAGACGCTGGACGTCTTCCCTGCTGCCACGCCCGGCGCGCCGGTGCTGATGTTCATCCACGGCGGTTACTGGCGTTCGCTGGACAAGGCCGACTTCTCCTTCATCGCGCCCGCCCTCAACGCCGCCGGCGCCACAGTCGTGCTGCCCAACTACGCGCTGTGCCCCGCAGTCGGCATCGAGCACATCGCACTGCAGATGACACGGGCCGTGGCCTGGGTCTGCCACCACGCCGCGGCCTACGGCGCCGACGCCTCGCGTCTGGGCGTGGTGGGGCACTCGGCGGGCGGCCACCTGGCGACGATGCTGCTGTCCTGCCGCTGGAAGGACGTGGACGACGACCTGCCGACGCAGCCGCTGGCCGGGGCGCTGTCGATCTCGGGCCTGTACGACCTGGAACCCTTGCGCCACGTGCCCTCGCTGAAGGCGGACCTGCAGCTGACGCCGGCGGCAGTGAAGCGCCTCAGCCCGGCCTTCTTCCCCCGGCCCAAGGGCGGCAAGCTCTTCGCCACCGTGGGGCTGGCGGAGAGTGATGAGTTCCTGCGCCAGAACGCGCTGATCCGCGACGTCTGGGGTCCCACCGCCGTACCGGTGTGCGAGACGTTGCCCGGTGCCGACCACTTCTCGGTCGTCGAGGGCCTGGCCGACCCGCGTGGCCGCCTGCACGCGTTGGCGCTACGGCTGGTGGGCTTGCGTTGAAAGGCCGCCCGGGAAAACCCGTGACTATGGAGTTTATTGATCCGATGTATTGGCCCTGCGCTGTGCTTGGCGCTAAGGTTCCGGCTCGGTCGCGCCCGAGGATGCTTCCTTAGGCGCCCGACAGACCATCGGTACACAAGGAGCACTCTATGGGCTTGAAAGGTTCGAAGACCGAGCAAAACCTGAAGGACGCCTTCGCGGGCGAATCGCAGGCCAACCGCCGCTACCTCTACTTCGCGAACAAGGCCGACGTGGAAGGCCAGAACGACGTTGCGATGCTCTTCCGCAGCACCGCCGAAGGCGAGACTGGCCATGCGCACGGCCATCTCGAGTTCCTCGAGAACGGCTCGGGTGACCCCGCCACCGGCCTGCCCATCGGCAACAGCCGCCAGAACCTGCTGGCCGCCGTCGCCGGCGAGACGCACGAGTACACCGACATGTACCCGGGCATGGCCAAGACGGCGCGCGACGAAGGTTTCGACGAAATCGCCGACTGGTTCGAGACCCTGGCCAAGGCCGAGCGCTCGCACGCCAACCGCTACCAGAAGGCGCTCGACGCGCTCGTCGACTGAGTCCCGTACGACGCTGTTGAACAAGGGGCCTCGTGCCCCTTGTTCGTTGCTGCCCAAACCGAACCCACGGCGAACACCATGCGCGAAGGCAACCTGGAAGCCCCGACCCGGCACCCTGTCGACTGGAAGAACCCCGACTTCTACGACGAGCAGAAGGCCCATGCCGAGATGGAGCGGGTGTTCGACATCTGCCTCGGCTGCCGCCGCTGCGTCAGCCTGTGCCAGAGCTTCCCCAACCTCTTCGACCTCGTGGACGCCACCGCGGACGGCGAGGTGCACGGCGTCGCGAAGGAAGCCTACTGGCAGGTCGTCGACCAGTGTTACCTGTGCGACCTGTGCTACATGACGAAGTGCCCCTACACGCCACCCCACGCGTGGAACCTGGACTTCCCGCACCTGATGCTGCGCGCCAAGGCCATCAAGTTCGCGAAGGGCGAGGTCGGCGCGAAAGAGAAGCTGCTGGCCAGCACCGACACGCACGGCAGCTTCGCCGGCATCCCCATCGTGGTGGACGTGGTCAACGCCATCAACGCCACGAAGTTCGCGCGCCAGCAGATGGACAGCCAACTCGGTGTGCACCCCGACGCCTGGATGCCGGCCTTCGCGCCGCAGCGCTTCCGCTGGGGCCGCGCGATGAACAACACCGCCTTCGTCGCGGTGAACGGCCAGCGCACGCCGGGCAAGGTGGCCATCTTCTCCACCTGCTTCGTCAACTACAACGAGCCCGGCATCGGCGCCGATCTCATCAAGCTGCTCGACCACAACGAGATCCCCTACGAGATCGTCGATAAGGAGCAGTGCTGCGGCATGCCCAAGCTGGAACTCGGCGACCTGGCTTCGGTGGAGAAGGCGTGGCAGGCCAACATACCGGTGCTGGCCAGGTACGCGAAAGCGGGCTGGGCCATCGTCACCGCCGTGCCCAGCTGCACGCTGATGTTCAAGCAGGAACTGCCGCTGCTGTTCCCCGACGATGCCGACACGCAGGCCGTCAAGGCCGCGATGTTCGACCCCTTCGAGTACCTCATCGCGCGCCACAAGGACGGCCTGCTGAAGACCGACTTCAAGGCGGCACTCGGCAAGGTCAGTTACCACATCCCCTGCCACGGCCGCGTGCAGAACATCGGCAAGAAGACCGAAGAGATGTTCAAGCTCATCGGCCAGACGGTGGAGGTCAAGCTCAACACCGTGGAACGCTGCAGTGGCCACGCCGGCACCTACGGCGTGAAGACACCGACGCACAGGATCGCGATGAAGATCGGCAAGACCGTCTTCAAGAACATGGCCAAGGACGAGCCCGACACCATCAGCAGCGACTGCCCCATGGCCGGCCACCACATCGCGCAGGGCATGGCCGAGGCGGGCACGCCGGCCAAGGCGCTGCAGCACCCCCTGTCGCTGGTCCGTATCGCCTACGGGCTTGCCTGAACCACCGGAGCCGTGCCATGACGACCCTGAACGACCGCATCACGCCCGCGAGCCTGCTGACCCTGGAGGCCTACGCGAAGATCCGCAAGAGCAGCAAGATGGAAGCCATCGCGCACCGCCGCCTGCGCAGCGTGCGCCTGGGCGAGCACATGACGCTGCAGTTCGAGGACGAAACCTCCGTGCGGCGCCAGATCCAGGAGATGCTGCACATCGAGAAGATCTTCGACGAGGAAGGCATACAGGGCGAGATCGACGCCTACGCGCCGCTGGTGCCCGACGGCAGCAACTGGAAGGCGACCATGCTCATCGAGTACCCCGACCCCCACGAGCGCAAGCGCGAACTGGGGCGGCTGATCGGCGTGGAAGACCGCATGTTCGTCGAGGTCGAGGGACACAAGCGCATCTACGCCATCGCCGACGAGGACCTGGAACGCGAGAACGACGAGAAGACCTCGGCCGTGCACTTCGTGCGATTCGAGTTCAGCCCGGCGCAGCGTGAGGCGGTGCGTGCGGGTGCGGCGGTGAAGATCGGCTGCGACCACACCAACTACCCCGTGCACGCGGCCGTGCCCGCCGAGACCTTGGCCAGCCTGGCGGGCGACCTGCAGACCTGACCTTCGAGTGAGCAGCACTTGAATTTCTCGCCCATCGCCGCAGGCGTCTGGCGAGCCCCCGAGTGGGGCCTGGACGCTGCCGGTCTGGCAGGCTGGATGTCGCAGGCGCTGGACCTCGGCATCACCACCTTCGACCACGCCGACATCTACGGCGGCTACACCGTCGAGGCGATGTTCGGCAAGGCCTTCGCGCTGGCGCCCGGGCTGCGCGAGCGGCTGCAGATCGTCAGCAAGTGCGGCATCAAGCTGGTGAGCGCGCAGCGCCCAGGGCATGCGATCAAGAGCTACGACAGCGCTCGCGCGCATGTGCTGGCCAGCGTCGATGCGTCGCTGAAGGCGCTGCGCACCGACCGCATCGACCTGCTGCTGCTGCACCGGCCCGACCTGCTGATGGACCCCGAGGAACTCGGCGAGACCTTTCGCCACCTGCTGGCGGCTGGCAAGGTGCTGCACTTCGGCGTCAGCAACCACACGCCGGGGCAGCTGGCGATGCTGCGCCGGCGCCACCCGCTGGTGACGAACCAGATCGAGTTCAGCCCGCTGCAGATGCGTGCGCTGGCCGACGGCACGCTGGAGCAGTGCCTGGACCTCGGGCTGCGGCCGATGCTGTGGTCGCCGCTGGCCGGCGGGCGCGTGCTGACCGGCAGCGACGAACAGGCGCAGCGTGTGCGCGCGGTGCTGCAGGCGCTGGGCGACACGCAAGGCGCAACGGTCGCGACGATGGCCTATGCGTGGTTGCTGCGCCACCCGTCGCGGCCGGTGCCCGTCACCGGGTCGGGGCGCATCGCCGCGCTGCGCGACGCCGTCGCGGCCACGGCGGTGCGCCTGTCGGCCGAGGACTGGTACCGCGTCTGGCAGGCCAGCATCGGCCATGAAGTCGCCTGAAACCGAACCCCGCCACAATCCGCCCATGAGATACCTGCACACCATGGTCCGCGTGACCGACATCGAGGCCTCGCTGCGTTTCTACCGCGATGCGCTGGGGCTGGACCTGCTCTCGCGCCGCGACAACGAGGCCGGCCGCTACACGCTGGTCTTCCTGGCCGCGCCGGGCGACCACGGCGCGCAGGTCGAACTCACCTACAACTGGCCGGCAGCCGACGGCACGGCAGAGACCTACAGCGGCGGCCGCAACTTCGGCCACCTGGCCTACGCGGTCGACGACATCCACGCCACCTGCCGGCGCCTGACCGAGCACGGCGTGCTCATCAACCGCCCGCCGCGCGACGGCCGCATGGCCTTCGTGCGTTCGCCCGACGGCATCTCCATCGAACTGCTGCAGGCCGGCGCCGCGCTGCCGCCGGCCGAGCCCTGGGCCTCGATGCCCAACACCGGCGCCTGGTAGGCCCCGTCCGGCGGCGGTCGCAATGTACCTGCCCCAGCACTTCGCGCAGACAGACGCGCAGGCCCTGCACGCGCTGATGCGTGAATACCCGCTGGCCACGCTGGTCAGCGTGCAGGACGGCGCGCCGACGGCCGACCACTTACCGCTGGAGTTCGACGCGCAGACGAACACGCTGCGCGGCCACGTCGCGCGCGCCAACCCGCTGTGGCGTGTGGCCGCCGGCCAGCCGGTGCTGGCCGTTTTCACGGGGCCGCAGGCCTATGTCACGCCATCGTGGTACCCGAGCAAGGCGGCCACGCACAAGGTGGTGCCGACCTGGAACTACACCGTCGTGCACGCCCACGGCGTGCTGCGCGTGGTGGAAGACGCGCCCTGGCTGCATGCACTGGTCAGCGGCCTCACCGAGCACCACGAGGCGCAGCGTGACTCGCCCTGGGCCGTGAGCGATGCGCCTGACGACTTCGTGCAGCAACTGCTGCGCGCCATCGTCGGCATTCAGATCCCGGTGCAGCGGCTGCTGGGCAAGTGGAAGATTAGCCAGAACCGCAGCGAGGCCGACCGCCTGGGCGTGGCCGCGGGCCTGTCCCAGGGCCCCGAAGAAGCCCGGACGATGGCCGCGCTGATGCGCAAGCCGCCGGCCTGAAGGCGCGCGCCTCGGCCTACACCGGCACGGTGTAGTTCAGCGTCATGCGCCCGCCGTCGACGACGACGACTTCGCCCGTCATGTAGCTCGCCGCGTCGCTGAGCAGGAAGGCCACCACGTCGGCGATCTCGCCCGGCTCGCCCAGGCGCTTCATCGGCGTGCGGCTCATGATGCGGGCCTTGGCCTCGTCGCTGGTGAGCACGGCGTTTTTTGCCAGTTCGGTGGCGATGGTGCCGGGCGCCACGGCGTTGACACGCACGCCCTGGTCGGCGAACGACAGCGCCATCACACGCGTCAGCTGGTTGATGGCGCCCTTGCTGGCGTTGTAGCTGGCGATGCTGGGGATGGTGAGCGTGCCGTTGACCGAGCTCATGTTGACGATGGCACCGCGTTGCTGCTTCACCATCTCGCGCGCCACGGCCTGGCCGACCAGGAAGCTGCCCTTCAGGTTGACGGCGATGACGGCGTCCCAGTCGGCTTCGGTGATGTCGAGGAAGGCCGCGGCCTTGAAGATGCCGGCGTTGTTGACGAGGCCGTCGACGTGGCCGAAACGGGCCAGCGTCGCGGCCAGCGCGCCGTCCACCTCGTCCTTGAGGGCGACGTTGCAGTGCAGGTAGAGCGCCTGGCCGCCGGCCGTGTTCAGCGCCTCGGCGAGTTGCTGGCCGGCCTCGTCGGCCAGGTCCCACAGCACCACCGAGGCGCCGTCCTGCACCAGGCGGCGTGCGCAGGCTTCGCCTATGCCCTGGGCGCCGCCGGTGATGACGATGACGCGGCCCTGCAGCCCGAAGTGGACGCCGGTGTTGTGCATGTCTGCTTCCTGTGCCGTTCTGGCGCGCTGTCGGCGCGGGGGCGCAGTCTAGCGCGGGGGATGAACGCTCAGGCGGCGGCCCGGTCGAGCCAGATCGCCATGCCCTGGGCGTTGAGTTCGAGGTCCAGTGCCAGCAAGGCCTCGATCTCGTCGCGGGTCTTCGTGCAGCCGTTGGCCGCCAGGCTGGCGCAGAAGATCTCCAGCTGTCCGGCCTTCAGCGCGGCATGGCGGTCCGGTGCCAGGCGCAGCGTTTCGCCCAGCTCGACCATCTGCTGCAGCAGGCCCAGCAGCAAGGCACCCAGGCGCGGCACGTCGCCGACACAGCCGAAATGCGTGAGGTAGATGCAGGCCGGGTCTTCGGCCAGCAGGCGCCTGACGGTGGCCTGCAGCAGGTCGGGCTCGAACTGCACCGGGGTGGCCGTGGGGAAGATCCAGGCACCCTGCGGGCCGTCGAACTCGCGGTAGCTGATGCCGAAGGTGTCGCCCGTGAACCAGCCGCGCGTGGCGGCGTCCCACACGCAGTGGTGGTGGCGGGCGTGGCCCGGTGTGTCGGCAAAGCGCAGCGGGCGGCCGGCCAGTTCGATGGTCAGTCCGTCGTGCGTGATGCCCAGGCGTTCGGCCGGCACCGGCACGATGTGGCCGTAGGAACGCGCCATCTCGGCCTCGCCGTAGACCGCGGTGGCACCGGCCCACAGCTTGGCGGGGTCCATGAGGTGGCGTGCGCCGCGCTCGTGCACCCAAACCCGCGCGTGCGGCAGCGCGCTCAGCAGCCCGCCCACGCCGCCGGCGTGGTCGAGGTGCACGTGGGTGGGGATGACCCAGTCGACCGCGTCGACGCCCAGGTCCAGCGCCCGCAGCGCTGCCAGCAGGCGCGGTACCGCGAGCTGCGTGCCGGTGTCGATGAAGGCGGCGCGTCCATCCTGCACCAGCAGGTAGGCGGCGTCGAAGTGGTCGCGATGGAAGGCCGTGTCGATGGCGTGGACGCCACCGGGCAGGGCCTGCAGGAAGGGCGGCAATGTCGGCAGGGTGATCTCAGCTGCCGTTGCCGACGATCAGCCAGAGGCGGGCGATCTCGGCCGCCCCGTCGTTGCCCTTCACGCTGCGCAGCGTCTGCACGCCGGCCGACTTGGTCTTGGGCGATTGCAGCTGGGCCAGACCCAGGCGCAACTTGGCGTCCTCGGGGCGCTTCAGGTTGCCTTTGGCGATGCCGCGCTGGATGAATGCCACGCCTTTGTCGAGTTCGCCGAGCGAGACGTAGGAGACGCCGACCTTGACCAGGCCGTCGCCTTCCTTGAAACCCGCCGCTTCGGTGGCCTGGCCTTCGAGCTTGGCACGTGTCTCGGCCTCTTCCTTGACCGCCAGGTCGCGCAGGCGCTGGTGGCGGGCGGCTTCCGCACCGGTGCCCAGCACGCCTGACTTGAAGCCCTGTTCGGTCACGCGCAGCGCTTCGCCTGGCAGACCCTGCTGCATCAGCAACTGGGCCAGTTCCATGTAGTCCTCGGTCTTGGTCAGCGTGCCGCTGGCCAGGCGCAGTTGCAGCACGTCGAGCAGGAAACGGTCGGCAAAGTTGGCCTTGCGCGGCAGGCGGCCGAGGTAGGCGTTCCAGTAGTCCTTCTTCGGGTAGTAGGCCAGCAGCTTTTCGAGCGTGTTGCCGTATCCGGCCATGTTGCTGGTGCGCTGCTGGGCGTCGGCCAGGCGCAGCAGGTCACCTTCGTCGGGGCGGCGACCGGCCTGTTCCGCGGCCGACACGGCGGCAGCGGCGTCGCGTGCAATGGCGGTGTAGTTGCCGCTGGCCGACTGCAGGTAGCTCTGCAATTGCCTGACGGTGCCACTGTTGTTACCCGCAGCGATGGCTTTGTTCAACCACTCGGTGGCCTTGCCGTTGTTGCGCTGCTGCGCATAGGCATTGGCCAGCTGCTCGGCGTACTGGCCCAGCTGCGCGCCGCCGGCACGCCCTGCCAGGGCCTCCAGCGCCTGGATCGCAGTGGCCGTGTCGCCAGCCCGCTGGGCGGCCGCGGCCTTCATCGCGTCGATGGTCTGGCGCTCGGCCGCGGTGATGCCCGAGGCGCGTTCCGCTTCGCGCACCTTGGCCAGTGCTTCCTTCGCCTTGCCCGCCTTCAGGTAGTCGCCCGCCTGCTGCAGCGGCTTGCCGACCTCGGCCCGCAGGCCCTGCGCCGTAGCGACATGCAGGCCGCCCGCAAGGGCCAGGGCGAGGGTGAGGGCGCGCAAGTGCTTCATGGGTCTGAAGGTGGGTCAGAGGAACTGTTCGTTGCCGACGATGCCGATCTTCGTCACGCCCAGGCGTTGGGCCGTGGCCATGATCATGGCAACATGCTTGTAGACCACTAGCTTGTTAGGGCGAAGGTGGACCTCGGGTTGGTCGGCCTGTGCCGCGACGGCCATCAGCCGCTGTTCTATCAACGCACGGTTGCCGGATTCGATGACCTCGCCGTTCCAGCCGATGGTGCCGTCGAAGTCGACGTCGATGCGGATGATCTCCGGCGGCGTCGGTGGCGGCGCGGCGTTGCTCGGCACCGGCATGTTCATCTTGACGGCGTGCGTCTGGATGGGGATGGTGATGATGAACATGATCAACAGCACCAGCATCACGTCGATCAGCGGCGTGGTGTTGATGTCCATCATGACGTCGCCGTCCGCGTCGCCTTCCGGTGCACCCACGTTCATGGACATGTCTTGTTCTCCTCAGTTCGCACGCGTGCCGGCACCGGCAGGCGGTTCGGTGATGAAACCCACCTTGAAGATGCCGGCCCGCTGGCACGCCACGACGACGCGGCCGACGGATTCGTAGCGAACCTCGGAGTCACCACGGATGTGCACCTCGGGCTGCGGTTCCTTCACGGCCTCGATCTTCAGCCGGTTCACCAGCGCCTCGTTGTCGGCCATGCGCTCCAGGCCCCAATAGACCTCGCCGTCGCGGTTGACGGCGATGACGATGTTCTCGGGCTTGGTCTGCGTCGGCAGGTTGCGCTCCTTGGGCAGCTCGAGCTTGATCGTCTGCGTGACCACCGGGATGGTGATCAGGAAGATGATCAGCAGCACCAGCATCACGTCCACCAGCGGCGTGGTGTTGATGGTGTTGTTGAGCTGGTCTTCACCGCTGTCGTCAGCGGGTCCTACGTTCATCGACATTCAGGCACTCCGGTAGCCAGGGCCGCACCGGATTCGGACCGGGTCTCCGGCTTCGAATCCGCGCCCCCGGGGGCGACGCCGCGCAGCGGCGTCTTGGGACCGACAGTCAGCGCTTGCCTGCAAGCAGCACGTTCTGCAGGTCGCCGGCGAAGGCACGTGTGCGGTCCAGCACCGCCTTGTTGCGGCGCAGCAGCCAGTTGTAGCCCATCACCGCCGGCACGGCCACGGCCAGGCCGATGGCGGTCATGATGAGCGCTTCGCCCACGGGGCCGGCCACCTTGTCGATGGAAGCCTGGCCGCTGATGCCGATCTTGACCAGGGCGTTGTAGATGCCCCAGACGGTGCCGAACAGGCCCACGAACGGGGCGGTGGAGCCCACGGTGGCCAGCACGGCCATGCCGTCGCCCAGGCGGCTGTGCACGCTGCCGACGGCGCGGTCGACCGACATGCTGATCCAGGTGTGCTTGTCGATGGTCTCGACCATCGTGCCTTCGTGGTGGTCGGCGGCCTTGATGCCCTGCTGCGCGATGTAGTGGAAGGCGCTGCCCTCCTTCAGCGCCGCGGCTCCGGACTGCACCGAGCTGGCCTTCCAGAAGGAGTCGGCCGACTCCTCGGCGCTCTTGAGCATGCTGCGCTGCTCGAAGAGCTTGGTGAAGATCACGTACCAGCTGCCCATGGACATGATGATCAGGATGACCAGCGTGCCCTTGGCGACGTAATCGCCCTGGCCCCACAGCGCCTTCAGACCATAGGGGTTCTCGACCGCTTCCTCGGAAACAACGGGCGCCATCGGCGCCGGTGCGGCGGCCGGGGCGGGTTCGGCCGCCGGGGCGGCAGCCGCCGGCTCGGAAGCCGCCTGGGCGAGCACCAGTGTGGGCATGCTGCAGGCCAGGACGAGGCCGGCGAGCAGTGTGGCCCCGGTCTTGGCCGCCCACGTACGGGCGGAGGTGATGTGTTGCATGGTCATGTGGACTCCAAAGGAACGGTCTCGCGCGGCGCTGCAGCCGCGTTCTTGGGTGGGAAAGGGAATCAGTCGAGCTTCCAGACGTATTCGACATCGAACGACGCGCCAACCGCCCTGCCGTTCTCGTCGATGCCCGCCTTGAAGGTGCACTCGCTGAGCTTGGTCATCGCCAGCCGGTCGAGCATCTTGTGTTCACGCGTCGAGCCGGCCGACCTCACGACCTGCGCGCTGTCCAGCTTGCCGTCGGCACCGATGCTGAAGCGCACACGGGTGGTGCCGGTGGCCTCTGAGCGGCGGGCAGCGGCAGGGTAGTCGTCGGCCGTCGGTGCACAAGAGGCGGCATTGGCGATGGCGGGTGATGCCGCGCGGCGCGGCGGCGGTGCCGGCGGTGCCGGCGGCGCGATGACGGGCGGTGCGGGCGTCACCGTCACCGCCTGCACCGGTGGCGCCACCTGTGTCGTGGTGATGGTCGGCGCGGGCGTCGGCGGCGGGTTCACGTTGACCTCGGGCGGCGGCACGAAGGACGGCGGCGGCGGCGCGAATTTCGGCGGCGGCGGCAGGTTCTCGGGCGGCGGCGGCTCGGGCGGCTTGACCTCTTCGATGATCTTCGTCTCGATCGGCGCCTTGATCACTTCCACCAGCCGCTGGGCCAGGCCGTTCATCAGCGCCCAGCCGAGGATGATGTGCAACACCACCACGATGGCGAAGCCGATGGCGTGTCTGCCCGGGTTGCGTTGTTGTTCGGCGAAATCCACTCAGTCCTCCAGACGACCGCGCACGGCTGTGATGCACGAGCCCTGTGTAATCAAACTACATCCGTTTTGGCTCACCCCAAGGTGATGCGGGTAAGGCGCGGCACTATATCGCGAAGCGCCTGCCCTCCGCCCCGGGCCTCACCCTAGACCGGGGGTGAAGCGCCCCCCCGGAGCTTGCATCGACGAAGGTGTGCAAGAACGGGGCCACCCGGCCGCAGGGCCTGCACCTGGTCACGAATGTAGTGGCGCTTCGTCTGGGGCGACGTGCGGCGGCGCACAGTGCACTCAATCGGAGCCCAGGCGCTGCAGCACCCGCAGGGCCGCGGGCGCGGCATCGGCGGCGTCGCAGGCCACGGTCTGCCGCGGTGTCGTCGAACGCAACCAGGTCAGCTGCCGTTTCGCGAGCTGCCGCGTGGCGGCGATGCCGGCTTCGCGCAGCCCGTCGAGCCGACCGCTGTCCAGTGCCGCCCAGGCCTGGCGGTAGCCCACGCAGCGCATCGCCGGCAGCGCGGCGTGCAGGTCGCCACGGCGGCGCAGTGCATGCACCTCATCGAGCAGCCCGGCCGCGAGCATGGCGTCGAAGCGCTGCGCGATGCGCGCGTGCAGCCAGGCGCGCGAGAGCGGCTCCAGCGCCACCAGCGGCAGCGCGGCGGCGTCGGCGGGCTGGGCGCCGGCACTGTCGCGGCGCTGCCAATCCGAAAGCGGCCGGCCGCTCGCCCGGAACACTTCCAGCGCCCGCTGCACACGCTGCGCGTCGGCGGGCGCCAGGCGGGCGGCAGTGATGGGGTCGACGCGCGCCAGTTCGGCATGCAGCGCCGGCCAGCCCCGTTCTGCGGCTTCCTCGTCCAGGGCGCGGCGCAGCGCGGGGTCGGCCGCAGGCATGTCGTCCAGGCCCTCGCGCAGGGCCTTGTAGTAGAGCATCGTGCCGCCCACCAGCAGCGGCAGCCGGCCGCGCGCGGTGATCTCGTCGATCAGCCGCCGCGCGTCGGCGACGAAGCGCGCCGCGCTGTAGGCCTCGGTGGGCTCGAGGATGTCGATGAGGTGGTGCGGCACCGCCGCACGCTCGGCGGCGCTGGGCTTGGCGGTGCCGATGTCCATGCCGCGGTAGACCAGCGCCGAGTCGACGCTGACGATCTCCAGCGGCAGGCGTTCGGCCAGCGCCAATGCCACCGCGGTCTTGCCCGAGGCCGTGGGCCCGGCCAGGCACAGCGCACGCGGCCTCATGCGGCCCGCGGCGGGCCGCCGCAGCAGCGGGCCCGCCTGGCGGCCGGACTAGAAACGTTCGTCGTCACGCAGGTAACGCCACTGCCCAGGCGGTAGTGCGCCCAGGGCAACGCTGCCGATGCGCACCCGTTTCAGCCCCAGCACCTGCAGCCCGACGAGTTCACACATGCGGCGGATCTGCCGCTTGCGGCCTTCACGCAGCACGAAGCGCAGCTGGTCCTCGTTCTGCCAGCTCACGCGCGCCGGGCGCAGCTGCAAGTCGTCGAGCACCAGGCCGTGGCGCAGGCGCTGCAGCGCCGACTCGGGCAGTGCGGCAGTGCCACCGGGATAGGCCACGCGCACCAGGTACTCCTTCTCGACGCGGGTCTCGTCGCCGATCAGGCGCTTGGCGATGCGGCCATCCTGTGTCAGCACCAGCAGGCCGGTGCTGTCGATGTCAAGCCGCCCGGCAGGCGCCAGGTGGCGCAGATGGCCGCCCTGGAACTCGATGCCCGAGCTGTCACCTTCCCAGCGGTTGGCGCGCGTCACCAGCACCACCGCGGGTTCGTAGCCGTCCTCGGCCTGGCCGCTGACGTAGCCGACGGGTTTGTTCAGCAGCACGGTGACACGGCGCGCCTGCTCGGCGCTGGCGCGCGGGTCGATCTCGATCACCGCGTCGGTGTGGGCGCGCTGGCCCAGCACGGCCAGGCGGCCGTTGACGCGCACCCAGCCGGCCTCGATCCATTCGTCGGCCTCGCGACGCGAGGCCAGGCCACGGTCGGTCATCAGCTTGGCTACGCGCAGGCCGTCGGCGTGCGGGGTGGCGGCTGCGGCAGGGCCGCGTGGCGCGGAGGCCGGCGGCGCGAGTGGGCGCATGGGCGCAGGGCGGGGTGGGGCTGGCCGGGGTGGGGCGGGGCGTCCGGCGTCGGACGGCGGCCGTTCGCGTGGCGCTCGCTCGCGTGATGGGCGCGCTGAGGCGGCCGGCGCGGCGCGGGGGCCGGCGACGTCGGGGGCGGGCGGGTCGACAGGCGCTCCGCTGGGCGATGCCGTCGGCTCACCACGTCGCGCGGGCGGTCGCGGCGCGGCAAAACCTCGCACCGGCGGGCGGCGCGGGTCGCGCGCCTGGGCGCGTGGCTTCACGGTGAGCTTGGGGCGGTCGGTCATGCAGCGATTGGATCACGCGCGGCGGCGGCGCACGCCCCCTGTCAGGTTTCGCTATCGTCGCCGACTGCACCCCCGGAGCCCCAGATGCCGACCACAAGCCGCCTGCGAACGTGGCTGCTGCCGTGCGCGCTGTGCAGCGCGCTGGCCGATGCGGCGCCGGCCCTGTCGCCGCCACTGCAGGCCGAACTCGACCACGCTGTCTTGGCCTACGAAGCCGGCCGGCACGGCCCGGCGCGCGCGGCCTTCGAGTCGCTGGCGCGGCGCGGCGTGCCGGCGGCGGCCCACAACCTGGCGGTGATGCACCTGCGCGGTGAACTGCAGCAGCCCGACCTGGCCCTGGCGCGGCGCCTGCTCGAAGGCGCCGCTGCCGCCGGCTTCGTCACGGCGCAGCTGACACTCGGGCAGGCGTTGGAACACGGCGACCTCGGGCCGCGCGACCTGGCCGCCGCGCACCGCTGGTACACACTGGCCGCCGAGGGCGGCAGCGTCGACGCGCAGGTGGCGATGGGCACCGCGCACTACCTCGGCCGCGGCGCCGCGAAGGACGCCGCCCGCGCGGTGTACTGGTTCCGCGAGGCCGCCAAGGGCGGCGACGTCGGGGCCATGTACCTGCTGGCGTCGATGTACGAGCAGGGCGACGGCGTCGAGCGTGACCTGCGTCTGGCGCGCTACTGGTACGGCGTGGCGGCGAAAAACGGCGACGAGGCGGCACCGGCCAAGCTCAGGCAGATCGACGCGCAACTCGCCGCGGTGCCCGGCTGAACCGGCGACAGCGAGCGGCCCCTGCGCGGTCTGCGGCCTACAGCACCACCTTCACCATCGGGTGCGTGCTCAGCGTGCGGTAGAGCTCGTCGAGCTGCTCTCGGCTGGTGGCCGTGACGGTGAGCGTCAGCCCCAGGTAGTTGCCGGCCTTGCTGGGGCGGCGCTCGATGGTGGCGGCGTCGAAACCGGCGTCGAACTGCAGCGCGATGGACACCATCGCGGCTTCGAAACCTTCGACCTGCGCGCCCATGACCTTGATCGGGAAGGCGCAGGGGTATGCGATCAGGCTCTCTTCGGGCGGGATCTCGCGCATGGCGGGCGCCTTGCTCAGATCGACATCGTGCGCTTGGCCTGCTGGTAGGCTTCGAAGAGCCGGCCGTAGACCGGCCCCGGCTTGCCGCGCAGCGCGCCGTGGCCCACGGCCTCGCCATCGATCTTGGTCACCGCCAGCACCTCCTTGGTGGCCGAGCTCAGCAGCACCTCGTCTGCGGCGTGCACGTCGGCCTCGGGGATGGGGCGCAGGTTGTAGGCGATGCCACATTCCTCGCACAGCTCGCGCAGCAGTTCCACGCGTATGCCTTCCAGCACGTGTTCGCTCTTGGGCGGGCCCAGCAGCGCGCCTTCGTGCACCACCCAGACGTTGCTGGCCGCGGCCTCGGTGAGGTAGCCGTCGCGGAACATGATGGTTTCCATTGCGCCTTGGTCGGCCGACATCTGCCGTGCCAGCACGTTGCCCAGCAGGCTGGTGCTCTTGATGTCGCCACGCTCCCAGCGGAAGTCGCGCGCCGTGGTGCAGGCCACGCCGGCGTGGCGCTGCTCGGGTGTCGCCGGTTTCATGGGGTTGCACATCATGAACACGGTGGGTGTGATGCCCGGCGGCATGACGTGGTCGCGCGGCGCCACGCCACGCGTGACCTGGATGTAGACCACCTGGTCATCGCTGCCCATGGCCTCGGCGCCTGCGGACACCAGGCGGCGGCAGCGTTGCAGCCATTCTTCGCGGCTGGCGGGGCTGGGAATGCGCACCTTGGTCAGCGACCGGTTCAGCCGCGCCAGGTGTTCGTCGAAGCGGAACAGGCGGCCGCCGTAGGCTGGCACGACCTCGTAGATGCCGTCGCCGAAGATGAAGCCGCGGTCAAGCACCGGCACGCGGGCTTCGCCCAGGGGCAGGTAGTCGCCGTTGAGGAAGCACAGGGAAGAGGCGTTCATGGGCAGCACCAGGCAGGGTTGGCAGAGCGGGTGATTTGGGGCCACTTTAGGCGCAAACGGCGGCAGTGCGCCAGCGTCAGAACGGCCTTACTTGATCCAGAGCCGGATGGCGTCCCAGGCGCGGCCGAAGATGCCCGCCAGCGGCACAGGGTCGATGACGACCAGCGGCACCGCCGCCACCGGTGTGCCGGCGGCGGTGGCGATGTTGATCGTGCCCACGACCTGGCCGGCAGTGAGAGGCGCCACCAGCGGGTCGATGCGCTGCAGCGTCGTCTTCAGCTTGTCGCCTTCGCCCTTGGGCACGGTGACGAAGAGCGCGCCCGGCGCGCCGAGCCGGGCTTGGGCCTTTTCGCCCTTCCACACCGGCACCGTGGCGACGGCCTGACCGGCCTCGAACAGGCGCACCGTGTCCCAGGCCAGCCAGCCCCAGTTCAGCAGCTTCTGGCTCTCCGCGGCGCGCGCCTGCATAGACGCCGTGCCCAGCACCACACTCAGCAACCGGCGCTTGCCCGCCGCCGTGTCGCGCGTGGCACTTGCGACCAGGCAATACCCGGCGGCCTCGGTGTAGCCGGTTTTCATGCCGTCGACGCTGGGGTCGCGCGCCAGCAGCAGGTTGCGGTTGTCCTGTCGGATGCGGTTGTAGGTGTACTCGCGTTCGCTGTACATCGCGTAATGCAGCGGGTGCTCGCTGATGATGCGCGCGGCCACCACGGCCACGTCACGCGCGCTGGTGTAGTGCCCGGGTTCGGTCAGCCCTTCCGGGTTCTTGAACTGGGTGTTCTTCAGGCCCCAGGCCTGGGCCTGACGGTTCATCGCGGCGACGAAGTTCTCCACCGTGCCCGACACACCCTCGGCCAGCGCGATGGCGGCGTCGTTGCCGCTCTGCACGATCAGCCCGCGCAGCAGCTCGCTGACCTTGGGCGTCATCGTGGTGTCGATGAACATCAGCGAACCGCCGCCCTTGCGCTGCGCCCAGGCGCGTTGCGACACGGGCAGCGTCTGCTCGAGCGTGAGCTTGCCGTCCTTCAGCGCATTGAAGACGAGGTAGGCCGTCATCAGCTTGGTCAGCGAGGCCGGTTCGGCCTGCGCGTCGGCGTCGCGTTCGGCCAGCACCTGGTTGCTGTTGAGGTCGATCAGCAGGTACTGGCGCGCTGCCAGTTCGGGCGGCTGCGGCAGCTGCGCCAGCGCCGGGCCGGCGGTCAGGAAGAGGGCGAGTGAACAGGCAAGGGCGGGAAGGAGTTTGAGCAAGGTGGATTTCATCGGGTTATGGTTTGTGCGCGTGCGGCGGGTGCACGCAGGCGGCCAGGACGATCTGTTTGAGCACGGACAGCTGTCCGTGGAAGAAGTGACCGGCGCCGGGCAGCACCGTCACGGGAAGGGCTTGCGGCCGCGCCCAGTCGAACACGGAAGCCAGCGGCACGACGTCGTCGAGTTCACCGTGCACGACCAGCGTGTCGGCCGGCACCGCTGCGAGCGGGAAACGCGACGTCGCCGGGCCCACCAGCACCAGGCGTTCGGCCGCGGCCTCGGGGGCCAGGCGCGCGGCGGCCTGGCTGGCGACGAAGCCGCCGAAGGAAAAGCTGGCCAGCAGCAGCGGCCGGCCCGCCACGCGCTGCGCCTGCACGACGGCCAGTGCGTCGTCGACCTCGCCGCGGCCTTCGTCCCAGCGGCCCTGCGACGTGCCGACACCGCGGAAGTTGAAGCGCACGCTGGCATAGCCCAGCGCGACGAAGGCGCGCGCCAGCGTCATCACGACCTTGTTGTCCATCGTGCCGCCGTGCTGCGGGTGCGGGTGGCAGACGACGGCCACGCCGCGTGGCGCGACACCCGCAGCAGGTGCGTCGACGGCGCAGGCGATGTCGCCGGCCGGGCCGGCCACCATCAGACGCTGCGTGGCTGCATTCATCGGCCCACGTCGGGCGCCAGCAGCAGGCGCTCGACCACGCGGCCTTGTTTGAGGTGCTGCTCGACGATCTCTTCGATGTCGGTCTTGTCGACGTAGGTGTACCAGGTGGCCTCGGGGTAGACCACGGCCACCGGGCCCCCGGCGCAGCGGTCCAGGCAGCCGGCCTTGTTGACGCGCACGCCACCGGGGCCGGCCAGGCCCTCGGCCTTGACGCGCGCCTTGCAGTGGTCGAAGGCGGCCTGCGCGTCGTGGTTGGCGCAGCAGGCCTCGCCACCGCTGCGCTGGTTCAGGCAGAAGAAGATGTGGTGCTTGTAGTAACTCATCCCGGGGATTGTAGGCAGCGCCCCCTGCGGCGCCTGTGCTGGTCCCTGTGCTGCCGCCTAGGTCCAGCCGGAACCGCCGCGTGCACCCAGGCGCGACAGCAGCCAGCCCATCGCGGCATAGGGCCACAGCCAGCCGACCCACTGCGCCAGGCCGTGGAAGCGCACGAAGCGGCCTTGCTCCCAGGCCTGCAGGCTCTGCGCGAAGTAGGGGTCGGCGGGCGCCTGTGCCACGCCCACCACCAGCCCTGTCAGCGCCACCAGGCCCAGGCCGCTGGCCACCCGCGGCGACACCGGCACCAGCAGCAGCGCGGCCAGCAGGCCCAGGACGAGGCCGGGCAGGACGGCCGGCCCCAGCCAGGCCATGGCGTTGGCCGGGCCGAAGTTCAGCAGGGTCGCCAGCGTCATGCCGGAAACGGCCAACGCCAGTGCGCCTGCGGCCACGGCTGCACGGCGCCAGCCCGCGCGAGTCACGCTGTAGGCCACGAGGCAGGGCGAGAGCAGGCCCAGCGCGATGATCAGGCTTTCCGTCAGCGGCCGCAGCGGCGTCGCGGCCGGGGGCGGCGCGGCCAGCAGCGTGTGCGCGGCCTCGGCCCAGGGCACGTCCTGCAGCAGCATGGCCAGGGTCTCGCGCAGGCGCTCGCCGACCTGGCCCAGGCCCAGCGGCAGCGGCGCAGGGAAGAGCAGCGCCACCGGCCACAGCGCCAGCAGCGCCAGCGCGCCGGCGCTTTCGCGCGCGAACCAGCGCTCGCGCAGTGCCTGCCAGCGCCCCACCATGCCTAAGGCGTGTGCCAGCAGCGCCAGCAGGGCGCCGGCCAGCGTGCCGGCGGTGTTGAGCAGGAAGTCCTCGCGCGCCGGCACGCGGCGCGGCAGGAACTGCTGCAGCACCTCGGTGCCATAGGACAGCCCGGCACCGAAGCCCAGGGCCAGCAACAGCGCCGGCAGCCAGCGCAGGCCGCTGCGCCGCGCCGCGATGCAGGCCAGCGCGCCCAGCGGCAGGTAGCCGAGCAGGTTGCTGGTGAGGTCGAAGCCCTGGTACCAGCGCGTGGTGGGCAGCACCACGAGCGTGGCGAAGTCCTGCCCCGGTGGCCAGCGCCAGCCGGTGAAGGGGTAGAGGCTGGCATAGAGCACCAACGCGGCATAGGCCAGCGCCAGCGGCGTGGCCAAGCTGCGGTGGCGTTGCAGCGGCATCAGGGCGGCCTAGAAGGGCTTCACCACGACCAGCACCACCGTGGCGGCAAAGAGCAGCACCGAGACCTCGTTGAAGACGCGGAACCACTTGTGGCTGCGCTTGTTGGCGAACTGCTCGAAGCTGCGCAGCAGCGTGCGGCAGACGTGGTGGTAGCCGATCACGCCCACCACCAGCAGCAGCTTGGCGTGCATCCAGCCCTGGCCCCTGCCGACACCCAGGCCCAGCCAGAGCCAGAAACCCAGCGCCAGCGCCGGCACCATCAACAGGCTGGAGAAGCGGTAGAGCTTGCGTGCCATCAGCAGCAGCCGTTCACGTTCGGCATGGCTGTCGGCAGGCACCATGGCCAGGTTGACGAAGAGGCGCGGCAGGTAGAACAGCCCAGCGAACCAGCTGGCCACGAACACGATGTGGAAGGCCTTGACCCAGAGGTAGGTGCTCATCGGCCGATTATGGGCAGGGCAAAAAAAAGCCCCGGTCTCGAGGACCGGGGCGGGTAAGCCTTATCGCTGTCATCACGCTAAGGCACCTGCTCAGGGAGGAAAAGCAGGGAACGACAGCCTCGCAGCTATCATTCACCGACCACTTTAGCAGAACGAATTTCACGGCGCCACGGCCTTTTGCGTACGCAAAAACCACAGGGTCCGCGCACCTGGAGCACCCCTTGATCACGCCCCCGCCCTTCCCAGCCAGTCGCCCGCGCCGGCTTCGCCGAGACGCCGCCATCCGCGCCCTGGTACGCGAACACCGTCTGGCGCCGGAGGACTTCATCCTGCCCGTGTTCATGTTCGACGGCAGCGGCCCGCCGCAGGACGTGGCCAGCATGCCGGGTGTGCAGCGACGCAGCGTCGACGGCCTCATGCCCGTGGCCGAGGAGTGCGTGAAGCTGGGTGTGCCGGTGATCGCGCTCTTCCCGGTGATCGACACGGCACTGAAGACGCCCGACGGTGTCGAAGCCACCAACCCCGACGGCCTGGTGCCCCGCGCCGTGCGTGCCTTGAAGAAGAGTTTCCCCGACCTGGCGGTGCTGACCGACATCGCGCTCGACCCCTACACCAGCCACGGCCAGGACGGCCTGCTCGACGAAACCGGCTACATCCTCAACGACCCCACCGTGGCCATGCTGACGCGGCAGGCGCTGGTGCATGCCGCCGCCGGCGTCGACATCGTGGCACCCAGCGACATGATGGACGGCCGCATCGGGTCGATCCGTCAGGCGCTGGAAGCCGCCGGCCACGTGCACACGCGCATCATGGCCTACAGCGCCAAGTACGCGAGCGCCTTCTACGGCCCCTTCCGCGATGCCGTGGGCTCGGCCGGCAACCTGGGCAAGGCCGACAAGAAGGTCTACCAGATGGACCCGGGCAACGGCGACGAGGCCCTGCGCGAGGTGGCGCTGGACATCGCCGAGGGCGCCGACATGGTGATGGTCAAGCCCGGGATGCCGTATCTCGACATCGTGCGCCGCGTGAAGGACGAATTCCGCGTGCCGACCTTTGCCTACCAGGTGAGCGGCGAGTACGCGATGCTCAAGGCCGCGGCGGCCAATGGCTGGCTCGACCACGACGCGGTGATGATGGAAAGCCTGCTGGCCTTCAAGCGCGCCGGCGCCGACGGTGTGCTGACCTACTTCGCGCTCGACGCCGCGCGGCTGCTGGCGCGCCGCTAGCAACAGGCGCCGCGGCGGCCGGATGCGCATCTTCCACGTCAGCGCCGACCACTTCGCCGAACTCGACGCGCTGCCCGAAGCGCTGCCGCCCAGAGGTTTCCTCTGGCTGGGCAGCGCGCGGGGCGTGTTCGAGGTGCGCGCACCCGAGGTGCAGGCGGCGCTGCAGCGCTGGACGGGCGGCCAGATCGTCGACCTGCATGTGTCCGACCTGCTGAACAACCAGCTGCCCAGCCACTACGACTACACCTCGTGGTACGACCTGATGGTCTTCAGGCGCCTGGCCGCCGGCGCAGGCAGTGCGGCCATGTTCATCGACGAGGAACGCGGCACGGCCAGCACGGCGCGCCAGGCGCTGGCCGCCATCGACACCAGCCCGGTGGGCTTTGCGCTTTTCGACCGCGTGCTCGTCACCGTGCATGCCACCGACTGCGCCGTGCGCGACTTCTTCGCCCAGCGCCTGGCCAGTACCGCAGGTGCCGCCACGGGCGAGTCGCGCGGTGCGGGTCGGCTGCCGGGCCAGCCTGCCGACCTGATGCTGCGCATGGTCAACCACATGGTCGACAGCTACCTCGACTTGCGGCGGCTGCTGACGCGCCAGCTCGGCACGCTGCAGGCCCAGCTGCTCGACCCGCACAGCCGCTTCGCGGACTGGAAGATCCTGCTCGAATCGCGCAACACGCTGCACATGCTGGAAGACACCTGCGAAGACCAGCGCAGCGCGATGCAGGAGTGGATAGACGCGCTGGAAGAGTGGCCCGACGAGCCCGATGCGCAGGCCCGCCGTGAACGTGAGCTGTTGCGTGTGCGCTCGCGCGACGTGCTCGAGCACATCGAGCGTGTGCTGGGCCACGTGCGGCGCCTGGAGCAGAGCGCCGAGACCGCGGTCCAGATGCACTTCAGCGCCCTGGGCCACCGCACCAACGACATCATGCGCACGCTGACGGTGTTGACGGCCATCTTCATGCCGCTGAACCTCATCACCGGCTTCTTCGGCATGAACTTCGACGCGCTGCCGCTCATCCACTCGGTGACCGGCTTCTGGGTCGCCTTCGCGCTGATGACGGCGATCGGCATCACGCTGGTGTACTTCTTCCGGCGCAAGCGCTACCTGGGCGGGGCGGGCGACTAGCGCCGCCGCGCAGCCTACAGAGGGGGCCGTCCCGTGGCGCGACAACGGGCGCTGCCGCTGGGCGCTACAACCGGTGCTCCCGCGTGACGTTACAACGGGCGCCGCCGCGTGGCGCTACAACTGGCGCCGCCGCGTGGCGTTACAACTGGCGCTGCCGCGCCAGGGGCGGGTTGCGCGCGAAGTAGCGCTGGATGCCCACCGCCAGCGCCTCGACGAGTTGCGCGCGGTAGACCGCGCTGCGCAGTTGCGCCTCTTCCTCGGGATTCGAGATGAAGGCCGTCTCGACCAGGATGCTGGGGATGTCAGGGGCCTTGAGCACCGCGAAGCCCGCCTGCTCGACCTGCGGCTTGTGCAGGCGGCCTACCTTGCCGATGTGCGTCAGCACCTCGCGGCCGAGCCGCAGGCTGTCCTTGATCTGCGCCGTGGTGCTCATGTCGAGCATGGCGCTGAGCACCTGCGCGTCGCGCACCTGCGCGACGTTGACGCCGCCCACCTGGTCGGACGCGTTCTCGCGCTGCGCCATCCAGCGCGCCGCGCTGCTGGTGGCGCCGCGCGTGGACAGCGCAAAGACGCTGGCGCCCCGCGCCTCGGGGCGCATGAAGGCGTCGGCATGGATGCTGACGAAGAGGTCGGCCTGCACACGTCGCGCCTTGCGCACACGTTCGTGCAGCGGCACGAAGAAGTCGCCGTCGCGCGTCAGCATCACGCGCATGCCGGGCACGGCGTTGAGCTTCTCGCGCAGTGCCAGCGCCACCGCCAGCACGACGTCCTTCTCGCGCAGGCCGGTGGGGCCGATGGCACCCGGGTCTTCGCCGCCATGGCCAGGGTCGAGTGCGACGATGACCAGCCGGTCGACGCGCCGGCGTTCGTTGGCGGTGGGCGGCGCAGCCATGCGCGCCGCCGCCGTCGCGGCTGCGTCGGGGGCCGCCGCTAGCCGGCCTTCTGCGGCGCTGGCCGCGGTGGTGCCGCCCAGCGCCTCGATGGAGGTCGAGCCCGCCGGGCCCGGGCGCTCGATGCGCGCGATGAGCTCGCCCAGGGCGTCCTGTACCGCCTGCGCCGCACGCTGGCCGGCGCCTTCGCGTTCCCGCACCAGCGCCAGCAGCGGGTCGGCCTCCTGCACGGGGAAGAGGTCCAAGACGAGGCGCTGCTGGTAGGCGGCCACGGGCGCCAGCGCAAACTGCTGCGGCCGCACCGGCTGCTTGAGGTCGAACACCAGGCGCACCACGCGCGGCTGGAACTGGCCGACACGCACGACCGCGATGTAGGGGTCCTCTGGCCGCACCTGGCCCACGAGTTCGCGCAGCGCGGGGTTGAGCTCCAGGCCGTCGATGTCGACGACCAGGCGGTCGGGTGTGGGCACGAGCTGGTGTGTGGCCACCAGAGGCTGGTCGGATTCGATGGTCACGCGTGTGTAGTCGCGCGCCGGCCAGACGCGCACCGCGACGATGCCCGCACCCCAGGCCAGTTGTGGCGCGCCGAGCAGCAGCACCACCTGGCCCAGGCGCTGCAGCGCCTGGCGTCGCGCCGGCAGCAGGGGCTGGGGTTGCCGCGACGTCACAGCAGTTCCAGACCGCGCGGCGTGCCGGCCTGCGCGAGCACCGCGCGGCTGTCGTCGGGCTGCGGTTCGATGAAGAGGCGCAGGTCGGCCACCGGCAGCACTCCGGTGGCGTTTTCCGGCCATTCGGCGAGCTTCAGGCCGGGGTTCGCGAACAGCTCGCGAAAGCCGGCGTCGAGCCATTCACGCGGGTCATTGAAGCGGTAGAAGTCGAAGTGCGAGACCACTAGGCCAGGCAGTTCGTAGGGCTCGAGCACGGCGTAGGTGGGGCTCTTGATGCGGCCCGCGACACCCAAGGCGCGCAGCAGGTGGCGCACGAAGGTCGTCTTGCCGGCACCCAGCGGGCCGTGCAGTTCGACATAGGCATCGGCCAGGGCAGGGCGTGTCGCCAGCGTGGCCGCGCAAGCGGCGCACGCGGCCTCGTCGTCCCAGCGCAGGAGGCGGCTTCCTAGAATCGGGGCATGGATGTCGGCGGTCAGGTCAGACAAGGCGTGCATCACTTCGAAGGGCCGGCGCTGGTGCAGCAGCTGCGGGAGTGGGCGCGTGCGCTGGGATTCTCCCAGATCGGCATCTCCGACATTCACCTCGCCGCCGAGGAGCCCGGCCTGCAGGCCTGGCTGGACGCGGGTTTCCACGGCAGCATGGCCTACATGGCGCGCCATGGCCTGAAACGTGCTCGGCCGGCGGAACTGGTACCGGGCACGGTGGGCGTCATCAGCGCACGCATGGACTACCTGCCGCGCGACACCGCGCCCACCTGGGTGCACGACGAGACCGCGGTGCTGCAGGACCCGCAGCGCGCGGTGGTTTCCGTCTACGCGCGCGGCAGGGACTATCACAGGGTCTTGCGCCAGCGCCTGCAGCAACTTGCCGACCGCCTGGCCGCCGAGGTCGGGCCGCTGGGCCACCGTGTCTTCACCGATTCGGCCCCGGTGCTGGAAGTGGCATTGGCCACGCGCGCCGGCCTGGGCTGGCGCGGCAAGCACACGCTGGCCCTTTCGCGCGACGCGGGTTCGATGTGCTTCCTGGGCGAGATCTTCGTCGACCTGCCGCTGCCGGTGGACGAAGCCAGCAGCGCGCACTGCGGCAGCTGCACCGCCTGCATGGCCGTCTGCCCGACGCAGGCCATCGTCGCGCCTTACCGGCTCGATGCGCGGCGCTGCATCAGCTACCTCACCATCGAGCACGCGGGGCCGATCGACATCGAATTGCGGCCGCTGATCGGCAACCGCATCTACGGTTGCGACGACTGCCAGCTGGTCTGCCCCTGGAACCGCTATGCGCAGCGCAGCACGCTGCCCGACTTCGACGTGCGCGAGCCGCTGGGCCAGGTCACGCTGCTGAAGCTGTGGGCCTGGGACGAAGCCGAGTTCCTGCGGCACACCGAAGGCAGCGCCATCCGGCGTATCGGCTACACGCGCTGGCGCCGCAACCTGGCGGTGGCCAGCGGCAATGCACTGCGCGCCGGGCCGCAGGCGGACCGCGGCAGCGCGGCACTCGACGCGGTCACGGCCGAGGCGCTGCGTGGCGCGCTTGCCGGTGCGCGCGGTACCGCATGCGACCTGGTGCGCGAGCACATCGACTGGGCGCTCGCCGCGCCGGCTGCCGACGCCACTACGCCAGCTGCCTGAGCACCCACAGCGCCAGCGGCAGCCCCGCCATGGCGATCAGCGTGCTCACCGTCACCAGCCCGGCCACGTAGCCGCCATGCCCGCCCATGCGCACGGCCAGCACATAGGCGCTGGACGCGGTGGGCATGGCCGCGAAGGCGACCACGATGGCCTGCTGCGCCGGCGGAAGCTGCAGCGCGACCACCAGTGCGATGGCCACCGCCGGCAGCAGCGCGTGGCGGATCGCCAGCAGCGCCGCGGCCAGCCGCGGGCCTTCGCGCAGCGCACCGAACTGCAGCCCGGCGCCCACCGCCATCAGGCCGATGGGCAGTGCGGCTGACCCGATGCGGCCCAGCGTGAGGGTGGCCAGCTCCGGCAGTCGCAGCCCCAGCAGGTTGAAGAGCAGCCCGGCGCCCGTGGCCAGGATGAGTGGGTTGCGCAGCAGCTCGCGCGCATACCCGTGGCCGCCCTGCCGCGCCAAGGGCCACACCGCGGCCACGTTGCACAGCGGGATGGCCAGCGACATGATCAGTGCCATCCACGCCACGCCCGGCGTGCCACCCAGGCGTTCGGCCAGCGCCAGTGCGACGTAGGAGTTGAAACGGAAGGCGGTCTGCGCACCCGAGGCGTGCAGCCGCGCATCCACACCCGGCCAGCGGCCCAGCGCCAGGGCGGCAGCGATGCCGATCAACACCACGGTCACCGCACTGCCGGCCATGGGGAGCATGGTGCCCGGCGACAGCGGGTAACGCAGGATGGCCGTGAACAGCAGCGCCGGGAACAGCACGTAGTACACCAGCCGTTCGGCGCCGTCCCACACGCTGCGCGCGAGCGGTGTGTAGCGGCAGAGCCCGAAGCCGCCGAGGATGAGCAGGAAGTCGGGCAGCAGCAGCAGGGTGTCGGACATCGGCCGCCAGTATCTCCGAGGGCGCCGCGCGCCGGTCCTGCAGGTCGGCCTGCGGGCCGGGTGCGGCGTTATGACACCATCGACTGTTTTCGCTTCCCCGGACCCCCCCCCCCCGATGCCCCTGACCCGCCGCCACCTGCTTGCCGCATCGCTTTGCGCCCCGACGCTGTCCTGGGCGCAGGACGATGCCGTCGTCGTCGAGGGCAAGGCCTTTGCCCGTCGTGTGCAGGTGGCCGGCAGCGAGTTGCTGCTCAACGGCACGGGTGTGCGCGCCGTGGCCTGGTTCAAGGGGTATGCCGCCGCGCTCTACCTGCGCAACCCCGCCAGCACCGCGGCACAGGCCGTGTCGCAGCCGGGCCCGAAGCGCTTGCAGCTGGTGATGTTGCACAAGGTGCCGGCCGAAGAGTTCGTCAAGGCTTTCCGCAAGGGGCTGCAGCGCAACACCCCGGAGGCCGAACTGCCGCCGCTGCGCGGGCGCATGGCGCAGTTCGAGGCCCAGGTGGCGGCCACGAGCACGGTGCAGAAAGGCGACGTCGTGGACCTCGACTTCGAGCCCGGCCGCGGAACGGCCTTCAGGCTGAATGGCACACTCCGAGGCGAGGCCATCGCCGGCGAAGAGTTCTACGCGGCGCTGCTTCGAAGTTTCGTCGGCGACCGGCCCTACGACCGCGAACTCAGGGCGGGGCTGCTCGGCCAGCGTCCCTGAGCCCGTGGCGTCGACGCCGCGGTACCCATCCTCAGTTCAACGGAGAACCTGAATGCAACGCAGAACGATGAACCGCCTGTTGACCGCCGCCGCCCTCACGGCCGCGCTGCCGACGCTGGCGCTGGCGCAGGGCTACCCCACCAAGCCGGTGCGGCTGATCGTGCCCTTCGCGCCTGGCGGCACCACGGACATCATCGCGCGTGTCATCGCCGAGAAGGCCAACCTGGCGCTGGGGCAGACGCTGGTGGTCGAGAACAAGGGCGGTGGCGGCGGCTCCATCGGCGCGCTGGAGATGATCCGTGCACCGGCCGACGGCCACGTGCTGGGCATGGCCACGGTGTCGACGACGGCTGCCAACCCTGCCATCAACCCGAAGATCGGCTACGACCCGGCCGTCGACTTCACGCCCATCATCAACATCGCGGCCACGCCGAATGTCATCGCCGTGCACCCGAGCTTTCCGGCGCGCGACTACAAGGGTTTCCTGGCCGAAGTGAAGAAGAACCCGGGCAAGTACAGCTTCGCCAGTTCCGGCACGGGCGGCATCGGCCACCTGCAGATGGAGTTGTTCAAGAGCCTGTCGGGCACCTTCATCACGCACATCCCCTACCGCGGCGCCGGTCCGGCGCTGAACGACACGGTCGCCGGACAGGTGCCGATCATCTTCGACAACATCCCGTCGGCGCTGCCCTTCATCAAGGACGGCCGGCTCATCGCCATCGTGGTGGCCGCGCCGCAGCGGCTGGCGCAGATGCCCAACGTGCCGACTTTCAAGGAAGTCGGCCTGGAGCCCGTGAACCGCATGGCCTACTACGGCATCCTCGGTCCCAAGGGTCTGCCCAAGGACATCGTCGACAAGGTGGCCGCGGCCATCAAGCGCACGGCCGAACTGCCCGATGTGCGCAAGCGCATCGAAGACACCGGCTCGCTGATGATCCTCAACACGCCCGAGGAGTTCGCCAAGCAGATGCAGGCCGAGCTCGCCGTGTACAGGGATGTGGTGAAGAAGCAGGGCCTGTCGCTGCAGTGACGTGAGCGTTGCCCGGGGCGTCGACGCGACGGCGGAGATCGACCGCTTCATCGACGCCTTGTGGATCGAGGACGGCCTGGCGCCGCTGACGCTGGCCGCCTACCGCCGCGACCTCGGCCTCTACGCAGCCTGGCTGGGCAAACCGCCCAGCACCAGCGGCGAGGCCGACCTGCTCGGCTACATGGCCGAGCGCCATGCCGCCACCAAGGCCACCACGGCCAACCGCCGGCTCACGGTATTCCGGCGCTACTTCCGCTGGGCGGTGCGCGAGCGCCTCGTCGCCGCCGACCCCACGCTGCGCCTGCTGGCTGCACGCCAGCCGCTGCGTGTGCCCAAGACGTTGAGCGAGGCCCAGGTCGAGGCGCTGCTGGGCGCGCCCGACGTGTCCACGCCGCTGGGCCTGCGCGACCGCGCGATGCTCGAGCTGATGTACGCCAGCGGCCTGCGGGTCAGCGAACTGGTGCAGCTCAAGACCGTGCAACTGGGCATGAATGACGCCGTGCTGCGTGTGCTGGGCAAGGGCAGCCGAGAACGCCTGGTGCCCTTCGGCGACGAGGCCAGAACCTGGCTGCAGCGCTACCTGAACGAAGCGCGCGCAGGCATCCTGGCTGGGCAGCATACCGAGGCGCTCTTCGTCACGCGGCTGGGTGACGGCATGACGCGCCAGATGTTCTGGAAGATCGTCAAGCGCCATGCCTTGCACGCGGGCGTGACGGCACCGCTGTCACCGCACACGCTGCGCCATGCCTTCGCCACCCACCTGCTGAACCACGGCGCCGACCTGCGCGCGGTGCAGATGCTGCTGGGCCACGCCGACATCGGCACGACGACGATCTACACCCATGTCGCGCGCGAGCGGCTGCGGCAGCTGCATGCGCTGCACCATCCGCGCGGCTGAGCCGCAGCGCCTGGTAGACGTGCGATGCCGACAAGAAAAAAGGCCGGTCGTGCGACCGGCCTTGGTGCAAGGGCGAGAGCCCTGGCGATCAGAAGTTGTGGCGCACGCCCAGGGCCAGCGCGCTGGCCTCTGCTGCGCGGTTGTTGACGACTGCCCCGTTGCCAAGGTAGCTGAAGTAGCTGTAATTGCTGCCGTTGTCAGTCACGGTATAGAAGGCATAGACCTTGGTGCGCTTCGACAGGTTGTAGTTGTAGCCAACCGTGTACTGCTTGGCGTCGCTGTTGCCCAACTTGCTCCAGTCATCGGCCATGCCCACGTTGACATGGAATTCCGACGCGCCGGCGGTGTACATCGCAGCGACACGGTAGGCGTCACGGTTGCCCAGGCCGCCGACGCCCTTGTCCTGGCTGCGTTGGTAGTACGCGCCGAAAGTCAGGGCACCCATCTCGTACAGGCCGCGGATGGCGAGCTGGTTGTCCTTGTCGCCATCGTTCTTCTCGTAACCGAAGCCCAGTTGCAGCTTGCCGATGGCGCCGTTCACACCCAGGCCGAAGACCTTGTTGTTCCTTGACGCGCCTTCGCCCGCCGAGATCGAGGCTTCCGCCGTGAAGCCGCCCAGGCTGGGCGTCGTGTAGGCGATCGTGTTGGCGTTCTGGCCCAGGTAGGTGTAGAGCTTGTCGTCCGACGTGCCCGTGTCGTGGTTGTGCATGCTGATGTAGTCAGCCGTGGCGTAGTACGCGGCGCTGGTCAGGCGGCCGAGCTTGATAGCGCCGAAACCACCGGACAGGCCGACGTAGGCGTCGCCGGCCCAGAACGCGCTGCCGGTCTGGGTGCCGGTGTCGGAGTTGAAGCGGTGCTCGAGCAGGAAATCGGCCTTCAAGCCGCCGCCGAGGTCTTCGGTGCCCTTGAAGCCCAGGCGCGACGCATTGTTCTGCATCACGCTCTGGTTGCCGTTCACGGCGATGTTCTTCTGCTCTTCCAAGCTCGTGTTCAGCCGGCCGTAGACAGTGACGCTGCTCTGGGCGAGGGCGCCCGTGGCAGCCAGGGCCGACACGGCGGCGACGATCAGGGTCATTTTCATGGGTTTCCTCACTTGATTTGGTGGCTGCGGCGGTGGCAAAACTTCCGACCGACGACAAGTGACAGTTTAGAGGCGCGCTACGGGCTTACCCTTTGTTCGGGGCCTTTTGCTACGCAGAAACCCTTTGCGGCGCAGCATCCGCGCAACACTCGCCCGCGGCGTTAGCGCCCGCGCAGGTGCGCCGGCGCCTCCAGGCGCTTGGCCAGCAACGACAGCGTCAGCGTCAGGATCAGGTAGATGACCGAGATGGCCAGGTAGGGCTCCCAGTAGCGCGAGTAGGCGCCCGCCACGGTGCGCGCCGCCAGCGCCAACTCGGCCAGGCCGATGGCCGAGACGAGTGAACTGTCCTTGATCAGGGTGACACCTTCGTTGACCAGCGCCGGCACCATGCGCCGGAAGGCCTGCGGCAGCACCACGAAGCGCATGGCCTGTGCGTGCGTGAGCCCCATGCTGTACGCGGCCTGGGTCTGGCCGCGGTGGATGCTCTGGATGCCGGCGCGGAAGATCTCGCTGATGTAGGCGCCGGCGTTCAGGCTCAGCGCCACGCAGCCCGAAAAGAAGGCGCCGTGCTCCTGGCGGAACTCCTTGGCCAGGTCACCCGAGAAGAGCAGCCCATGGTCGGGGTGCACCAGGGTCGGCATGAGCGCAAAGTGCACGAGCAGGATCTGCACGAACAACGGCGTGCCGCGGAAGAAGGTGACGTAGGCCACCGTGACCGTGCGCGCCACCAGCAGCAGCACGCGCGCCGGCAGGGTGCGCGGCTGTGGCGCGTCGGAAGAGGTGCTGATCAGGCCGAAGCCAATGCCCAGCACGAGGCCGGCGCCGATGGCCACCAGCGTGAGCTTGATGGTCATCCAGACGCCGCTGACGAACAGCGGCGTGTAGCCGGCAAGGATCTCCCAACGAAGATCCATCGGCCGGCGACCTGCTTACTTGGACGCGGCGGGCGCCGGCGCGGCGGCAGCCGGCGGGGCGCCGAAGTACTTGGCGAAGATCGTGTCGTAGCTGCCGTCGGACTTGATGTCCGCCAGGCCCTTGTTGATCTTCTCCAGCAACTCGGTGTTGCCCTTCTTCAGCGCGATGCCGTACTGCTCGGGCACGAAGTCCTTGTCGGCGACGGTCTTGAACTTGCCGCCCGGGTTGTTGGCCACGTAGTGGATGACCACGCCGTTGTCGGCCACCACCGCGTCGACGCCGCCCGACTCGAGTTCCTTCAGCGCCAGCGGCGTGCTCTCGAAGCGCTTGATGTTGGTGCTGGCCTTGCCCATCAGCTTGGTCACGGCCTCGTCGCCGGTGGTGCCGGTCTGCACGCCCACCTTCAGCCTCTTCAGGTCGGCGAACTTGGCGACCTTGCTGTTCTCCTTCACCGCGATGAGCTGCTGCGCGTCGAAGTAGGGCGCGCTGAAGTCCATCGTCTGCTTGCGCTCTTCGGTGATGGTCACGGCCGAGACGACCATGTCGCGGTCACCCTGGCCCAGCGCGTTGAAGATGCCTTCCCAGGGCGTGTTGACGAACTTGACCTCGAAGCCGGCCTTGGCAGCGATGGCCTGCACGACCTCGATGTCGAAGCCGACGATTTCGCCCTTTTCGTTCTGGCTCTCGAAGGGCGCGTAGGCGGCGTCGGTGCCGACCACGTAGACCTTGGCAGGCGCGGGCGCCGGCGCCGAGGCCACGGGGGCCGGCGCGGGGGGCTCTTCCTTCTTGCCGCAGGCGGCGAGCACGAAGGCGGCGGCCGTCAGGCCGGCAATCTGCAGGAAACGGCGGGTCGAGATCGGCTTCATGGGCGTGCTGAGGGGGTGGACGATGAAGGCGCAAAGTGTAATCCGGTCGTGACGGATTCACGGTCGCTGCAGTGCTGCGATTTCGTCGGCGGTGAAGCCCGCGGCGCTGCGCGCGGCGAGGTTGAAGGGGCCGCGCAGCCGCGGTGCGCGGTGGCGCTGGGCCAGCACGGCATAGTGGGCCACGGGGTCGAGGCCAGCGCGCTCGCACAGCCAGCGGTACCAGCGGTTGCCGACGGCGACATGGCCGATCTCGTCGCGCAGGATGATTTCGAGGATGGCCACCGCGCGCAGGTCGCCGGCGCGGCGCAGCCTGTCCTGCATCGGCGGCGTGGCGTCCAGGCCGCGCGCCTCCAGCGTGCGCGGCACCAGTGCCATGCGCGCGGTGAGGTCGCCCGCGGTGTGCTCGGCCATCGTCCACAGGCCGTCGTGGGCGGCGAAGTCGCCGTAGGCGTGGCCCAGCGTGGCCAGGTGTTCGTTCAGCAGCGTGAAGTGCAGCGCCTCCTCGGCGGCCACGCGCAGCCAGTCGCGGTAGTAGTCGGCAGGCATGCCGGCGAAGCGCCAGACGGCGTCGAGTGCCAGGTTGATGGCGTTCAGCTCGATGTGCGCCACCGCGTGCAGCAGCGCGGCGCGGCCCGCGGGCGTGAAGGGCGAGCGGCGCGGCACGTCGGCCGGCGCCACCAGCAGCGGGCGGTCGGTGCGGCCGGGCAGTGGCCCGTCGGTCTGCAGCTGCGCAGTCGTGTCCAGCGTGCCGTGCGGCGCGGGGTGCAGCGCCCGTGCCGCGGCCGCCTTGGCCGCCGGGTCGGCCAGCTGCAAGGCCTTCAGTGCGGCGGCGCGGAGCTCCATCCCTAGAATTATCGGCTCTGCCTCTCGGCAGCCCTTCTCCAGGAGCCCCCTTGGCCATCTACCAACTCGGCGACGACGCCCCGCGCATCGCGCCCACCGCCTGGGTCGCCGAAAGCGCCCAGCTCATCGGCCGCGTGCAGCTCGACGAAGATGCCAGCGTCTGGTACGGCGCCGTGCTGCGCGGCG
>JAURZK010000190.1 GCA_030653505.1 Rubrivivax sp.
GTCGACGCCGGTGGCCTTCAGCGCGTCGGCATGCTCGACATATCCCGGCACGTGCTTGGCCGAGCAGGTGGGCGTGAAGGCGCCGGGCAGCGCGAAGATGGCGATCTTCTTGCCGGCGGTGAGCTTGGCGATGTCGAAGGTGTTGGGGCCCAGCGAGCAGCCATTGCCCTCGACCTCGATGAATTCGTTCAGGCTGCCCGCGGGCAGTTTGTCTCCGACTTTCAGCATGTGTGCGCTCCTGGTGTGAAGGAAGAACGACCGGACCTGGAGTGTCCAGCGTCCGGCCGTGCAGCGTGCAGGCGGGGCCACAAAGCCCCGCAGAAGTTCAGACCAGCTTGGCCTTCTCGAGCAGCTTGGTGACGGTCCAGGACTTGGTCTTGCTGATCGGGCGCCCTTCGGCTATCTCGACCAGGTCACCCAGCTTGAACTCGCCCTTTTCGTCGTGCGCGTGGTACTTGCGCGACTTGGCCACGATCTTGCCGTAGAGCTCGTGCGCGGTGCGGCGCTCGACCAGCACGGTGATGGTCTTCGCGCGCTTGTCGCTGACGACGCGGCCGACCAGCGTGCGCGTGTTCTTCACCGGCGCAGCCACGGGCGTGCCCGCGGCGGTTTGTGCTTCGCTCATTTGGCGGCCCTCTTCTTTTCCGCGATGATGGTCTTCACGCGGGCGATCTCGCGGCGCGTGTTGCCCAGTTGCGTGTGGTTGGTCAGCTGCTGGGTCGCCTTCTGCATGCGCAGGCCGAAGTGGGCCTTCAGCAGATCGGAAACTTCCTTTTCCAGCGCCGCCACGTCCTTGCCACGCAGTTCAGATGTCTTGCTCATGTGTGTTCCTGGTCAGGCGCCGACTTGGCGTGCGACGAAGGTGCACTTCAGCGGCAGCTTGGCCGAAGCCAGTTGGAACGCCTCGCGCGCCAGTTGTTCCGGCACGCCGTTGATCTCGTACAGCACCTTGCCCGGCTGGATCTCGGCCACGTAGTACTCGGGGTTGCCCTTGCCGTTGCCCATGCGCACTTCGGCCGGCTTCTGCGAAATCGGCTTGTCGGGGAAGATGCGGATGAAGATGCGGCCGCCGCGCTTGATGTGGCGCGAGATGGCACGACGGGCGGCTTCGATCTGGCGCGCCGTGATGCGGCCGCGTTCGGTGGCCTTGAGGCCGAAATCGCCGAAAGACACGGCCGCGCCACGCGTGGCGATGCCGGTGTTGCGGCCCTTGTGTTGCTTGCGGAACTTGCGACGTGCGGGTTGCAGCATCGTTATTCTCCTTTGGTCTCGCTGCCGCCAGGGGCGGCCGGCGTCGCCGGGGTGGCGCGGCGCACGCGCTTGACGGCCGGGCCCTTGGGACCACTCGGGCCGTCGGCAGCGGGCGTTGCAGGCGTTGTTGCAGCCGTAGTGACTTCACCACGCGGTGCCGGCGGGCGGTCCATGCCGGGACGGCCACGGCCACCCGGGGCGCCCGGACGGTCGCCGGGGCGCGGGCCACGGCGGTCGCGGCGGTCGCCGTCGTTTTCGGTCTTGGGCAGTTGCGGCGCCTCGCCATTGGCCAGGCGGTCACCGCGGTACACCCACACCTTCACGCCGATGACGCCGTAGGTCGTCTTGGCTTCGCTGAAGCCATAGTCGATGTCGGCCTTCAGCGTGTGAAGCGGCACGCGACCTTCGCGGTACCACTCGCAACGTGCGATCTCGATGCCGTTCAGGCGGCCCGAGCTCATGATCTTGATGCCCTGTGCGCCCAGGCGCATCGCGTTCTGCATCGCGCGCTTCATGGCGCGGCGGAACATGATGCGCTTCTCGAGTTGCTGCGTGATGCTGTCGGCGATCAGCTGTGCATCGACTTCCGGCTTGCGGATCTCTTCGATGTTCACGGCCACCGGCACGCCCAGGCGGCGGCTCAGTTCGGCCTTCAGGTTCTCGATGTCCTCGCCCTTCTTGCCGATGACCACGCCCGGACGCGCCGAGTAGATGGTGATGCGGGCGTTCTTGGCGGGGCGCTCGATGAGGATGCGCGAGACGGCGGCGCTCTTCAGCTTGGTCTTCAGGTACTCACGGACCTTCAGGTCTTCGGCCAGCATCGTGGCGAAGTTGGCCTTGGTGGCGAACCAGCGGCTTTGCCAGGCGCGTGTGACGGCGAGGCGGAAGCCGGTCGGGTGGATTTTTTGTCCCATGTTCTTTCCAGCTCCTCAGTTGCCGACCGTCACGAAGATGTGACAGGTGCCCTTGCTGATGCGCGCGCCCCGGCCCTTGGCCCGGGCGGAGAAGCGCTTCAGCACCGCACCCTGCTCGACGTAGATCGACTTGATCTTCAGTTCGTCGATGTCGGCACCGTCGTTGTGCTCGGCATTCGCCACTGCAGATTCGACCGCCTTCTTGATGATGCCGGCGGCCTTCTTCTGCGTGAACGCGAGGATGTTGATGGCCTGGTCGACCTTCTTGCCGCGGATCATGTCGGCGACGAGCCGGCCCTTGTCCACGGAAAGGCGAACGCCACGCACGCTTGCTTTGGTTTCCATCGCTCTCGGCTCCTTAGCGCTTGGCCTTCTTGTCCGCGGGGTGACCCTTGAACAAGCGGGTGAGGGCAAATTCGCCGAGCTTGTGGCCGACCATCTGGTCGGTCACGTACACGGGCACGTGCTGCTTGCCGTTGTGCACGGCCACCGTCAGGCCGATGAACTCGGGCAGGATGGTGCTGCGGCGCGACCAGGTCTTGATCGGCTTCTTGTCCTTGATGGCGGCGGCCTTCTCGACCTTGGCCATCAGGTGCTGGTCCACGAAGGGACCTTTCTTGAGCGAACGG
>JAURZK010000191.1 GCA_030653505.1 Rubrivivax sp.
ACCGCCGCAAGGCCATGCTGGAAGACATCGCCATCCTGACCGGCGGCAAGGTCATCGCCGAAGAGGTGGGCCTGACGCTCGAGAAGGTCGCGCTGACCGACCTGGGCCAGGCCAAGCGCGTCGAAGTGGGCAAGGAGAACACGACGCTGATCGACGGCGCCGGTGCCGCTGGCGACATCGAAGCCCGCGTCAAGCAGATCCGCATCCAGATCGAGGAAGCCACCAGCGACTACGACCGCGAGAAGCTGCAAGAGCGCGTGGCGAAGCTGGCCGGCGGTGTTGCCGTCATCAAGGTCGGCGCCTCCACCGAAGTCGAGATGAAGGAAAAGAAGGCGCGCGTCGAAGACGCCCTGCACGCCACGCGTGCGGCGGTGGAAGAAGGCATCGTCGCCGGTGGTGGCGTGGCCCTGCTGCGTGCCCGCCAGGCGGCGGGTGCCATCAAGGGTGACAACCACGACCAGGAAGCCGGCATCAAGATCGTGCTGCGCGCTGTCGAGCAGCCGCTGCGCGAAATCGTGTTCAACGCCGGCGAGGAAGCCAGCGTGGTCATCAACGCCGTGCTGGCCGGCAAGGGCAACTACGGCTACAACGCCCAGACGGGCGAGTATGGCGACATGATCGAGATGGGCATCCTGGACCCGACGAAGGTCACGCGCACCGCGCTGCAGAACGCTGCCTCCGTTGCCGGCCTGATGCTGACGACCGAGTGCATGGTTGCCGAGTCGCCCAAGGACGAGTCCGGCGCGGGCGGCATGCCCGGCGGCATGGGCGGCATGGGTGGCATGGGCGGCATGGACATGTAAGCCCGCGGGCACGGCCGTAACCGGATGTCGGGCGAAGCGCCCGCACCGGCAGCGGCCGCAGCCTGCCAACACCAAGGCCTGCGGGGTTTCCGCAGGCCTTTTTCGTTGATGGGCGCGGATTTCCAGCCAGATAATGAACCATGGGCACCCACCGTGTCTCGCCGGCCATGCAGCAGTTCGTCGAAGACGAACTGCTCCGTGCGCCCCTGCTCTTCGATCAGGTGATCGACGGCACGCTCGACTACGCCCGCAAGGGTCTGGCGCAGATGACGCCGATCCAGCGCTCCACCGTCGGCGACCTGATGCAGGCGTTGATAACCCAGCGCATGCGCCTGGGCGACTACTTCATGCGCTCACTGCAGGAGCAGGTCGACGCGCAGCTGTCCCAGCGTGCACCGAAGGCTGGCGCGCCCCAAGCCAAGCGCATGGCGCTGTCATTGGTCGACGAGGAAGTGGTGGCGATGGATGTCGAGCTGTCGCACATCATCGAAGCCATCAACAGCACCGCCGAGTACGAGCTGCGCGAGCTGCAGACCTACCTCTCGGCGATGGTCGGCGACATGGACGTCGCCGGCGACCACAACCCCTTTCGCGCCGAGGCCTACGCGCGCGCCGTGTGGGCCGCCGCGCAGGCGCTGCCGCTGTCGCGCGGCCACCAGCTGGCCTTCATGCGCTACGCCGGCACGCCGCTGGCGCAGGTGCTGCGCACGGCCTACGCGTCGTCGACATCGCGGCTCGAGGGCATGGGGATCGAGCCGGCCACACACCGCACGCTGATCCTGCCCTCGGGCTCGCGCCGTGGCCCCCGCGGCAATCCCAACGAGACCACCTTCAGCCCCGACCTGCAGCGCATGCGCGACACCATGCCGGCGCCGATGGACGTTCAGCTGAGCTATGAAGGCCAGGCCCCGCGACCGGCCACCGCGCCCGCACCGGGCGGTGGCCGCAGGGAACACTGGACCGAGGTCGTGCGTGGCACCTCGAACCGCGTCGACCGCCAGTCTGTCGAACTCGTCAGCCGGCTCTTCGAGGCGATGCTGTCCGACGAACGTGTGCCGTCCGACGTCGGCATGGTGATCTCGCGCCTGCACGGCCCGGCCATGCGCCTGGCGCTGCGCGACGGCAGCATGCTCGATCAGGACAAGCACCCGCTGTGGCGCTTCATCAACCACCTGGCCTTCGAGTGCGAGATGGCGCCCGATGCCGCCGACCCCGAACGCAAGCAGCTGCTGAAGTCGGCCTACGCCACCGTCGAACAACTGGTGGCTGAACCCGACCAGAACAACGGTCTGTACCGCTGGGCACTCGACCGCCTCGAGAGCTTCCTGCACAAGCGCCTGACACGCCGGTTGGCCGCCGCGGCCAGCCAGATCGGGGCGCTGCAGAAGCTGGAGGACAAGATCCTCTCGGGCCGCGCCTCACCTTCGGCCTTCCACGGCATGCTCGACGTCGAGCAACTCGATACCGTGCCGGCCGATCTGCTCGACCACCGCCCGCCGCCTTCACGCACAGACACCCCCACCGACGAATGGCTGGACAGCCTGAAGCCCGGCGACTGGGTGCGCATGTTCCTGCAGGGCCGCTGGGTGCAATGCCGTCTGCTGTGGCCCGGTGAACGCGGCGAGGTCTGGCTGTTCGGCGACGGTGCTTCCGACGCCACCTGGGCGGTGCGCCGCGACGCGTTGCTGACCATGCACGCCGAGCGGCTGGCCAAGACGCTGAAGGAGCGCTCCATCGTCGGCAGCGCCGCGGCGCGTGTGCAGGACCAGGTGGCCGCGGCAGCCTGAACGCAGGCTGCACGGGCCGTCGGGCGCTACGTCAGCAGTTCTCGGATAAGCCCGGCCACGCGCGTGGGCTGTTCGTGCACGATCCAGTGTCCCGCGTCGGCGACGCGCTGTACCTGCAGGTTCGGTACCCAGCGTTCGAGCCCATCGAGAAGGCCCGGCAGCAACGCGACGTCGGCTTCACCCCAGAGCACGGTGGTCGGCACCTGCACCGTCACGGCCTCGTCGGGCAGCAGCAGCGTTTGCACGGAATCGTTGGGGCCCGATGGCGGCCGTAGTGGCGAGGCGCGGTAGTAGTTCAGCGGGCCCGTCAGCCCACGGCCAGCGTTGCTCCAAGCGGCGCGGTATTGCGCGCGCAGGCCGTCGGTCAGCCAAGCGGCGCTCCCGAAAAAAGGCCACAGGCGCGCGAAGTCGTCTTCGGCCAGCAGCAACTCGGCGTCGGGGCGGCAGAGGAAGTTCATGTAGGCGCTGGCGGCCTGCTGCGCCGGGCTCTCGCGCAGTTCACGCAGGAACGTGGCCGGGTGCGGGGCGTTGACGATCAACAGCCGCTTCATCAGCCCGGGCTGCGCCGCGGCAAGGTTCCAGGCCAGCGCGCCGCCCCAGTCGTGGGCCACCAGCAGGTCCAGCGGACCGCCCAGTGCGGCGATGGCCGCCGCCACGTCGGCCACCAGCCGCCGCGGTCGGTAGGCCGCCACGTCGGTTGGCGCAGACGAGCCCGGGTAGCCGAGCAGGTTGGGCGCCACGCAGTCGGCATGCGGCGCCAGCAGCGCCATCACCCCATCCCAGACGAAGGCCGCCTCGGGGAAGCCGTGCAGCAGCATCACGCGTGGTGCGCCTGGCGTGCCAGCGGCACGGCAGGCCAGCGTGATGCCGTGCGGCAGCGCGAGGTCGAAGTGGCGCATCACGCCAGCGGCGCATCCTCGGGCGGGGCGTCCGCTGCCGCCCCGGGCGAGGTCGCGTTCAGCACTGCCGCCGGTGTGTGCACCCAGTCGTAGAGCGTCTCGGCGACATCACCCAGGCCCTGGCGCGACAGTGCCGAGAACAGCGTGACGCCGATGTCGGCGTTTTCGCCCGCCACCTCGGCCAGCACGTCCTGCGCCTTCTGCAGCGCCAGCTGCGCCTCGCTGCGGTTGAGCTTGTCGGCCTTGGTCAGCAGCGCCAGCAGCCGCACCTCGCCGTTGACCAGTCGCGGCGCCATCAGCGCCAGCAGGCGCTGGTCGAGCTCGGTGAAGCCCAGGCGCGAGTCGATCATCAGCACCACACCGTGCAGCGGGCGGCGCAGCTGCAGGTAGTCGGCCATCACCTCCTGCCAGCGCAGCTTGGCGGCACGCTCCACCGCGGCGTAGCCGTAACCCGGCAGGTCGGCAAAGAGCGCGTCGGGTGCGTCCTTCGGGCCGACGTGGAAGAGGTTGATGTGCTGGGTGCGCCCGGGTGTGCGCGACGCGAAGGCCAGCCGCTTCTGCTGCGCCAGCCGGTTGATGGCGGTGGACTTGCCGGCGTTGCTGCGGCCGACGAAGGCGATCTCGGGTGTTTCGCTCGCGGGCAGCTGGTCGAGCTTGCTGGCGGTGGTGAAAAAGCGGGCGGTGTGGCTCCACGCCAGGGCCAGCTTGGTGGTGTCCGCGGGCGCGGCCGATGGGCCTTGAAAGCTGCTTGTCATGGGACATTGTAAAATCGCTTGCTTCGCTGATCTCGCCGTTCCCCCCTTTGAAGGCCCTTTGCATGATGTCGCGTCTCAAGTCGCTGGCGCTGTCGACCCTGTCGACCGCCACCCTGACCCTGCTGTGCACTGCCGCTCAGGCCGCCACGGCAGAACCCGCCTTCAAGGCCGACCCGGCCAAGGGCCAGCAGCTGGCGGCAGCCTGCGGCGCCTGCCACACGCAGGACGCTTCGCGCGGCGTGCCCGCCAACCCCCTCCTGCAGGGTCAGCACCCGGAATACCTGGTCAAGCAGCTGGCCGAGTTCAAGAGCGGCAAGCGCCAGAACCCCATCATGATGGGCATGGCGGCTCCGCTGAACGAAGAGGCGATGAAGCACATCGCGGCCTTCTATGCCGCCAGGCAGCCCGTCCCCGGCGCAGCGACCCACAAGGACAGCGTGATGCTGGGCGAACGCATCTACCGCGGCGGCATCGTGGCCAAGGCGGTGCCCGCCTGTTCCGGCTGCCACAGCCCTAACGGTGCCGGCATCCCGGCGCAGTACCCGCGCCTGGGCGGTCAGCACGTCGAGTACACCGAAGCGCAACTGCTGGCCTTCCGCTCGGGCGCGCGGGGCAACAATGCCCAGATGACCGCCATCGCGGCGAAGATGAACGACGCCGAGATCAAGGCCGTGGCCGACTACGTCGCCGGCCTGCGCTGAGCGCCCGCGCACAACCGCGCCTCGGCACCGGGTCGGCATTCGCCGGCCCGTTTGCATTTCCGGCCAGCCCCGCGTGGGACAGGTCTCTGCACGACTGGCATGCTGCCGGACCGGTGTAAGTCGGTGACGCACCGACCGACCACCCGCTGTCGAGCAACAGGAACCCCCCCATGCACCTCCTGAAAGACCACGGCTTCGCCCACCCCATCGCCTCGGAGATCACGCCGCAGGCCGTCTACGCGCAGCGCCGCCGCCTGGTGCAGGGTCTCGTGGCGGGCGCGGCGCTGGGCGCCCTGCCTTCACTGTCGGCGCGCGCACAGCCGGCGCGGCCGGGCAAGCTGGCGGCCCTGCCCGCCGGCCGCAGCGCGGTGGCCGGCGCCAGCACGATGGACAAGCTCACGCCCTACGTCGACGTCACCACCTACAACAACTTCTACGAGTTCGGCACCGACAAGAGTGACCCGGCGCGCAACGCCGGCCGCCTGAAGACGCGCCCGTGGACGGTGGCCATCGAGGGCGAGGTGAAGAAGCCCGGCACCTGGGACCTGGACACGCTGCTCAAGCTCAGCCCGATGGAAGAACGCATCTACCGGCTGCGCTGCGTCGAAGGCTGGTCGATGGTCGTGCCCTGGGTGGGCTACTCGCTGGCCGAGCTGATCAAGAGGGTGGAACCCACCGGCAACGCGAAGTTCGTGCAGTTCGTGACCCTGGTCGACAAGGCGCAGATGCCCGGCCTGGACGGCGGCGGGCTCGACTGGCCCTACGTCGAGGCGCTGCGCATGGACGAAGCCCTGCACCCGCTGACGCTGCTGGCCTTCGGCCTGTATGGCGAGGTGTTGCCGAACCAGAACGGCGCGCCGCTGCGCCTGGTGGCACCCTGGAAGTACGGCTTCAAGAGCGGCAAGAGCATCGTCAAGATCCGCTTCGTCGAGAAGCAGCCCAAGACCAGCTGGGAAGTGGCCATCCCCAGCGAGTACGGCTTCTACTCCAACGTCAACCCCAAGGTCGACCACCCGCGCTGGAGCCAGGCCACCGAGCGCCGCATCGGCGAAGACGGCCTCTTCGCGAAGAAGCGGCCGACGCTGATGTTCAACGGCTACGAGCCGCAGGTGGGCCAGCTCTACGCCGGCATGGACCTGAAGAAGTTCTACTGACCGGTGTGAACCGGCTGCTGCTGCACCGCGCCGCCAAGCCCCTGATTTTCGCGGCCGCGCTGGGGCCCTTCGTGTGGCTGTTCTGGGGCGCCTGGGCGAACACGCTGGGCGCCAACCCGGCCGAAGCGCTGATCCGCGGCCTGGGCGACTGGACGCTGCGCTTGCTGTGCCTGACGCTGGCCGTCACGCCGCTGCGCCAGCTGACCGGCTGGCACGCGCTGGCGCGCCTGCGCCGTATGCTGGGCCTGTTCACCTTCTTCTACGGCTGCCTGCACTTCCTGGCCTACGCCTGGCTGGACATGGGCTTCGACCTCAAGACCATCGTCGCAGATATCGTCAAGCGGCCCTTCATCCTGGTCGGCAGCACGGCGCTGCTGCTGATGCTGCCGCTGGCCGCCACCTCGTTCAACGGTGCGATCAAGGCGCTGGGCGCGAAGCGCTGGCAGGCCCTGCACAAGGCCGTCTACGCGGTAGTGCTGCTGGCCTTGCTGCACTTCTTCTGGATGCGCGCCGGCAAGCTCGACTTCGGTGAGGTGGCGATCTACGCCGCGATCGTCGCCGTGCTGCTGGGCTGGCGCCTGTGGCGCTTCTGGCGCCGACGGCAGGCCCCCGCCACCGCCTGAACTTGGCCGGTGGCCCCGGCAGCGCTCAGGCACGCGCCAGCACCGGCGCCAGCGCCACCCCCGTGTGCGACCCGCTGGCCACCACCTCCTCGGGCGCGCCCGCCACCACCACATGCCCGCCGGCACTGCCGCCGTCCGGGCCCAGGTCAACCACCCAGTCGGCCTCGGCGATCACGTCCAGGTCGTGTTCGATGACGATCACACTGTGGCCGCCATCCACCAGCCGGTGCAGCACGCGGATCAGCTTCTCGACGTCGGCCATGTGCAGGCCCACCGTCGGTTCGTCCAGCACGTAGAGCGTCTTCGGCGGCTTCTGGCCGCGGCGCGTCACGTCGTCGCGCACCTTGCTCAGCTCGGTCACGAGCTTGATGCGCTGGGCTTCGCCGCCACTGAGCGTGGGTGAAGGCTGGCCCAGCGTCAGGTAGCCCAGGCCCACGTCCTTCAGCAACTGCAGCGGGTGGGCGATGGCAGGCATGCTGGCGAAGAAGTCGACGGCTTCGTCGACTTCCATGCGCAACACGTCGCCGATGCTGTTGCCGCGCCAGCTCACCGCCAGCGTCTCGGGGTTGAAGCGTGCGCCGTGGCAGGTGTCGCAGGGCACCTTCACGTCGGGCAGGAAGCTCATCGCGATGGTCTTGATGCCCTGCCCCTCGCAGCCGGGGCAGCGGCCGTCGCCGGTGTTGAAGCTGAAGCGCGCCGCGGCGTAGCCTCGCGCGCGCGCTTCCAGCGTCTCGGTGAAGAGCTTGCGGATGCTGTCCCAGAAGCCGATGTAGGTGGCCGGGCAGCTGCGCGGCGTCTTGCCGATGGGCGTCTGGTCGACCTCGAGCACGCGGTCGATGTGCTGGAAGCCTTCCAGGCTCTCGCAGCCCGTCCACTTCCTGCTGCCGGACAGCGCACTTTGCACGTTGGCCAGCAGCACGTCGCGCGCCAGTGTGCTCTTGCCGCTGCCGCTGACGCCCGTCACCGCCACCAGCCGGCCCAGCGGCACACGCAGGTCCACCCGCTGCAGGTTGTGCAGCGTGGCGCCGCGCAGCAGCAGCGCCGGCGCCGTCCAGTCGATGGGCCGGCGCGGCACCAGCGGGTGGCGCAGCGGGTGGGCGAGCAGGCGGCCGGTGACGGAATCGGGCTGCGCGGAGAGGTCGGCGGCCGTGCCCTCGGCCACCAGCCGGCCGCCGCGTTTGCCGGCGCCGGGGCCGATGTCGATCAGGTGGTCGGCACGTCGGATGGTGTCTTCGTCGTGCTCCACCACCACCAGCGTGTTGCCGGCGGCACCCAGCTTGGCCAGCGCGCCGAGCAGGATGCCGTTGTCGCGCGGGTGCAGGCCGATGGTCGGTTCGTCGAGCACGTAGCAGACGCCGACCAGACCGCTGCCGAGCCTCCGAGGTGAGGGAGAAGGTGTTTCCCGGCGAGTGGCTGGACGAGGAAGAGTAAGAATGCACTCAGAACCACGGCCGGACCGAACAGGAACATGCCCTTCCAGTGTAGCGGTCCGGCCGTGGGCAACGCTGACGACGATTAGGGCAGCATCACCT
>JAURZK010000195.1 GCA_030653505.1 Rubrivivax sp.
ATTGCGCGTAGCCGCCGATCATGTGCGTGGGCTTGAGCACAATGCGCGTGACCGAGTTGTGGATGCCGCCGCGCGCGCCGGTGATTTCCGACCCCGGCGTATTCACGATCTTTTCCTGCGCGTGGTACATCATCAGCATGCCGGGGTTGACACGCTGGCTGACCACCGCGCGCGCCGCGATGGCGCCGTTGATGTTGAAGACCTCGACCCAGTCGTTGTCGACGATGCCGGCACTGCGCGCGTCATCCTCCGACACCCACACCACCGGGCCGCCGCGGTTCAGCGTCAGCATCATCAGGTTGTCGCTGTAGGTGCTGTGGATGCCCCACTTCTGGTGCGGCGTGATGAAGTTCAGCAGGATCTCGGCGTTGCCGTTGGGCTTGATGTTGTGGATGCCGGCCGTCGTCTTCAGGTCCACCGGCGGGCGGTAGCTGCCGAAGCCTTCGCCGAAGGCGATCATCCACGGGTGGTCGAGATAGAACTGCTGCCGTCCGGTGAGCGTGCGCCATGGGATGTATTCATGGACGTTCGTGTAGCCGGCGTTGTAGCTGACGGTCTCGCTCTCGATGCCGCTCCACGTCGGGCTGCTGATGATCTTGCGCGGCTGCGCCTGCACGTCGCGGTAGCGGATCTTCTCGTCCTCACGGTACAGCGCAAGGTGGGTGTGGTCGCGCCCGGTCTGCTTGCCGAGTGCTTCCCAGGCCTTCACCGCGACGTGGCCGTTGGTCTCGGGCGCCAGCTGCAGGATGACCTCGCAGGCGTCGATGTCGGTGACGATCTTCGGCATGCCCTGTGACACGCCCTCACCCAGCGTCAGGCCGTTGAGCTGGCCCAGTTGCGTGACCTCGGTCTCGGTCTTCCATCCAATGCCTTTTCCACCATTCCCCAGTTTGTTGAGCAAGGGGCCCAGCGCGGTGAAGCGCTTGAAGGTGTTGGGGTAATCGCGTTCGACCACGGCGATCTGCGGCGCGGTCTTGCCCGGGATCAGCTCGCACTGGCCCTTGCGCCATTCCTTGACGTCGAAGGGCTGTGCCAGTTCACCGGCGGTGTCGTGCATGATGGGTGTCAGCACGACCTCTTTCTCTACCCCCAGGTGGCCGACGCAGACTTCGCTGAAGGCCTTCGCGAAGCCCTTGTAGATCTCCCAGTCGCTGCGGCTCTGCCACACCGGGTCCACGGCCGCGCTCAGCGGGTGGATGAAGGGGTGCATGTCGCTCGTGTTGAGGTCGTTCTTCTCGTACCTGCTGGCGGTGGGCAGCACGATGTCGCTGTAGAGACACGTCGTGCTCATGCGGAAGTCCAGCGTCACCACCAGGTCCAGCTTGCCGACCGGGGCATCCTTGTGCCAGACCACTTCGCTGGGTTTGGCATCGTCGGCGCCCAGGTCCTTGCCCTGGATGCCGTTCTCGGTGCCCAGCAGGTGCTTGCAGAAGTACTCGTGACCCTTGCCCGACGAGCCCAGCAGGTTGCTGCGCCAGACGAAGAGGTTGCGCGGCCAGTTCTGCGGCGCATCCGGATCCTCGCAACTCATCTGCAGCGTGCCGTCCTTCAGGCCGCGCACCACGTAGTCCTTCGGGTCCATGCCGGCGGCGGTGGCGTCCTTCACCACCTGCAGCGGGTTGGTCTTCAGCTGCGGCGCGCTGGGCAGCCAGCCCATCCTTTCGGCGCGCACGTTGTAGTCGATCATCGTGCCGCCGTAGACGCTCTTGTCGGCCAGCGGCGAGACGATCTCTTCCATGCCCAGCTTCTCGTAGCGCCACTGGTCGCTGTGGGCGTAGAAGAAGCTGGTGCTGTTCATCTGCCGCGGCGGGCGTATCCAGTCGAGCGCGAACGCCAGTGCAGTCCAGCCGGTCTGCGGGCGCAGCTTTTCCTGGCCCACGTAGTGCGCCCAGCCACCGCCGCTCTGGCCGATGCAGCCGCACATCATCAGCAGGTTGATGACGCCGCGGTAGTTCATGTCACTGTGATACCAGTGGTTCATCGCGGCGCCGATGATGACCATCGACTTGCCGTGCGTCTTGTGCGCGTTGTCAGCGAACTGGCGCGCCACGGTGATCAGCTGGGCGCGCGGCGTGCCGGTGATGCGCTCCTGCCCGGCCGGCGTGTAAGGCGTGTCGTCGTCGATATCCCTGGCGGCCAGCTCACCCGGCACGCCGCGTGCCACGCCGTAGTTGGCAACCTGCAGATCGAACACCGTGGCGACCAGCGCTTCGCGCTTTTCGCCCGCCTTGCCGAGTGCGATGCGCTGCACGGGCACGGTGCGGACCAGTACGTCGGTCTGCGTGTTGTGCGGAAAATGTTCGCTGACGATGCCGCCGAAGTAGGGGAAACCCACCTTCGCGGTTTCGCTGCTCGGTGTGTCGCCCTCAAGCAGCGACAGCTTCAGCGTGACGTCGCTGCCATGGCGCGCTTCCTTCGCTTCCAGGTTCCACTGACCCTCGTCGGCACGTCCGTCCGGACCCCAGCGGAAACCGATGGCGCCGTGCGGCAGCACGACCTTGCCCTCGTCGTCGAAGGCGACCGTCTTCCATTCCGGGTTGTTGGCCTGACCGAGCTTGCCGTTGAAATCCGATGCGCGCACATAGCGGTCGGGCACCATGATGACCTCGCCGCCCGGCAGCGTGTGCTCCTTGAGCATCACCAGCATCGGCAT
>JAURZK010000197.1 GCA_030653505.1 Rubrivivax sp.
CCTGCCCTGAACACCGCCATCGATGATCCACCTGACGGGCGGCCCCGCATGGGGTCTACGCCCGCAGGTGCCACCGCCGCCCTGCGCATCTGCCGGTGGCGTGCGTGCAGGCGCGCCTCCGCTGCTGGCGGATCAGGACGGTGGGGTGCTCTGCGGAGTGAAGTAAAGGAGGAGACGCCGGCCGCCAGGCCGCCGTCGGGGGACATGAACGCAGCAGAGCACCCCGGCGGCCTGATCCTGCGCGACTGCTCGAGCGCGACTGCTCTGGCGCTGACCAACGTCAGCAACGGGCCGAATGCTGCTGCACCGCGCTGTTACGCGAACGGCGCTGAGTCGCGCAATGCGCGCCGGAGTCACTGACATGCCCGCCTACCGCTTCGAAGCCCTGGACGCTGCCGGCAAGTCGCACGGTGGCCTGCTCGAGGCCGATAACGCCAAGGCAGCGCGCCAGCAGTTGCGTGGGCGCGACCTGGTGCCGATGGTGGTGACGCCGGTGACGATGGCGGCCAACGACAACAGCACCAGCGCGCGCTTCACGCGGCGGGTGTTCTCTGCGACCGGCCTGGCGGTGTGGACACGCCAGCTGGCCGGTTTGGTCGGTTCGGGCCTGCCGCTCGAACGGGCGCTGACGGCGCTGGCCGACGAGGCCGAGAACCCGCGCCAGCGTGAATTGGTGGCGCACCTGAAGAGCGAGGTCAACGCCGGCAGCGCGTTTGCGCGTGCGCTGGCCACCGCACCGCGCGAGTTCGACGACATCTACCGCGCCGTGGTGGCTGCCGGCGAGCAGAGCGGTGCCCTGGGCGCCGTGCTCGAGCGCCTGGCCGACGACCTGGAACAGCGCCAGGCGCTGCGCACCAAGGTCGTGGGCGCGATGCTCTACCCTGCCATCGTCTCGCTGGTGGCGATGGTCATCGTCATCGTGCTCGTCACCTTCGTGGTGCCGCAGATCGCCAACGTCTTCAGCAGCTCCAAGCGCGCGCTGCCGGTGCTGACGGTGGCCATGCTCGCCACCAGCGCCTTCGTGCGCCAGTGGGGCTGGGCGGTGGCGTTGCTGGCCGCCGGCGGCGTGACGGCGCTGGTGATGGCGCGGCGCAACGAGGCCTTCCGCGAACGCACCGATGCGATGGTGCTGCGCCTGCCGCTGCTGGGCCGCCTGGCGCGCGGCTACAACGCGGCGCGTTTCGGCGGCACGCTGGCCATGCTGGCCGGTGCCGGCGTGCCCATCCTGAAGGCGCTGCAGGCCGCAGCCGAGACGCTGGGCAACCGCGCCATGCGCGCGGATGCACTGGACGCGCTGGTGCAGGTGCGCGAGGGTGCGCCGCTGGCCAGCGCTCTGGCTGGCAAGAAGCGCTTTCCGGGCCTGCTGGCGATGTTCGCCCGCCTGGGCGAGCAGACCGGGCAGTTGCCCGAGATGCTGCTGCGGGCATCGGTGCAGCTGTCGGCCGAGGTGCAGCGCCGCGCGATGTCGGCGGCGACGATCCTCGAGCCGCTGCTCATCGTCGCGATGGGCGGCGTGGTGGTGCTGATCATGCTGGCGGTACTGATGCCGATCATTCAGCTCAATACCTGGGTACGTTAGGCCCCCCAGCTCGCTCGCGCTCGCTGCCGTCCGGCTTGCAGGCCTGACGGCGTTCGCCAGCCACTCGCAAGCGCGCAGGCGCTTGCGCGGTGCGGGCTCACCCCGCCCGAGGGGGAGGCCTTTCATCGGGCCGGGAGAGCCGGACCCTCGAAAGTGGCTTGACGGTGATCGGCGGCTGCGCCGCGATCAGGACGCCGGCTTGTCGGCCGCTGCTGCGGCGTCTTCCGGCGCCTTGCTGTGCTTGATGAACAGCCCGGCGGCGATGATGCCGAGTTCGTACAGGATGCACATCGGTATCGCCAGCGCCAGCTGCGAGATCACGTCGGGCGGGGTGACGACGGCGGCGACGATGAAGGACGCGACGATGAAGTAACCGCGCCAGGCGCGCAGCTGCGCGATGGTGACGATGCCCATGCGCGCCAGCACCACCACGGCGATCGGCACCTCGAAGGCAATGCCGAAGACGAGGAAGAGCGTGAGCACGAAGCCGAAATACTGCTCGATGTCAGGCGCCGCGGTGATGCTGGCCGGTGCGAAGGCCTGGATGAACTTGCTCATCCCCGGGATGACGAGGAAGTAGCAGAACGCCACGCCGAGGATGAACAGGATGGTGCTGGAAATCACCAGCGGCATCACCAGCTTCTTCTCGTGCGAGTACAGGCCCGGTGCCACGAAGGCCCACAACTGATACAGCACCACCGGCAGCGCGATCATGAAGGCCGCCATCAGCGTGATCTTCAGCGGCACCAGGATGGGCGAGATCACGTTGGTGGCGATCAGCGTTGCACCCTTGGGCAGGTGGGCCACCATGGGGGCGGCCAGCAGGTCGTACAGGCCCGCGGGGCCGGGCCAGATGCACAGCACCCCGAAGGCGATGGCGATGGCGATCGTGGCCCGGATGATCCGGTCACGCAGTTCGACCAGGTGCGAGACGAAGGGCGCTTCGGTACCGGCGAGTTCGTCGGGCTTCTCGTTGCCGCTCATCGTCAGGTCTGTCGTCCGCTTGTCACGCCGGGCGGCCTGAAGCGTGCCACGCGGGCCGCGCCCGACAGGGCCTTGGTGCGGATGCCGGCGCGCTGCTTGTACCACTGCGGTGTGGCACCGCGCTTCAGGCGCCAGTTCTTCTTCGGGGGCGCATAGCTCGGCGGCGGCAGCATCGGATCTTCGGTGTCGCGGTTCGTGTGGCCAATGGCGCCGCTGCTGGTTGTCGACGTCGCGGACGCCCAGTCGCTCTCGAAGGCCGCGCTGGCCGAGTTGACCTCGGAACGCACCGTGTCCTCGACGTTGCGCGCCGCGTCCTCGAACTGCGTCTTCATCTTCTTGAGCTCTTCGAGCTCGATGGAACGGTTCACCTCGGCCTTGACGTCGGACACGTAGCGCTGCGCCTTGCCGAAGAGCGCACCCACCGTGCGTGCCACGCGCGGCAGCTTCTCGGGGCCGATGACGATGAGCGCCACGGCGCCGATGAGCGCGATCTTGTCGAAGCCGAAATCCATCATGGCGTCAGCGCACGCTGGCCGGTGTGCGGTGCAGGGCTCAAGACTTGGTCTTGGCTTCCACGTCGACGGTGTTGGCGTCGCTGCGCTGTGCCGTCGTCACCTGCTGCGGCGGCGCCGCCGCAGCGGCATCGGCGTCGTCGTTGGCGCCCTTCATGCCTTCCTTGAAGCCCTTGACGGCGCCACCGAGGTCGCTGCCGATGTTGCGAAGTTTTTTGGTGCCGAAGATGACCACGACGACCAGCAACACGATCAGCCAATGCCAGATGCTGAACGAACCCATGATCATTTCTCCTGGAGAGCGCGAAGCCCTCGATTCTACGAGCTAAGGATGAACCGGCCATGTCGGCCGGGGCAGTGCGGCGCTGGCCTAGCCCTTGAGCCAGGGCCGCGGGCCGCCCATCACGTGCATGTGCAGGTGGTAAACCTCCTGACCCCCGTCGCGGCCGGTGTTGATCACGGTGCGGAAACCGTTCGTGACACCGAGTTCCTTCATCAGTCGCGGCGCCAGGCCCAGCATGCGGCCCAGCAGCGCCTCGTGCTCAGTCCCCACTTCGGTCAGGGTCGCGATGTGCTGCCTGGGGATGACCAGCACGTGCACAGGCGCCCAGGGATGGATGTCGTGGAAGGCCAGGAGTTCCTCGTCCTCGTAGGCCTTCTTCGCCGGGATCTGCCCGGCGACGATCTTGCAGAAGATGCAGTTCGTTTCGGCGCTCATCAGGGCATCGGGCGGTGGCCGTTGAGATTCATCCAGCCGCGAACGACCCGGTAGAGGAACCACAGCGACACGCCGGTCCAGGCGATCCATCCCGGCGCCACGAACAGCAGCCACAGCGGCGCCGTCAGCAGGTAGAGCAGGCCGGCGACGAGCACGGTGCGGATGCGCCAGCGGAAGTGCGATTCCTGCCAGGTGCCCGTGGCGTCACTGCGCTTGACGAGGTCGAGGATGAAAGCCACCAGCAGCAGCGCCACGCTGGCCTGGGCGCCCGGCAGCACGGCGGCCACCGCCACCACGGTGTGCAGCAGGTAGCTGATGTGGCCGACGGTCTTCAGGCCGTTGTCGCGGTCGACCGTGTCGATGATCTGGCTCATGGTGCAGTCCCTTCCCGTTCGCGCAGCTTGCGCAAGGCGAATTCTTCCAGCCCCGACATACCCTCACGGCGTTCGAGTTCGGCCAGCACGTCCGCCGGCTTCAGGTCGAATGCCGCCAGGGCCACCAGGGTGTGGAACCACAGGTCGGCAACTTCGCCGACGATCTTCGGCCGGTCGCCGTCCTTGGCGGCCATCACCACTTCCGTGGCTTCTTCCCCCACCTTCTTCAAGATGGCGTCGGTGCCCTTGGAAAACAAGCGTGCGACATAGCTTTTCTCGGGGTCCTGGCCGCGGCGGGCCGCGATGACCTCGGCCAGCCGAGCCAGGGTGTCGTTGCCGGTGTTCACTTGTAGATCGACTCCGGGTCCTTGAGCACGGGTTCCACCGCGGCCCATTGTGTGCCGTCGAAGCGGCGGTAGAAACAGCTGTGGCGCCCGGTATGGCAGGCGATGGACGGGTCGTGGCCGTGCTGCGTGACGCTGAGCAGCACGACATCGGCATCGCAGTCCAGCCGCATCTCGTGCACCTGCTGGAAGTGGCCGGACGCCTCACCCTTGTGCCAGAGCCGGCCGCGTGAACGGCTCCAGTACACGGCCTGGCCCCGCGCTGCCGTGGCGGCCAGCGCCTCGCGGTTCATCCACGCCACCATCAGCACGTCCTCTGTGCCTTGCTCCTGAGCAATGACGGGCACCAGGCCGTCCTTGTCCCACTTGATGTCGTCCAGCCAGTCCATGGCCGCAGTCTAGTGGGTGGGCCCGACGTGGCCGCGCTCGGCCGCGAACCACCCCAGTACGGGCACGGTGCCCGGCAACACCGGCTGCACCTGCACGGGCAGGCTCTGCCAGGCCATGGCCTGGCCTTCGCGCATCTCGAAGTCGCCCTGCCAGGCAAAGACCTTGCAGAAGTGCAGGCGAACGAGGGCGTGCGGGTAGTCCATCAACTCCACCTGCCAGGGCAGGGCAGGGCCGATGGTGATGCCCAGTTCCTCGTGCAGTTCGCGCCGCAGCGCCTGCTCGACGGTCTCGCCCGGCTCGAGCTTGCCGCCGGGGAATTCCCAGTGGCCGGCGTAGACCTTGCCGGGCGGGCGACTGGTGAGCAGGAAGCGGCCCTGGCCGTCGATGAGCACGCCGACGGCGACGTCGACAGGACGGCGCGTTGCGCTGGCCTCGACGTCGGCAGGCCTGCGCCCTGCCGGTGGCGTATCAGCCGCCATGCCGGCCCGCGTAGTCCCTGGCGAACTGCTGCGCCACGCGCCCCGAGCGCGAACCGCGCTCCAGCGCCCAGACCAGCGATTCCTGCCGCGCCGCGGTGATCGCGGCTTCGTCGACGCCGAAGGCACGCAGCCACTGCGCCGTGATCGTCAGGTACTCTTCCTGCGTGAAGGGATAGAAGCTCACCCAGAGGCCAAAACGCTCGCTGAGCGAGATCTTCTCTTCCACCACTTCGCCCGGGTGCACCTCCCCGTCCTCGGTGTGCTGGTAGCTCAGGTTTTCCTTCATGTACTCGGGCAGCAGGTGGCGGCGGTTGCTGGTGGCGTAGATCAGCAGGTTGTCGCTGGCCGCTGCCACGCTGCCGTCAAGCACGCTCTTCAGCGCCTTGTAGCCGGGCTCGCCTTCGTCGAAGCTCAGGTCGTCGCAGAAGACGATGAACTTCTCGGGCCGATCGGCCACCAGGTCGATGAGGTCGGGCAGGTCGACGAGGTCGGCCTTGTCGACCTCGATCAGGCGCAGGCCCTGCGGCGCAAACTCGTTGAGCAAGGCCTTCACCAGGCTGCTCTTGCCGGTGCCACGGGCGCCCGTCAGCAGCGCGTTGTTGGCGCTGTGGCCGGCCACGAACTGCGCCGTGTTGCGCAGCAGGCGCTGCTTCTGAGGCTCGACCTCCTTCAACTCGCCCAGCCGGATGCGCGAGAGGTGTTTGACCGGCTCGAGCACGCCCACGCTGCCGCGGCGGCGGTAGCGGAAGGCCACGGAGGCGGCCCAGTCGGGCGCGGTGGCCGGGTGGGGCAGCACCGCCTCCAGGCGGCCGAGCAGGGCGTGCGCGCGGTCGACCAGCGCAGCAAGGGCAGGCATGTCCATGCGCAGAGTGTAAGTAGGCGCCCCTTGTCGCGGCCGAGGGGCCGCCGGGCGATCAGGGCAACCGGGGCCCCGGTACCTCGACGACCTGCCCGGGCGCGACGGCGAACACCCGGTCGCCGGGTGCGCGCTGCACCAGGTGACCCCCGGTGAAGTCGCCGAAGGCGGGCAGCACGCCGAGCCCGTCGGCGAAGTGAAAGCAGGGCAAGCGCAGCAGATCGCGTCCGCGGCCGCCCAGCCGCACCGCCGGATGCAGGTGGCCTGCGATGGCGTAGCCACCGGCCGCCGGCGGTGCGGGATGGTGCTGCAGCTGCAACGTGTGCAGGGTCATCGGTTCGTCGACGGCCTGCACGCCCCACGCCGGCGGCGGGTCGCCTGCGTGGCGGTCGTGGTTGCCGCGCACCAGCACAAGGTGCAGCTGCGCGTGCTGCGCGCGCCAGCGTGTCACTGGCGCGATGGCGGCTGCGGCCTGTGCATGGCGCGAGTGCAGCAGGTCGCCGAGGAAGATCACCTGCTCGGCGCCCGTGGCGGTGACGGTGGCGCTCAGCCGGGCCAGGGTCTCTTCGGTGGGGCCTTCGGGCACCGGCACGCCCAGGCGGCGGAAACTGTGCGCCTTGCCCAGGTGGGCGTCGGCGACGAGCAGCGCCCGCGCCGCCGGCACGTAGGCGCAACGCTCCGGCAGCAAGCGCAGCCGGGTGCCGGCAAGCGTGATCTCTACCATGGCCGCTGCGGCCCGCTGCGCGCGGCTCCCCTGACGCGCTCAGCGCGCCAGGTGGGCCAGCGCCAGTTCCAGGTGTTCGGTGGGCAGGCGCTTGAAGCCGCTGCGTGCGTAGCGGTGAAGGCGGCCGATGACCAGCGACACCAGCGCCGAGGCCAAAGCCTGCGCCTCGACGGTGGGCGTCGGCGAGCCCGCCGTCTCGGCCGCGCTGCGCAGGCAGATGCGCAGCTGCGATTCCACACGGTCGAAAAACTGGTTCATGCGTGCCACCAGGCGTTCGTGCTCGAAGACCAAGGCATCACCCACCATCACGCGGGTCATGCCCGGGTTCTTCTCGCCGAACTGCAGCAGCACGGTGACCATCTTCTGCGCCTGCATGGCGCCGGCGCCCTCGCGTTCGGTGATCTGGTTGACGAGCGTGAAGACGCTGCTTTCGATGAAGTCGATGAGCCCTTCGAACATCTGCGCCTTGCTGGCGAAGTGGCGGTAGAGCGCGGCTTCGCTCACTTCCAGCCGCGCGGCCAGCGCGGCGGTCGTGATGCGTTCTGCACCCGGCTGCTCGAGCATGCCTGCCAGCGTCTGCAGGATCTGCACGCGGCGTTCACCGGGACGCGGGCGCTTGCGTGCCGCAGGCGCTGCCGGGGTCTCGGCGCCTTCCGAGGCGACCGGAGGCAAGGCAGCGTCAGTGGACACGTCGGACATTGGGGCGGGGCAAGGGCGATGGGGGAGGGGGTGCCGAACGATTCTTGCACAGCGCCCACGGGGCGCCGCTTGCAGGTAAACACTAACCTACACCGGCTACAGCAGCTCGCGCAGCGCACGTACGCGGCGTCCGACGTAGGCCGGACGCCGGTGCAGCCGGCTGGCGCGGGGGCCCATCCATCGCTGCATCCAGACCGTGTCCATGCCGATGCGCCGTGCCGCCTTCTGGTGCGCCAGCGTGTCTTCCACCAGCACGCAGTGTGCCGGGGGCACGCCCAGGCGCACGGCCACGGCGCGCAGCATGCGGGCGTCGGGCTTGGGGCGCAGGTGGCCGAACATGTGCATGTCCTCGATCGACAGGATGTGGTGGAAGAGATGCGCGATGCCCAAGGCGCCGAGCACGCGCGCGGCGTAGTCCGCCGGCGCGTTGGTCAGCACGACCTTGATGCCGCGCAGCCGCCGCAGTGCGGCCAGGTCGGCGCGGTGGCCGCGCACCCGCGCCTCCAGCCCCGGCAGCACGTGGGTGTGGTGCAGGAAGTGTGCGGCGTCGACGCCCTGGTGCTTCACCAGGCCCAGCAGCGTGGCGCCGTAGCGGTGCCAGTGACGCGTGCGCAGCGCTTCGGCCTCGGCGAGCGGCAGGCCCAGATGTTGCTGGATGTAATCGCCCATCGCGTCGCGGATCTGGAGCATCGACGCGTGCGTGGCGTCGTGCAGCGTGTCGTCGAGGTCGAACAGCCAGACCCGCTTCATGGGGCGCATCCGTGCTCGACCGTGCCCGCACCCCCCCTGAACCGGCGCTTGCGACACGCCGGCGACCATGCCCTACTCAAGGCCATTCCGCACTTCCGATTCCCTGGAGCACGCATGAAGTTCAAGCAAGTCCTGTTGGCCGCCACCCTGGCATTCTCGGGCTGGGGCGCAGCCCATGCCGACCAGACCTGGGCCTTCAACTACTCGGGCGGCAGCATCACCGCCAGTGGTACCTTCACCACCGCCAGTGCCGCGCCCGGCGCGCAGGACGTGCTGTCGATCTCGGGCACCCGCAATGGCGCGGCCATCCTCGGCCTGGTGCCGCTGGATTCCGACCCCAACTTTCTGTACGACAACCAGTTCAACCCACTCGCGCCGCACTTCACCGAGTTCGGTCTTCTGCTGGATATCGACGGTAGCCAGCCCAACGTCAACGTCTACTTCTTCGAGGGCGACTACTACGACATCTACGTCGACGGCCTGCAGGTGATCGAAACGCCGATCAGCTTCAACGTCACGGCGGTGCCGGAACCCGCCACGGTGCTGAGCATGCTGGCCGGCCTGGGCCTGGTGGGCCTGCAACTGCGCCGCCGTCGCGCCGCGACCTGACGCGCGCCGGGGCCCGTGGCCCCGCTAGACAAGAAGGGCGCCGGCATGCCGGCGCCCTTCTGCATTGCAGCGTGCGCGCTGTCCTCACGCATGGCGCAGCAGGGCTTGCGGGCTCGTGCGTCAGAACTCAGTGCGAACGGATCATCGTGCCGTAGGCCTGGTCGGTCAGGATCTCCAGCAGCATCGCGTGCGGCACGCGCCCGTCGATGATGTGCACGGCGTTGACGCCGCTCTTCGCCGCGTCCAGCGCGCCGGCGATCTTCGGCAGCATGCCGCCGCTGATGGTGCCGTCGGCAAAGAGTTCGTCGATCTCGCGCGCCGTCAGGTCGACCAGCAGTTCGCCGTTCTTGTCGAGCACACCGCGGATGTTGGTCAGCATCACCAACTTCTCGGCCTTCAGCACCGTCGCCAGTTTGGCGGCCACGAGGTCGGCGTTGATGTTGTAGCTCTCGTTCTTCTCGCCGAAGCCGATGGGGCTGATGACGGGGATGAACTGGTCGTCCTGCAGCGCTTTCACGACGCTGGGGTCGATGGCCGTGATCTCGCCCACCGAGCCGATGTCGTGTTCGACCGCGGGGTTGTCCTTGTCGGGCATGCGCATCTGGCGCGCACGTATTAGCCCGCCGTCGCGCCCGGTCAGGCCCACGGCCTTGCCGCCGGCGGCGTTGATGAGGCCCACGATGTCCTGCTGCACCTGGCCGGCCAGCACCCATTCGACGACTTCCATGGTCTCGTCGTCGGTGACGCGCATGCCCTGGATGAAGGTGCCCTTCTTGCCGATCTTCGACAGCGCGTCGTCGATCTGCGGCCCGCCGCCGTGCACCACGATGGGGTTCATGCCCACCAGCTTGAGCAGCACGATGTCCTCTGCAAAGTCTTGTTGCAGTGCCGGGTCGGTCATGGCGTTGCCGCCATACTTGATGACGATGGTCTTGCCGTGGAACTTGCGGATGTAGGGCAGGGCCTGCGCCAGGATCTCGGCCTGGTCGCGTGGCGTGATGTGGGAGAGGTCAGGGTCGGCTTGCATGGCGGGGTTCGTACGGCGGTCGGCGGTCAGGCATTGTAGGAAAGGCCGCAGCGGCGGCGAGGGAACTTCGCGGCCGCGACACACTCTGAGGGATGGACCGCAACTGCGGTGGACGAGGAAGCTGTGATGACACGAACGTTGACGCGCCGGGTTTGGACTGCAGCAGCGGTGTTGCTGGCCCTGGCCGGGCTGGCGGGGAGCGCGCAGGCCCAGACCACCACAGCCGGCGGCGAAGTCACCAAGCTGGACAAGGTGGCCAGCCGTGTCACGCTCAGGCATGGCGAGATCAAGAATCTCGACATGCCGCCCATGACCATGACCTTTCGTGTGCGGGACGCGAAGCTGCTCGACGGCTTGGCCGTGGGCGACCGCGTGCGCTTCGCCGCCGAGCGCATCGAAGGCCAGTACACGGTGACGGCGCTGACCAAGGCGCCCTGAGTTCCTGCCCCGGCGTCACGCCGGCGACGCCAGCGCGAAGGCCGCGGGGCTAGCATCCCGGTCTCGCGGGCCGCACGGGCCCGCGCCAGGAAGCCGCGCATGAGCCCCATCACCACCCACACCATCAACCACCAGGTGCGCCTGGCCGCACGCCCGCAGGGCCTGCCCACGGCGGCCAACTGGCAGCTCACCGAAGAGCCCGTGGCTGAACCGGCAGATGGCGGTGTGCTGGTGAAGGTGCTGGCGATCTCGCTCGACCCCGCCATGCGCGGCTGGATGAACGAAGGCAAGAGCTACATCCCGCCAGTGGATCTGGGCGCGGTGATGCGCGCCGGCGGCGTGGGTGTGGTGGTCGCAACGCGCAACCCCGACTTTGCCGTAGGCGACTTCGTTGCCGGCGGCACCGACGTGCAGGAGTACTGGAGCGTTGCATCCGGGCAGATCGCGCGCAGCGGCCTGCACAAGATCGACCTGCGTCTGGGCACGTTGACGCAGTGGCTGAACGTGCTGGGCATGCCGGGCATGACCGGCTACTTCGGGCTCGTCGACGTCGGCCAGCCCCAGGCCGGCGAGACCCTCGTCGTCTCTGGCGCCGCCGGCGCCGTGGGCCAGACGGTGGGCCAACTGGCCAAGATCAAGGGCTGCCGTGTCGTCGGCATCGCCGGCGGGCCGGCGAAGTGCGCGTGGGTGGTCAAGGAGTTGGGCTACGACGCCTGCATCGACTACAAGCAGCCCGCGCCCGAAGGCGTGGCAAAGTGGGACGCGGTGCGCGAGGGCCTGAAGCAGCACTGCCCGGAAGGCGTCGACATCTACTTCGACAACGTCGGCGGCGAGATCCTCGACACCGTGCTCACGCGCATCCGGCGCAAGGCGCGCATCGTGATCTGCGGCGCCATCAGCCAGTACAACGCCACCGGCGCGGTGCAGGGCCCGAAGAACTACCTCAGCCTGCTGGTGAACCGCGCCCGCATGGAAGGCATCGTCGCCTTCGACTACGCCGCGCGTTACCCGCAGGCCATCGCCGAGCTGGCGGGCTACCTGAAGGACGGGCGCATGCAGAGCAGGGAAGACGTGGTGCAGGGTGGTGTGCAGGCCTTCCCCGAAACCCTGACGAAGCTCTTCACCGGCGAGAACTTTGGCAAGCTGGTGCTCGAGATCGACACCGCGTAGCCGGCAGGCCGCGGCCGTGCGCGCAGCGCACAGGCCGTGGCCCTTCGAGATGAGCGGCGGCGCCAGCCGTCCGTTCGATCGAGAAGAGAACGGGGCTGCACGGCGTAGCCGTGTCAGGCCTGTTCAGAAGTGGATGCCGCGCATCAGCTGCTGCACCGCCACCGCTTCGGCGCTGAGTTGCGCTTTGGCGCTCTTCTCGCCCTTCGCGGCCGTTGAATCCGGGAACATGCGGAAGGTCGTGTTCATGCTGATCTGGGCCACGCGAGGCACCAGCGCGTGCAGCACCTCGCCGAAGATGCCCAGCCGCGTCGCGATGCGAACGGGCTTGGCGATGCAGGCCTGCGCGATCATGTCGGCGGCCTCTTCGGGCGCCAGCGTCGGCACGTTCTTGTAGATCTGCGTCGGCGCGATCATCGGCGTGCGCACCAGCGGCATGTTGATGGTGGTGAAGGTCACGCCGACGTCGGCAAACTCTGAACTCGCGCAGCGTGTCCAGGCGTCCAGCGCGGCCTTGCTGGCCACGTAGGCGGAAAGACGCGGCGCGTTGGTCAACACACCGATGGAGCTGATGTTGACCACATGCCCCTTGCGCTTG
>JAURZK010000198.1 GCA_030653505.1 Rubrivivax sp.
CAGTGGAGCCTGCTGGCCGGCCGCTTGCATTACCTGCTGCGCGCCTCGCGCACACGCATCGAGCTCGAACGCAACCGCGCCAAGCTGGCGCGCGCGCAAGACCTGGCGCGCATGGGCAGCTTCGACTGGCGACGCAGCGAAGGCGGGCTGCTGATGTCACCCGAGGCGCTGCGTGTCTTCGGCTTCGGCCCGCAAGAGCGCGTGACGCTGCGCGGCCTGCTGCGCATGGTGCCGCAAGAGGCACGCCGCACCTTCCTGCGCCTGCTGCACGAGGTGATGCGCCACGCCTCGGTGCTGGCCACCGACGTGCCCATCGTGCTCTTCGACGGCCGCCAGCGCATCATCCACGCCGAGGCCGAGCCCGAGTTCAACGAACAGGGGCACGGCATCGGCTACAGCGGCATCGTGCAGGACGTGACCGACCGCCGCGCCGCAGAGGACAAGATCCGCGAGCTGGCCAACTTCGATGCCCTCACCGGCCTGCCGAACCGCCGCCAGCTGATCTGGCGCGCCGAAAGGGCGCTCGAGCACGCGCGCCGCATGCAGCACCAGTGCGCGCTGCTGCTCATCGACCTCGACCGCTTCAAGGTCATCAACGACACGCTGGGCCATGGCGCCGGCGATGAACTGCTGGTCGAGGTCGGGCGCCGGCTGCGCTCCTGCGTGCGCCACAGCGACCAAATGATGGACGGCCAGATCGAGAGCGCTGGCGCCCGTTCGCACCGCGCGCTGGAAGCCGTCGGCCGCCTGGGCGGCGACGAGTTCGTGGCGCTGCTGCCCGAGGTCACCTCCGACGCCGACGCAGAACGTGTGGCCGAGCGCGTGCTGAGCGCACTGCGCGACCCCATCTTCGTCAGCGGCCAGGAGTGTTTCGTCACCGCCAGCGTCGGCGTGGCCATCTTCCCGCGCGACGGCAACACGGTGGTCGACCTGCTGCGCAATTCCGACGTCGCCATGTATTCGGTGAAGGCGCAGGGCCGCAACAACTCGGCCGTCTACAGCCCGCAGCTGGCCGGCCGCGGGCGCGAGAAGCTCGAGCTGGAAACCGCGCTGCACAAGGCCATCGAGCGCGACGAACTGGTGCTGCACTACCAGCCCAAGATCGACGTGCGCGGCGCGCGCATGGTCGGCGCCGAGGCGCTGATGCGCTGGCAGCGCGGCGGCAAGCTGGTGCCACCTGCGGACTTCATCCCGCTGGCCGAAGACACCGGGCTCATCGTGCCGCTGTCGGAATGGGCGCTGCGCCAAGCCGCCGGGCAGGCGCGTGTGTGGCAGGACAGTTTCGGTTTCGCCGACGCCATCGCGGTCAACCTGCCCAGCCGGCTGTTCGAGCGCAGCGACCTCGTCGAGCACATCCACCAGTGCGTCACCGCCTTCAACGTGCCGCACCGCGTGATCCAGCTCGAGATCACCGAGAGCAACCTGATGAAGGACCTGCAGAACGTGATCCCGGCGTTGCACCGTCTCAACGAAATCGGGGTCGAGATCTCCATCGATGACTTCGGCACCGGTTATTCGTCGCTGGCCTACCTGACGACGCTGCCGATCAGTGAATTGAAGATCGATCGCAGCTTCGTGCGCGACCTGGGCATCACGCCGCAGAGCAGCGCGGTGGTCACCGCCATCATCGCGCTGGCGCGTTCGCTGGGGCTGCGTGTGGTTGCCGAGGGCGTGGAGACACTGCGCCAGATGGAAGTGCTGCACCGCCTGGGCTGCGTGGTGATGCAGGGTTTCCTGTTCAGCCGCGCCGTGCCACCCGACGACCTGCAGCGCTGGCTGGAACAGACGGTGCTGCCGCGCAAGGCACCCTGGATCGGTGACGTGACCGAGGACATGCCCATGGACGTAAAGGGCCGTGGCCAAGCGGCCAGGCTGCAGCTGCCGTGAGCCTGGCGAGTTCGGCGCCCCCGCCGGCGCGGGAAGCGGCGGCGGCTCCGGCAGCGGGCAAGGGCGTCAGCGCGCCGGCGGCCACGCTGGCCAAGGGTGCACTGCGCCGACTGGCCCAGGCGCAGCTCGAACCCACGCCCGAGAACTACGCCCGTGCCTACGCCGACGAATCCGGCCTGCCACCGCCGGCCACGCCTGCACGCAGCGAGGGCAGCGGTGATGACGTACAAGCGCTGGCGAAGGCACAGCTTGCCGCCTGGGCCGCGCTGACCGAGAGGCTGGTGCGCAACCTCGACCGCGGCGGCCGCCAGTGGACGGCGGCACGGCGCAAGGAAAGCCTCAAACGTGTCTTCGACGGCAGCCGCAGCGACGCGCAGCGACTGCTGCAGCGCCTGCAGTCGCTGCTGTCGGCCTGGGAGAGCGATCAGCCCGGTGATCCGGCGGAGACCGGGTTCGACGACCCGTTGCCGGAAAGCATGGTGAGCGGCGAGGCCGGCGCCTGGCCGCCGCTGGCCGCCACGCTCAGCGGCACGGTACGCGCGGCGCTGCCGCCGGCGCTGCCGCTGGCCGAACACCTGGCCGGCGAACTGGCACGCCTGGCCGACGAACTGGCGCGCGAAGGCGCCACACCGGCGCGTGCGGCGGCCATCGAGGCCGTATGCACGCAGGCGCAACGGCTGTTCGTCGGGCGTCACCGGCTGCTCGACGAACTCACGGGGCTGTGCCGCGAACTGACCGCCGGCCTCACCGAACTGGCCGAGGACGACAGCTGGGCGCGTGGCCAGTGCCAGGCGCTGCAGACGGCATTGAACGAGGACGAGGGCATCGACCTGCGCGGCCTGCGCGCTGCCGGTGCCCTGCTGGCCGACACCCGCCGCCACCAGCAGCGCCTGCGCGGCGACCGCCAGGCGGCGCGCGACGCGCTCAAGCAGCTCATCCACGACATGCTGCTCGAGGTGGGTGAACTCGGCGACCAGGCCGGCCGTTTCCAGCAGGCCACCGCCGCGCACGCTGCGGCCATCGAGCAGGCCGATACGCTCGAAGGCCTGGCCGAGGTCGTCAAGACGCTGCTGCACGACACGCGTGCCGTGCAGTCGGCGGTGGGCCTGTCGCAGCAGCGCCTGCAGGCCGACCACGCCCGCGCCGCCGAGATGGAAGCGCGCGTTCGTGAGCTGGAGGGTGAACTGCGCCGCCTGTCCGAGGAAGTCTCGACCGATGCGTTGACCCAGGTGGCCAACCGCCGCGGCCTGGACCAGGCCTTCGAAGTCGAAAGCGCGCGTGCCGAACGTGAACAGGGGCAGGGCGGTGCCGGGCTGGCGGTGGGCCTGATCGACATCGACAATTTCAAGAAACTCAACGACAGCCTGGGCCATGCCGCGGGCGACGTGGCGCTGAAGACGCTGGCCGCCGCGGTGCGCGAACGCCTGCGCCCGGTCGACCACCTGGCGCGCTTCGGTGGTGAGGAGTTCGTCGTGCTGCTGCCTGGCATCGACGTGAGCGAAGCGCAACAGGTGCTGACACGCCTGCAGCGCAGCCTGAGCGAAGCGCTCTTCCTGCACGACGGCCGCGAAGTCTTCGTCACCTTCTCCGGCGGTGTCACCGCCTGGCGCGCCGGCGAGGCGTTGCAGGCCTCGCTGGAGCGCGCCGACGAGGCGCTCTACGAGGCCAAGCGCACGGGGAAGAACCGCACCTGCATCGGTTGACCGGCGCCCCGGCTCGCAGCGGCGCCTCGGGCCCGGCCAGGTGATGCCTTTGGTCACAAGCCCGTCTCAAGGCCGCCGCAGAATGGCCGAAATGGACGGTATGTGTCTTTCGATCTGCCTGACGCCATGCCCCGGGGCCTGCCCGTCACCGGCAGCAACACCTTCATGAGCGCTGCACCCAAGTCCGCCAGGCACGGCCTGCTGAAGCGCGTGAGCCAGGGCGTGGCCGCCTTCTTCACGCATGACGTGGAGATCCAGCGCGCCGACGACGGCGTGAAGCTGGTGCTCCAGCCCACGCCCGCTGCCAAGGGGCCCGCGCGCGAGCAGGAAGCGGCCAGGCTCGCCAAGCAGGAGCTGGCGCTGATGCGCCAGCAGCTCGCGGAACTGCTGGACGAACTGCCCGAGACGCGCCAGACCCTGCGCCATCTGGTCTTCGTCGAACACGCCATCCGCAAGCATGGGCTGAAGGCGCTGCACAAGCTGCCGGTGGACGTGATGGAGCGTGCGCTGTCGCAGTTCGAAGGCCTGGTCACCAACTGGTCGCCCGTGGGCCTGGCGAGCCTGCGCTCGAAGATGGCGGTGGCCATCATCGACCGCGACCACCGCAATGCGGCGAGCGATGACGAGGTCTACCGCACCGCCGCGGTGATGGACACCCTGCCGCCTGCGCCGGCGGACGAAGCCCCGGACACCACCGACGACGAGGCCCTGGCGGCGGCCTATGCCGCCTTGGGCAACCTGGCGCCGGGTGCGGTGACGGTGGAGATGCAGGGCGAGCTGAACTCGCCGTCGGCCCGCGTTCTGGAACGCGAGGCGACCCGGCCCGTCGTCCGCAGCGGCACGGCCGCCGACAGCATCCAACTGCGCGAACTGCAGCACTGACCCGGGCTGCAGCCGGCGCGTGAAGGCCATGCTGCCGGCAGAGGGCCGCTGACGGTGCCACCTCCTGCGCAGCCCATAGTCGGCCGTGCTTTGCCGCGCACCGATGTGCAAGACCGTCCAGCCCGCCGCCTGAATGCGACGTTGGACGGCGCCGTTCAGGCCGGGGCGGCCTGGGTGGCGGCGTCGGCCTGCCGCGCTGGGGGGGGCGCGGGTGGCGGAGGTGTCTGCGACGCCGCGCGCCAGCGCCGCAGCGTCAGCGCGTTGGCCACGACGCTCACGCTGGACAGCGCCATGGCCGCGCCCGCGATGACCGGGTTCAGCAGGCCCGCGGCGGCCAGCGGGATGCCCACCACGTTGTAGGCGAAGGCCCAGAACAGCCCACGCCGGATGGTGGCCACGGTGCGGCGCGACACGTCCAGCGCGTCTGCCACCAGCCGCGGGTCGCCGCGCATCAGCGTGATGCCGGCGGTCTGCATCGCCACGTCGGTGCCGGTGGACATCGCGATGCCGACATCGGCCGCGGCCAGCGCGGGGGCGTCGTTGATGCCGTCGCCGACCATCGCAACCGTGCGGCCGTCGGCGCGCAGCGCCTGCACCGCGGCGGCCTTGTCGCCGGGCAGCACCTCGGCACGGAAGTCGGTGATGCCCAGTTGTCGCGCCACGGCCTCGGCGCTGCCGCGGTTGTCGCCGCTGAGCATCACGGTGGCCACGCCCAGGGCCTGCAGCCGCGCCACGGCGTCGCGTGCCGCTGGCTTGATGGTGTCGCCGAAGGCCAGCAGGCCCAGCAACCGGGCAGGCGTGCCAGTGGTGTCGTCGGCGAGGCGCACCAGCCACGACACCGTGTGCCCGGCACCTTCCAGCGCCGTGGCTTCGGTTTGCAGGGTGCCCGCGGGCAGGCCTTGTTCACGCAGCCAGCGGCTGCTGCCCAGGGCCAGCGTCTGGCCATCGACACGCCCCTGCAGGCCGCGGCCGGGCAGGGCGCGGGTGTCCGTTGCCGCGGGCACGCTCAGGCCGTCGGCCCGCGCACGCTCGAGCACCGCCCGCGCCAGCGGATGTTCGCTGTGCTGCTGCAGTGCCGCGGCCAGTCGCAGCAGGTCGGCGACCGGCGGCCCGCCGTCGGTCGGCTGCACCGCCACCAGCGTCGGCCGGCCCTCGGTCAGCGTGCCGGTCTTGTCGAAGACCACGGTGTTCACCGCGTGCGCCAGTTCCAGCGCCTCGGCGTCCTTGATCAGGATGCCGGCCTGCGCTGCCACGCCGGTGCCGGCCATGATGGCGGTCGGCGTGGCCAGCCCCAGGGCGCAGGGGCAGGCGATGACGAGCACGGCCACGGCATTGATGATCGCGGGCTCCCACTGCCCGTCGTAGAGCACCCAGCCGACGAAGGTGAGGGCCGCGATGCCCAGCACCACCGGCACGAAGACGGCGCTGACACGGTCGACCAGGCGCTGGATGGGCGCCTTGCCGGCCTGCGCTGACTCGACCATGCGGATGATGCGGGCCAGCGTCGTCTCGGTGCCGACGGCCAGCGTCTTCACGGTGAGCGCCGCTTCGCCGTTGATGGCGCCCCCGGTGACCGGGTCGCCCACCGTCTTGGCCACCGGCAGGCTCTCGCCGGTGATCAGCGATTCGTCGACATGGCTGTGGCCGGCGGTGACCTCACCGTCGACCGGCAAACGCTCGCCCGGCCGTACGGTCACCAGGTCGCCCACCTGCACCTCGTCCACCGGCAGTTCGACTTCCACGCCATCACGCAGCACACGCGCCGTGGCCGGCCGCAGCGCGTTCAGCGCGCGGATGGCGTCGGCCGTCTGGCGCTTGGCGCGGCCTTCCAGCCACTTGCCCAGCAGCACCAGCGTGATGACGGCGGCCGAGGCCTCGAAGTAGAGGTGCGGCGTGCCGTGTGCGGCGTGCCTGAACAGCAGCCACACCGACAGCCCGTAGGCCGCCGACGTGCCCAGCGCCACCAGCAGGTCCATGTTGCCGGCGCCGGCGCGAACGGCCTTCCATCCGGCGCGGTAGAAGCGCCAGCCGAGCCCGAACTGCACCGGTGTCGCCAGTGCCAGTTGCACCCAGCCGGCGGGCATCCAGTGCAGGCCGAAAAACACCAGCACCATCGGCGCCACCAGCGGCAACGTCAGCACTGCTCCCAGCGCCGGCGCGGCCCAGGCCGGCCACGCAGCCGTGGTGGCTGCGGCGGGGGTGGAGGCGTCGCGTGCCGTGTAGCCCGCCTTCACCACGGCCGCGCGCAGTGCCGCCGCCGGCACGGTCGACAGCGCCTGCACCGTGGCCCGCTCGGTCGCCAGGTTGACGGCCACCGACAGCACCCCGGGCACCTTCAGCAGCGCCTTCTCGACGCGGCCGACGCAGGACGCGCAGGTCATGCCTTCGACCTGCAGCGTGGTCTCGGCCGTCACCACGCCGTATCCGGCCTTGTGCACGGCGGCCCGCAGCAACGCCCCGTCGGGCGTGGCCATCTCGACGCTGGCGCGTTCGGTGGCCAGGTTGACCTGCGCGGCGGCCACCCCCGGCACCTTCAGCAGCGCCTTCTCGACACGGCTGGCGCAAGAGGCGCACGTCATGCCCGTCAGCTGCAGCTGCATCGGTGGGGGGGAAGGCGGGGTGTGCAGGCTGGAAGTCATGTTCGGGCGCGGCCGTCTGCAGCAACTCGCCGTCAGGCTGCTGCGCCGGGGCGGACAGTATGCTCTGCACTGAACCAGCCCCTTGGAGCCCACGATGATCACCTTCGAAGTCAAGGACATGACCTGCGGCCACTGTGTCAGCACCATCACGCAGGCCGTCAAGGCGCTGGACGCTCAGGCCCGGGTGCAGGTCGATCTGGCCAGCCACCGTGTCGACATCGAGCCCGCCACCGCCGACGCGCAGGCCCTGCGCGAGGCCATCGCCGAGGCCGGTTTCACGCCGGTGGCCGTCTAGCGCACAGCCCTGGCCTTGCCGCCGGCAACCGAGCTGGCCCCGCCAGGCGCTGGCAACGGTGTAACGCACATGGCGTTATCATCAAAGGCGTATGCAAGACGCATTTGACTTGCTGATGCTCCGGCATCTGCATGGCCCTGAGCCCCTTCGCCGAACCTGGGCCATGGCGTTTGCCGGCACACGTGCCACTGCTGCCGATGGCCGTCGGTTCCACGCCAAACGCACCTCCCGTCGAAGACCTTTCATGAACACCCGCCGCCAGTTCATCCAGATCCTGCCCCTTGCCGCCTGCACCGTGGCGGCAGCGCCGCGCGCCCACGCCCAGGCAGCACTGGTCGATGAGAAGAGCCCGCAGGCGGCTGCCCTGGGCTACGTGGCCGTGGCCAGCCAGGCCGACAAGGCCAAGTTCAAGACTTACGCCGCGGGCCAGGCTTGTGGCAACTGCGCCCTGTTCCAGGGCAGGGCCGCCGTCGCCGCCGGCATCTGCCAGCTGTTTGCCGGCAAGCAGGTGGCGGCCAAGGGCCGGTGCAGCGCCTACGCGAAGAAGGCCTGAGCGCAGCCGCCGCGCACTTTTTTCGCCGTGTCGAGGCCCGCTCGGCATGACAAGCCGAACACCACCACGCCAGCGCCATCACCGCCAGAGCCGCCATGCCCGACAGTGCCGAGTCCGACCTCCACCACGTCAAGCCCTTCGTCTACGAGACGCCGAACGTGAAGGCGCTGCACTTCAGCATCAGCGAGGTCCAGAGCCGCATGCAGGTGCGCCACCCGGACGCGCTGGACCTGGAGTACACGCGCACGATGATGGGCTTCCTGCTCTTCCATCCGGCGCCGCGGCACCTGACGATGATCGGCCTGGGCGGCGGCTCGCTGGCCAAGTTCTGCCACCGCCACTTGCCGCGGACGCACATCCGCGCGGTGGAGATCAACCCCCACGTCATCGCGCTGCGCGACAGCTTCCAGGTGCCGCCCGACGGCCCGCGCTTCGAGGTCGTGCGCGGCGACGGCGCCAGGCTCGTGCGCGAAGCCGCCGTGCCCTGCGACGTGCTGCTGGTCGACGGCTACGACAGCAGCGGCCTGCCTTCGCGCCTGGGTATGGCACGCTTCTACGACGACTGCCACGACGCGCTGGAGCCCGGCGGTGTGCTGGTGGTGAACCTGCACTCGGGCCACCACCGCTTCGACATCCTGGTCGACCGCATGCGCCGCAGCTTCGACGACAGCGTGTTGCTGGTGGACGCCAGCGACCGCAGCAACACCATCGTCTTTGCCTTCAAGGACCGCGACCTGGCCGACCTGCGCCGCGGCGCGCTGCGCCCGCCACAGGGGCTGGACGGCGTGGCCTTCAAGCAGTTGCGAGCCGACTTCGCGGCCGTGGTGACGGCGCTGGCGGCGCAGGACCGATGAGCCCGACCGGCACGCTGGCCAGCCCCTGTCGCGCGGCGTACCATGTGCGTCTGATGCACATGGCCCCTCCTTCATCGAAACGTTGACCATGGAACTCAAGACCGCGCGGCTCACGCTGCTGATCGACCCCAACAAGAAGGCCGCCTTCGAGCGCCTGTGCGCGCAGCAGGACCTGACCCCTTCGCAGGTGGTGCGGCAACTGATACGCGACTACCTGGCGCAGCACGGTGCCGCCTACCAGGCCAGCGGCGAGACGGCTGCCCCGGGGGCACCTGCCGCATCCACCGCGCGCAACAAGCGCCGTCCGTGAACACCGCTGCAGCTTGGCCGGACATCGGTACCTGGCTGCACATCGACGCCGTCCTGCTGCTCTGCGGCGGCTGGCTGCTCGTCGGCCTGGCCGGCGTGCTGGCGCTGCGCCGCCTGGCCTTCGTGGCGCGGGTGCTGTTCCCTTTGGGCGGTGCACTCGGCCTGGCCTTGTTCATCGTCGTGGCCAGCGCCCTGGGCAACAGCGCCGAAGTGGCCGTGCTGCCCATCGGCCTGCCCTCGCTGCCCTTCCACCTGCGGCTGGACAGCCTGTCGGCCTACTTCCTGATGGTCATCGGCGCCGCCTCGGCCGGCATCTCGGCCTTTGCCGCGGGGTACTTCCGCCAGGGAGAAGGCACGCCGCCGGGGCTGCTGTGCCTGGAATACCACCTCTTCCTGGCCAGCATGGTGGGCGTCCTGCTGGCCGACGACGCCTACGCCTTCATGGTGATGTGGGAGACGATGGCGCTGTCGTCGTTTTTCCTCGTCACCGCCAACCACCGCATCCCCGAGGTGCGCAGCGCGGGTTACCTCTACATCACGATGGCGCACATCGGTGCCATCGCCATCCTGCTGTGTTTCGGCGTGCTGCAGGCCGGCACCGGCGAGTACACCTTCAACAACATGCGTGCGCAGCGCCTGGACGCCTTCTGGGCGTCGACGGCCTTCGGCCTGGCGGTGCTGGGCTTCGGCGCCAAGGCCGGCATCCTGCCGCTGCACGTGTGGCTGCCCGAGGCGCACCCGGCCGCACCGTCACCCGTCTCGGCGCTGATGAGCGGCGTGATGCTCAACACCGCCGTCTACGGCGTCCTGCGTGTGGCGCTCGACCTGCTGCACCAGCCGCTGTGGTGGTGGGGTGGCGTGCTGCTGGCGGTAGGCCTGGCGACGGCGCTCTTCGGCGTCGTCTTCGCTGCCGTGCAGACCGACATGAAACGTCTGCTGGCGTATTCGTCGATCGAGAACATGGGCCTGCTCTTCGCGGGCATGGGCCTCACGCTGATCTTCGCCGGCTACCAGATGCTGCCGATGGCCGCGCTGGCGCTCACCGCCACGCTCTACCACGTCGCCAGCCACGCGGCCTTCAAGAGCCTGCTCTTCCTGGGCACCGGCAGCGTGCTGCACGCGACCCGTGAACGCAACCTGGGCAAGCTGGGCGGACTCATCCGCACCATGCCCTGGGTGGGCTGGCTGATGCTGCTGGGCGTGCTGGCCAGCGCCGGGCTGCCGCCGCTGGGCGGCTTCGTGGCCGAATGGCTGCTGCTGCAGAGCTTCCTCTTCACGCCCGGCCTGCCGGTGCCGCTGCTGACCATGCTGATCCCGGTGGTGGCCGCCGTCATCGCGCTGGTGGCCGCGCTGGCGGGTTACGTGATGGTGAAGTTCTTCGGCGTCATCTTCCTGGGCCAGCCGCGCGAAGACAAGCTGTCGCAGGCCCACGACGCCGGCGCCTGGGAGCGCGCCGGCATGGGCTGGCTGGCGCTGGGCTGCGTGGCGCTGGGCCTGCTGCCGGTGCAGTTCATCCAGCTCATCGACCCCGTCACCCAGCAGCTGGTGGGCGCCGGGCTGGGCGAGCGCGTGGCCGCCGGCGGCAGCTGGCTGCTGGCGCCGGCCAGCGTGGCGCAGGCCAGCTACGGGCCGGTGATCTTCCTGCTCGGCATCCTGGGCTGCTTCGCGCTGGCCTATGGCCTGGTACGGCGGCTCTACCACGGGCGTTTGCGCCGCAGCCCGCCCTGGGCCTGCGGCTTTCCCTGGGGCACGGCGCGCATGCAGGACACGGCTGAAGGGTTCGGCCAGCCCATCCGGCAGATCTTCGAGCCCTTCTTCGTCATGCGCCGTCTGCTGCCCACGCCCTTCGACGTCCAGCCGCGTTACCAGGTGACGGTGGAAGACCATTTCTGGCGCTGGCTCTACGTGCCGGCGGTGGACCTGGCGAACTTCGTGGCGCGGCTGCTGGGCAGGCTGCAGCAGGGGCGCATCGCGGTCTACCTGCTCTACAGTTTCCTCACCCTCGTGGCCACGCTCCTGGTGGTGATGCAATGAGCTGGCTCGGCCTGCTGGCGCAGCTGCTGGAGATCGCCATCGCCATCGCGCTGGCGCCGCTGCTCACCGGCTGGGTCAACCAGTGCCGCGCCTGGCTGCAGAACCGCAGCGCGCCCAGCCTGTTGCAGCCCTACCGCATGCTGCACAAGCTGTTCCACAAGGAATCGGTGGTGGCCGAACATGCGTCGCAGCTCTTCCGCAGCGCGCCCTATGTCGTGTTCGGCTGCATGGTGCTGGCCTGCTCGATCATCCCCACCGTCTCCACCGACCTGCCGCTGGCGCCGGCCGCGGATGCCATCGCATTGGTGGGCCTGTTCGCCCTGGCGCGGGTGTTCATCTCTCTTGCGGCGATGGACGTCGGCACGGCCTTCGGCACGATGGGCGCGCGGCGCGAGATGCTGGTGGGTTTCCTGGCCGAGCCGGCGCTGCTGATGGTGCTGTTCTCGGCTTCGCTGATCTCGAACTCGACCTCGCTGACGACCATCGTCGAGACCCTGGCCCACCGCGAGTTCGTGATCTACCCCGGTCTGGCTTTTGCCGGCGTGGCCTTCGTGATGGTCTCGCTGGCCGAGAACGCGCGTGTGCCGGTCGACAACCCGGCCACGCACCTGGAACTGACGATGATCCACGAGGCCATGATCCTCGAGTACTCGGGCCGCCATCTGGCGCTGGTCGAGTGGGCGGCGAGTCTGAAGCTGTTCGCCTACTCGTGCATCGGCCTGGCGCTGTTCTGCCCCTGGGGCATCGCCGATGCGCACGCGCCGCTGGCGCTGCTGCTGGCGCTGCCGGCGCTGATGGCCAAGCTGGCGGTGGGCGGTTTCCTGCTCGCGGTGCTGGAAAGTCTGAGCGCCAAGATGCGCATCTTCCGTGTGCCCGAGTTCCTGGGCACGGCCTTCCTGCTGTCGGTGATGGCGATGCTGGTGCACCTGCTGCTCAGCCGCTGAAGAAGTCGTGCCATGAGTGAACTGCTCACCCAATTCGTCAACCTGCTCGGCGCCGGGCTGCTGATGCTGGCCTTCGCGATGATCTCGCAGCGGCGCATCCTCTCGCTCATCCACCTCTTCACCGCGCAGGGGGCCGTGCTGGCCCTGGCCACGGCGGTAGTCGGCTACGTCACCGAGCAGCACCACCTCTACCTGTCGGCGGGGCTGACCTTCCTGCTCAAGGTGCTGCTCATCCCCTGGCTGCTGCACCGCGTGATCGACCGCCTGGGCATCCGCTGGGACGTCGAGACGCTGCTCAACATCCCCACCATCATGCTCATCGGCATCGGTGTCGTGATCTTCGCCTTCAACCTGGCGATCCCGATCTCGGCGTTGTCCTCGGCGCTGGCCAGCGGCACGCTGGGCATCGCGCTGGCCTGCGTGCTGCTGTCCTTCCTGATGATGATCACGCGCGCCAAGGCGGTGCCGCAGGTCATCGGCTTCCTGGCGATGGAAAACGGCCTCTTCTTCGCCGCCACCGCGGCCACCTACGGCATGCCGATGGTGGTGGAGCTGGGCATCGCCCTGGACGTGCTGATCGGCGTGCTGATCCTGGGCGTATTCATGTTCCAGATCCGCGAGCAGTTCGACAGCCTGGATATCCGCAACCTCGAGAGGCTGAGGGAGGATTAAGTGAAGGGTACTTCGGCTTTCGGCCCGTTGCAGACGTTGGTCAGCGCCAGAACAGCCGCGCTCATGCAGTCGCGCAGGATCAGGCCGCCGGGGTGCTCTGCTGCGTTCATGTCCCCCGACGGCGGCCTGGCGGCCGGCGTCTCCTCCTTTACTTCACTCCGCAGAGCACCCCGCCGTCCTGATCCGCCAGCAGCGGAGGCGCGCCTGCACGCACGCCACCGGCAGATGCGCAGGGCGGCGGTGGCACCTGCGGGCGTAGACCCCATGCGGGGCCGCCCGTCAGGTGGATCATCGATGGCGGTGTTCAGGGCAGG
>JAURZK010000200.1 GCA_030653505.1 Rubrivivax sp.
CGGCCAGGTAGTACGAATTGGACGCCTCGCGCGCCTGGAAGTAGACGTCGGGGTTCTGCGCGGTGCCGCGAATGACCGGGTGCTCGGGGGTAAGCGCCCGCTGCCGGTGCGCCAACACCAGGCTGTCGTCAATCATCGCGCGGATGTCGTCGTCGGCCAGCTCTTCCATCTTGCGGATTTCGTGGCTGGTGCGGAAGCCGTCGAAGAAGTGCAAGAAGGGCACTCGCGCCTTCAGCGTGGCCATGTGCGCGACCATCGCCATGTCCTGCGCTTCCTGCACGCTGTTCGACGCCAGCAGCGCGAAGCCGGTCATGCGCGCGGCCATCACGTCGCTGTGGTCGCCGAAGATCGACAGCGCGTGCGTGGCCAGCGAGCGCGCGGCGACGTGGATCACCGTCGACGTCAGCTCGCCGGCGATCTTGAACATGTTGGGCAGCTTCAGCAGCAGGCCCTGCGACGCGGTGAAGGTGGAGCACAGCGCGCCGGCCTGCAGCGCGCCGTGCACGGCACCGGCTGCGCCGCCTTCGCTTTGCATCTCCACCACCTGCGGCACCATGCCCCAGATGTTCTTCTCGCCGGCGGCAGACCAGGCGTCGGCGAGTTCGCCCATCGTCGACGACGGCGTGATCGGGTAGATCGCGATCACCTCGCTGTTCCAGTGGGCGATGCGTGCGGCGGCTTCGTTGCCGTCGAGCACATGGGAGCGTTCGGTCATGGTGTCTTGTCCAGGTGAGTGGGGCGGGCGTGGGCCTTGGCCGGGCCGGGGCTAGAGGATGCCGACCTTGCCGGCCTGCCAGCGTCGGTACTCGGTGGTCAGCAACGCGACGTGCTCACGCTCCTCGGCGGCGAGCTCGTTGTACAGGCCGCGTTCGACCGATCCTTCGGGGAACTGCGTCCCTTCGCCGGCGAAGAAGGTGACGGCACGCTCCTCGAAGGCGATGGCGATGCGGAACAGGTTCGCCGGGTCTTCCGGATGGTTCTCGATACCGGCATACAGCGCCGCGCGCTCAATCTTGAAGTCTGCGCCCGGCACGGGTACGTCGACGTGGTAACGCCGGCTCAGCGTCTCCATGTGCTCTTGCTCCATCGCGGCGAAGTTGCCGAACAGCGTCTTGAGCTCCGGGTCGGTGCTCTCGAGCGCCGCACGGCGGTAGAAGGCCTGGCCGCCGAGTTCGATCTCGAAGGCCTTGCGCACCACGTCGACGGCGCGCGCGAGTTCGGCACGGCGGTCGCCCAGCACCTCCAGCTTGCCGCCGCAGTAGGGGCACATGCCGTAAGGGTAGGCGAAGCCCTCGCTGACCTTGCCGCAGCCGCCGCAGCGCCACTGCACCTGCGTGGCGGCATCGTGGAAGTAATCGTGGTCGGCTTCCTCATCGTGCGCGAGGTCGCCCTTGGCGCGCAGCAGGGTCTCGGCCAGCCCCGGCGGCGGCAGCACGGCCGTCTGCAGTGCAGCGCCGCTCAGCGGCACTGGCGGCACGAAGGCGTCGGCGTCGGCCTGGGTCACCGGCCAGTGTGTCTTGCCGCTGGCCAGGTAGGCCCCGATGGCGCGCGCGGCGCGGCGCCCGGCACCCATCGCCAGGATCACGGTGGCGCCGCCGGTGACGATGTCTCCGCCGGCAAAGACACCTGGCACGCTGGTGGCCTGCGTGGCGGCGTCGGCCACGATGTAGCCCCACTTGTTCAGTTCCAGCCCCGGCGTCGACTTCGTGACGATGGGGTTGGCCTTGGTGCCCAGCGCGTAGATCACGGTGTCGCACTCGAGCTCGAGGAACTCGTCCTGCGGTATCGGCTGGCGGCGGCCCTTTTCGTCGGGCTCGCCCAGCACCATCTTCTGCACCCGCATGCCGCGCACGCCGCCTTCGGCGTCGGTGAGGATCTCCACCGGGCCGTGCAGGAAGAAGAACTCGATGCCTTCCTCCTTCGCATGGCGCAGTTCTTCCAGCCGCGCCGGCGCCTCGGCTTCCGAGCGGCGGTAGACGCAGCGCACCGTGGGCGTGCCCAGACGCTTGGCCACGCGCAGGCAGTCCATGGCGGTGTTGCCGGCGCCGATGACGACGACACTCTTGCCCAGCGTCACCGGCGTGTCGATGTAGGGGAACTTGTCGCCACCCATCAGGTTGACTCGCGTCAGGAACTCGTTGGCCGAGTAGACCTGGCCGGCAAACTCACCCGGGATGCCCAGGAAGGCCGGCGCGCCGGCACCGGCGCCGACGAAGACCGCGTCAAAGCCCATGCCCGCCATCAGCTGCTGCACGGTGAATGTCTTGCCGATGACCTTGTTGACCTCGAACTTCACGCCCATCTGCTGCAGGTGCTCGACCTCGCGGCTAATGATGTCGCGCGGCAGCCGGAAGGGCGGTATGCCGTACTGCAGCACGCCGCCGACGACGTGCAGCGCCTCGTAGACCGTGACGTCGACGCCGTAGCGCGTGAGGTCGGCGGCCACGGCCAGCCCGGACGGCCCCGAGCCGACGATGGCCACCTTGCCGAGCGTGTGCTCGAAGCGTATTGGCTCGACCTTGGGGTGGCGCGCGTTGTCGCCGACGAAGCGCTCGAGCCGACCGATGGCCACCGACTCGAGCTTGCGCCCGACGATGCACTGCGCCTCGCACTGCGATTCCTGCGGGCAGACGCGGCCGCACACCGACGGGAATAGGTTCGATTCGTTGATGGTGGCCAGTGCGCCGTCCATGTCGCGCACCAGCATCTGGCGGATGAAGCGCGGGATGTCGATCGACACCGGGCAGCCCTGGACGCAGGTGGCCGTGCTGCACTGGATGCAGCGCTCGGCCTCGGCCAGCGCGTCGGCCAGCGAGTAACCCAGGTTGACCTCCTTGAAGTTGCGCGAGCGCTCCACCGCATCGCGCTCGGGCATCGGCGTGGCCTTCGGTGCCAGGTCCTTGTACTTCTTGTAGTTGTGCTTGCCCTGCTCGAACAGCACCTTCTCGACCTTGCACACATGCGCGTAGTCGGTGTTGGCCTTGGCCTCCTCGACCTTGAAGCGCTTCTGGCGCAGCATGAGTTCCTTGAAGTCGACGAGGTGGCCATCGAAGTCGGGGCCGTCGACGCAGGCGAACTTGATCTCCTTGTCTACAGTGACGCGGCACGAGCCGCACATGCCGGTGCCGTCGACCATGATCGCGTTCAGCGACACCATGGTCTTGACGCCGAAGGGCCGCGTCGTCTCGACGCAGGCGTTCATCATCGGCAGCGGCCCGATGGCGACCACCAGGTCGGGCTTGTCGCGCTCCAGCACGTCCTGCAGCGCGGCGGTGACGAAGCCGGGCCGGCCGTGGCTGCCGTCGTCGGTGCAGACGATCAGCTCGTCGCAGTAGCGACCGAAGGTGTCTTCCCAGAACACCAGGTCCTTGTTGCGGAAGCCGATGATGCCGGTGGTGCGGTTACCGGCCTCCTTGAAGGCGCGCAACTGCGGGAAGACGGGCGCGATGCCCAGGCCGCCGCCGACGAGCACGACGTGGCCGACCTTCGCCACGTGCTGCGGCAGGCCCAGCGGGCCGACGAAGTCGGCGAAGCTGTCGCCTTCCTTGTAGTGGTCGCGCATCTCGAGCGTCGACTTGCCCAGCGCCTGCACGACCAGGGTCACCGTGCCGCGCTCGCGGTCGTAGTCGGCCACGGTCAGCGGGATGCGTTCGCTGCCTTCGTGCAGGCGCAGCATCACGAAGTGGCCCGGCTCGGCCGAGCGCGCGACATCGGGGGCCAGCACCTCCCACAGGAAGGTGGTTTCCGAGAAGGCCTGTCGACGAACGATCTGGTACATGTCAGCCTTGCGCTTGAAGCGTTGTACGGTTGGACGGGCAGGCAGCCGCGCCGGCGTGAACCGCGGACGGCCGGGAGGAGGGAGGTGCTCGACGCGCAGGGATCCGCGCGGGCACGCGACTGCCGCGCAGGGCGCGCCGGAAGCAAGGGGTGTCAGGTGTGCAGGGGCATGCCGGGCGCATGCCGGCCACGGGTCGCATGGCGCGGCCGGTGGCGCACGCCGCCCTGGCGGGCGCCGCTGCCTCGGTAGCGGCCTGACGGCGTGCAGGCCTGGAGCCCTGAATCCGAAGCATCGCGGGCTCCTTGCGGGCCTGTGTGGATGCGGCGGATTGTTCGGTGCGGATTCGCCGGCGAATTTGCGCCGTGTCAATGTGGGGCGCGCTAGCTGCCCGTGTCAACCCAGGGTCAGTTCTTGACTACCTCGTTGATTTCGACGATCAGTCCGCTGGCGTTGTTGTCCACCGGCGCGGACTGCCCGGTCAGGTCGCCGGCGGCCGGCGCGGCCTGACCGCTCTTGCTGACGCGGGCGCTGATGATCAGCTTGGGGAACAGCGACATCTTGGCCGCCGGCGACATCGCCATGTTGTCGTCGAGCTTGAAGTTCAGCGGCAGGTCCTTGACCTGATGGCGCAGGATGGCCAGCGGCATGCGCGAGCCCTCTGCGGCGCGTGCGTAGATGAAGACGGCGTCGTCGGGCGCTGCCTGCTTCATCAGCGCAGCCGAGATGCGTAGGGTGCCGGTCACCGTGGCAGCCGAAGCGCCGGCAGTTGCATTGTCGTTGGCCGGCGCAGCGCCCGCGGGTGCGGGCGTTGCCGCCGCCAGACCGGCCGGTGCCGCCTGGGCCACGCGCTGCGCCGGCGCCATGCCGCCCAGCTTGCGTGCTTCATCGATGCTGCTCTGCAACTGCGGCATGAAGGCGGCATCGGGCGCGGTCAGCTGTGCCAGGCGCTCCCAGTGGCGCACGGCGGTGGTGTAGTCCTTGCGGTTGAAGGCCGCCGTGCCGGCCAGCGCCAACGCCTTGGCGCTGTCGGGGTCGATCTTCAGCGCCCGCTCCACCAACTCCGTCGGTTCGCCCTCGAGATTGCGGCCGTTCTTCATCGCCACCGTGTCGGCATAGTCGGCCAGAAGTGCGGGGTCGTTCGGCGCCAGGGCCACGGCTTTCTCGAAGGCCGGCACGGCTTCGTCGTGGCGCGCCATGCGAGCGTAGGAACGCGCCAGGATGGCCCAGCCCTCGGCGCTGTCGGGTTCGCTCTTGAGTCTTTCGGCGAGCTTCTCGACGGCCGCGGCGAACTGCGCCTCGTCCATGTTGTGCGGGTCGTCGGCGGCAACCTGCGTCTGCGACCCTGGCGCACCCGCGCTGGGCAGCCCGGGCGAGCCCGTCCACATGTAGCCGCTGCCGGCGACGATGAGCACGATCACCGACAACAGCCCCACCAGGTTCCAGGACGGGCGCGGCGCGGCGGCGGGCCCGGCACTCTCGGACCCGGGGTCCTTCATCACCTGCTCGAGCAACTTGCGCTCGAGCGGGGCCTTGGCGGCCTCGTAGGCCTTCTTGTCGAGCGTGCCGCTGTCGTGCAGTGACTTGAGCTGCTGCAGTTGTTGGCGCAGCGTGGTGATGGGGTCGTTCATGGGGCAGTTTTTCCAGGCCGGCCGGCGTCGGGCGCGTGCGCGCCCGCGTCGGTGTCGTCGGCTTCGTCGGGTTCAAATTGGTCGGCGGGCATGCGGCTGCGGCGGCGCAGCACGAGCACCAGGATCGTGAGGCCGGCCACCATCAGCGCCGCCGGGCCGAACCACAGCAGCGCGGTGTCGGTCCTCACCGGCGGGCGGTAGAGCACGAAGTCGCCGTAGCGGGCGGTCATGTAGTCGATGATCTCGGCCTCGCTTTGGCCCTTGCGCAGCATCTCGCGCACCTGGTTGCGCAGGTCGACGGCGAGGTCGGCGCTCGAAGCGGCGATGGTCTCGTTCTGGCAGACCAGGCAGCGCAGTTCGGCGGCCACGGCCAGCATGCGCTTTTCGAGCGCGGGGTCGGCCGAGGTTTCGGCGGCGTCCTTGGCGAACGCACCCCAGGCCGCGCAGATCAGCGCGGCGGCCCACAGGAATCTACGCATTGAGTTCTTTCAGCAGGGGCTCGATGCGCTCGCGCAGCACCTGCGGTGTGACGGGGCCGATGTGCTTGTAGCGAATCACGCCCTGCTTGTCGATGACGAAGGTCTCGGGCACGCCGTAGACGCCGTAGTCGATGCCGACCAGGCCTTTCAGGTCGTGCAGCGACGCCGTGTAGGGGTTGCCGAAGCGCTGCAGCCAGTTCAGGGCGTCGGGGCGCTGGTCCTTGTAGTTCAGGCCGTACAGCGGCACCGGGCTGCGCTTGGCGTAATCGACGAAGACCGGGTGCTCTTCCCGGCACGCCACGCACCACGAGGCCCAGACGTTCAGCACCCACACCTTGCCCAGCAGGTCCTCCCGGGTGATGGTCTGCGCCGGGTCGTCCAGGCGCGGCAGAGCGAAGGCCGGCGCGGGCTTGCCGATCAGCGGCGAGGGCACTTCCCGCGGATTGAGGTTCAGCCCCACCGCCAGGAAGCCCAGCAGCACCGCGAACAGCGCCAGCGGGGCCAGGTACTGCCACTTCTTCATCATGCGGCGGCCCCCGTGGCGCCGCCGCGGGCTTCCTGTTCACGGCGCACGGTGCGGTAGCGGCGGTCGGTGGCGGCCACCAGGCCGCCCAGGGCCATCAGCACGCAGCCACCCCAGATCCAGGTCACGAAGGGTTTGTAGTAGACGCGCACGATCCAGGCCTGGCCTTCGACGGCATTGCCCAGCGACACATAGAGGTCGCGGGCGATGCCGCTGTCGATGGCGGCTTCCGTCATCGGGTTGGACTGCACCCGGTAGACCCGCTTCTCCGGGTTCATGCGTGCCACTTCCTTGCCGTTCTTGGAGACCACGATGAGCCCGCGCGCGGCGGTGTAGTTCGGGCCCTTCGCATCGCTGACGCCCTCGAACTTGAAGCTGTAACCCCCGGCCTCGGTGGTGTCGCCGATGTCCATCTTGACGTCACGCTCGACCTCGAAGCTCTTGACCATGGAAACACCGAAGATGAAGACCGCGATACCCAGGTGGGCCAGCGACATGCCGACCATGGCCCGCGGGAACAGGCGCATTCGCTGCCATGCCGACGTCTTCATGCCGCCAGCCGGCCGCACACGTTCCCAGACGTCGGTGAGCACGCCGGCGACGATCCAGAAGGTCATCAGCAGGCCCAGGCTGGCCATCCACGAGATTTCGCCGCGTATCCACTCCGTGGCCAGGGTGGCCACCACGGCGGCACCGGCAGCCCAGCGCAGGCGCTTGGCCAGGTCGGGCAGTTCGGCTTGTTTCCAGCGCGCCAGCGGGCCAACGCCCATCAGGAAGATCAACGGCACCATCAGCGGCACGAAGACGGTGTCGAAGTAGGGCGGGCCGACCGAGATCTTGCCCATGTTCAGCGCGTCGAGCAGCAGCGGGTAGAGCGTGCCCAGCAGCACGGCGGCCATGGCCACCACCAGCAGCACGTTGTTGGCCAGCAGCAGGCTCTCACGCGACAGCGCCGAAAAGCGTGCACCGAGGCCGACCTTGGGGGCACGCCAGGCGTAGAGCGCCAGCGACGCCCCGATGACGACGGTCAGGAAGGCCAGGATGAAGAGGCCGCGGCGCGGGTCGGTGGCGAAGGCGTGCACCGAGGACAGCACACCCGAACGCACGAGGAAGGTGCCCAGCAGCGACAGCGAGAAGGCCATGATGGCCAGCAGCACCGTCCAGCTCTTGAAGGCGCCGCGCTTTTCCGTCACGGCCAGCGAGTGGATCAGTGCCGTGCCCACCAGCCAGGGCATGAAGGAGGCGTTTTCCACCGGGTCCCAGAACCACCAGCCGCCCCAGCCCAGTTCGTAGTACGCCCACCAGCTGCCCAGCGCGATGCCCAGGGTCAGGAAGATCCACGCCGCGGTGGTCCAGGGGCGTGTCCAGCGTGCCCAGGTGGTGTCGAGGTTGCCGCCGATCAGCGCCGCCACCGCGAAGGCGAAAGCCACCGAGAAGCCGACGTAACCCATGTAGAGCATGGGCGGGTGGAAGATCATGCCCGGGTCTTGCAGCAGCGGGTTCAGGTCGCGGCCGTCGAGGGGCACCGGCGACAGGCGGTCGAAGGGGTTGGAGGTGAGCAGCGTGAAGAGCAGGAAGCCCACCGTCAGCCAGCCCATCACGGCCAGGATGCGCGCCAGCACCGGCATCGGCAGCCGCTGGCTGAAGACGGCCACGGCCATCGTCCAGCCGGCCTGCATCACCAGCCACAGCAGCATCGAACCCTCGTGGCCGCCCCAGACGGCGGCGATGCGGAACTCCAGCGGCAGGTGGCTGTTGGAGTTCTGCGCCACGTAGAGCACCGAGAAGTCGTGCTGCACGAAGGCCCAGGTGAGTGCGAAGAACGACAGCATCACCAGACCGAAGAGCAGGTAGGTCGCCGGACGGGCCATGGCCATCAGGTCGCCACGGCCACGCTGTGCGCCGACCAGCGGCACGACGCCGAGCACGACCGAGACGCCCAACGCCAGCCAGAGCACGAAGTGGCCGATCTCAGGAATCATTGCGGCGCTCCCTTGCTGAGCGTCTGGTTCATCTTCTGGTAGTCGGGGTGGCCGGCGTCCTTCAGGGCACCTGCGGCTTCGGGCGGCATGTAGTTCTCGTCGTGCTTGGCGAGCACCTCGCGGGCCACGAACACCTCACCCTGCAACTGGCCCTGGGCGACGACGCCTTTGCCTTCCTTGAACAGGTCGGGCAGGATGCCTTCATAGCGCACCGGCACCTTCTGGGCGCTGTCGGTGATGATGAACTGCACCTTGGTGCCTTCGACCTTCACGGAGCCCTCTTCGACCAGGCCGCCGACGCGGAAGGTGCGTGCGCTGGGGGCCTCCTTCGCGATCACCTGGCTGGGGGAATAGAAGAAGACGAGATTGCTCTGGAAGGCATTGAGCACCAGCGCGACGACGATGCCGGTGGCCGAGAGCAGGCCACCGAGGATGGCAAAGCGCTTGTGGCGGGGTTTCATGGTTGATCCTCCTGGTCTTGGGACTGGTTGGCGGCATCACGCAACGCCTGGCGGTGGCGGTGGCGCGCCAGCAGCGGCTCGGCCAGCATGAAGGCCGCGCACACGACGTACGAGCCCCACACGTACAGGCCGTAACCGCCCATGTGGAAAAAATCCGAGGCACTGTTCCAGATCATCGCGCGATTCTCCCTTGCACGAGTTCGGCCACCCAGGACGCATGGGATTCACGCTCGATGGTGAGCGCGCGGGCGCGCATGAAGACCACCGCGAAGGCGTAGGCCCAGCAGGCGATGGCCATCAGCAACATCGCCAGCAGCATGGTCGAGGCCATGGACGAGCCCTTGGTGATGCTGACGCTGGCACCCTGGTGCAGGGTGTTCCACCACTTCACCGAGAAGTAGATGATGGGCACGTTGACGCTGCCCACCAGCGCCAGCAGCGCGCCGGCCTGGTCGGCGCGGCGCTGGTCGTCGATGGCGTTGACCAGGGCGATGTAGCCCAGGTAGAGGAAGAGCAGGATGAGTTCGGTGGTCAGCCGTGCGTCCCACACCCACCAGGTGCCCCAGGTCGGCTTGCCCCAGATTGCACCTGTCCACAGTGCCAGGAACGTGAACATGGCGCCGGTGGGCGCGATGGCGCGCGCCAGCATCGAGGCCATGCGCGCGTTGAAGGCCCAGCCGATGCCGGCCCAGAAGGCCATCACCAGGTAGAGCACCATCGACATCCAGGCCGTCGGCACGTGGATGAAGATGATGCGGTAGGCCTCGCCCTGGGTCGCGTCGGTGGGCGCGACGAAGAAGCCGATGTACAGGCCCGCCACGGTGAAGCCCAGGAACGCCAGCCAGCACACTGGGATCAGCCAGCCCGTGAGCCAGTAGAAGCGCGAAGGCGCGGCGAAGCTGAACAGGCGCAGGCCTCGGAGACCTTGTGAATTCACGCTGGGGTCCTCATTCGGTGCGTCGTTGGGTTCGTCATTCGGTACGTCATTCTGTAGATATGCGCAGCGCCGCCGCAATGGCGATGGGCACACCCACCGTGGTGGTGATCAGCAACGCGCCCAGCAGCGAGAAGTGCCCCGAGGCCGACATGCCGGCCTCGATCGTGCCCACCGCGCCGGCGCCGAAGATCAGCGCCGGGATGGCCAGCGGCAGCACGATCAGGATCAGCAGCATGCCGCCGCTGCGCAGGCCCAGGGTGAGCGCGGCACCCAGCCCGCCCAGCAGGCTGAGGATGGGCGTGCCCAGCACCAGCCCGGCGACCAGCGCCGTGAGCGCCGGGCCCGACATGTCGAAGAGCAGGCCGACGAGGGGCGTGGCCACGATCAGCGGCAGCCCCGTCACCAGCCAGTGTGCGGTGCACTTGGCCGCCGCCAGCGCGATGGCCGGCTGCGGCGCCAGCAGCATCTGCTCCAGCGAGCCGTCGGCGTGGTCGCCCGCGAACAGCGAACCCACCGAGAGCATCGAGGCCAGCAGCGCGCAGACCCAGACCACGCCCGGCGCCATGTCGCGCAGCATGCCCGGTTCGGGGCCGACGCCCAGCGGGAAGAGGCTGATGGCGACGATGAAGAAGGCCAGGGGCAGCAGCGCGTCGATGCGCCGGCGCGACGCCAGCTTGAGGTCGCGCGCCAGCACGCAGGCAAAGACCTCGGTCATCGAGCCGCCGGGAACGGTTTCGGCTGAACTCATGAGACGGCATAGGGTTCGAGGTCGAAGACCGACGGCGCCGGGTTCGTCAGCGTCAGCGGCTGGTGGCTGGTGAGCAGCACGCAGCCCCCGGCTGCGGCGTGGCTGGCGATGATGTCGTTCAGCGCGGCGATGCCGTCGGTGTCGAGCGCGTCGAAGGGTTCGTCGAGCAGCCACACCGGTGCGCCCATGGCCAGCACCAGCCGTGCCAGCGCGACTCGTCGCCGCTGGCCCTGGCTGAGGGTGCGCACCGGCGCGTGCTGGCGGTTGGCCACGCCCATGCGCTTGAGCGCCTGCGCGATGAGCGCGTCGTCTGCCGGCAGTCCGTGCAGCCGCGCCAGGAAACGCAGCGCCTCGCTGGCGCTGAGGTCGTCCTTGAGCGCGTTCTGGTGGCCGATGTAGACCCAGTGGCGGCGCCAGGCCGGCCCGCCTGCGCGCAGCGACTGGCCGGCGATGCGGATCTCGCCACCCATCGGCGTCGACAGGCCGGCCAGCAGGCGCAGCAGGCTGGTCTTGCCGCGGCCGTTGCGGCCGCGCAGCCAGGTCACGCTGCCCGGTGCCAGGGCCAGTTCCAGGCCGCTGAAGAGCGGGCGGTCGCCGCGCTGGCCGGCCAGCGCGCTGGCCTGCAGCACCACGGCGGCGGCCCCTGCGGGGCGGGCGGTGGCGACAGTGACGGGTGGGGACTGCAAGATGGTGAGGTCTGGACCAGGAAGACGGGCGGTGCCGCGGGCTGACGGTGGGGCAAGGGGCTCCTGGTGACAGGAGGAATTGTAGGTGTCCGACCGTGAGGCTCCGCTGAAGACCCGACCATGTCGACGGTCTGCGAGCGCCGGCGGCGAAGGGTGCCCCAGGACGGCCCGCGGGCCCTTGATCTTCGTCATGCTTGCCGCCTGGCACCGTGGCCGATGAGTCCCGGCGCGGGCCGTGATGCGTGCGACGGCGCCGTTATGCCGCCAAGCCTTGCGCAGGAACAAGGTGCACCGGCGATGGTGGGCGTGCAATGGCTTCGAGCCTCGGTCCGGGCCACCCGCGCCCCACAGAACCCCCGCACGCGGCGCGGGTGTCGTCTGCACAAGATGCCGCGATGGAGTCCGAAATGAAGAGACAACCGTGCATGGGCGGCCGCCGCACCGTCGGTGCCTTGCTGGCACTGGCCAGCCTGGGCCTGCCTGCAGCACAGGCGGCCACGCCCGCGGAACTGCTGGCCGCCTACGAGGCCCAGGCCAAGGCGCCGGGTTCGCCAGAGCGTGGGCAGAAGTTCTTCACCACCAACTTCGGCCGTGAGCTGGGCTTCAGCTGCGCTTCCTGTCATGGCGCGGAGCCGGTCAAGAACGGGCGTGACCAGGTCACCGAGAAGTCGATACGCCCGCTGGCGCCGGCGGTCAACGCGCAACGTTTCACCGACAAGGCCAAGGTCGACACCTGGTTCAGGCTGAACTGCACCGACGTGGTGGGGCGCGCCTGCACGCCCGCCGAGAAGGCCGACGTGCTCAGCTGGCTGATCACGCTCAAGCCCTGAACGCCGCGGCGCCGGCGGCCACCGGGAGAAGCATGCATGGCCCTGAGCCGGCGCGGGCGGGCCATCCGGGTTTCAATGCGGCAGGCCGCGCCGCGGCCCGACCGCCTCCGAATCCCGCCCTTGCCGCCCGCCCACCCTAAACCCCCACGCAGCGCCACGGTGCCGCAAGGCCGGGCGCGGCGTTTCCTGCACATGGGCCGCGCGGTGGGTGAACTGGCCGCCGGTGCTGCCGCCGAGGGGCTGGCGCGGCTGGCTCGCGGCGACAACCTGGCGCTGTCGCAGGAGGGAGGGCCGTGCGCAGGCCCTGGGTACGGGCTTTGCGCGCACGCCACCCCCCGACCTGCTGTTCCTGCAGCGCAAGTTCGTCGGCACCTTCATGCTGTGCTCGCGCCTGCAGCCGCGGCTGGACGTCGGCGTGCTCTTCAGCGCCCACCTGTAGACCACCGGCACGGTCGGTCATCGGGCGCCCGCAGGCGGCGCGACACTTGACTCGGCGCAAGGGCCGGCAAGGGCGGCGAGGGTTCAATGGCGCCAGGAAGCGCCCCGATGCGAAGAAGCTGCCCGAAGATCACGAAGCCGGCGGCGGCCCTTGCCGCCGCGTCGCTGCGCCAGCCGTGACGTCACCCAAGGACCCCGATACCCCTCCGGGCAGTGCGCCGCCCGCACCACATCTGCAGCATGCCGAAGACGTGGCGCGCCGGCTGGGCGTGGTGCCCGATGCCGGCCTGGCGGCCGACGAGGTCGTCCTGCGTCTTCAGCGCCATGGCGCCAACCGCCTGCCCGAGGCGCCACCGCGTCCGGTCTGGCGTCGCGTGGCGGACCAGTTCAGCGACTTCATGATCCTGGTGCTGCTGGCCGCGGCGGTGGTCTCCGGGCTCATCGGCGAGCCCACCGACACGGTGGTCATCCTCGTCATCGTGCTGCTCAACGCCGCCATCGGGCTGTGGCAGGAATGGCGTGCCGACCAGGCGCTGGCCGCGCTGCAACGCCTGGCGTCACCCAGCGCCACGGTGCGGCGCGATGGCGGCCAGGTGCAGGTGGTCGACACCGCAGCGCTGGTGCCGGGCGACGTCGTGCTGCTCGACGCCGGCAGCCTGGTGCCGGCCGACCTGCGGCTGCACACGGTGGCACAGCTGCGCGTGGACGAGTCGGCGCTGACGGGCGAGTCGGTCACGGTCGAGAAGACCCCTGCCGGCCTTCAGGCGCTGACCGAGGGCGAACACGCGTTGGGCGACCGCGTCAACATGGCCTTCAAGGGCACCCTGGTCACGCACGGCCGCGCCGAAGGCCTGGTGGTGGCCACCGGTGCGCAGACGCAGCTGGGGCAGGTGGCGACGCTGATAGGCAACGCCGGCGAGCGCGCCACGCCGCTGCAGTTGCGGCTGGCGGCCTTCGGCAAGCGGCTGTCGGTGGTGGTGCTGGCGATCTGCGCGGTGATCTTCGTCACCGGCGTGCTGCGCGGCGAGGACGTGCTGCTGATGGCGCTCACTGCCATCAGCCTGGCGGTGGCCGCCATCCCCGAGGCGTTGCCGGCCGTGGTGACGGTGCTGCTGGCGCTGGGCGCGCGGCGGCTGGCGGGTGTCAACGCGCTCGTGCGGCGGCTGCCGGCGGTGGAAACGCTGGGTTCGGTGACGGTGATCTGCGCGGACAAGACCGGCACGCTGACGCTCAACCGCATGACGCTGCGCGAGCACCGCAGCTGGAAACAGATTGAGGGTGAGGTCGAGGGCGCTGTTGACGGCGACCAGGCACTGTGGGCGGCCAGCGTGCTGTGCAACGACGCCGTGGCCGGTGCCGAGGGCTGGGTGGGCGACCCCACCGAGACCGCGCTGCTCGAAGCGGCGCAGGCCGCGGGCATCGACGTCAGCGCCCTAAAGGCGGCGCAACCGCGGCGGCACGAATGGCCCTTCGACGCCGACCGCAAGCGCATGAGCACGCTGCATGCACGGGTGGCCAACGGGTGGGAAAGCGGCACGACCGCCGGCGCTGCGCCGGCCGATGGCTGGCGTGGCTACGTCAAGGGCGCGCCCGAGTCGGTGTTGCCACGCTGCGTGGAAGGTCCGGCACGCGAAGAGGCGCTGGCCACCGCCGCGTTGTGGGCGGCGCAGGGCCTGCGCGTGCTGGCCGTGGCGCAGCGCGAGGGGCAGCGAGACGAGCAGGACAGCGTCAGCGCGCTCGACGCCGACAACTTCGAGCAGGGTCTGGCGCTGATCGGCCTGGTCGGCCTCATCGACCCGCCGCGGCCCGAAGCGCGGGCGGCGGTGGCCGAATGCCGCACGGCCGGCATCCGCCCGGTAATGATCACTGGCGACCACCCGGCCACCGCACTGGCCATCGCACGTGACCTGGGGCTCGTCGCCGATGACCGCGGCGTCGTCACCACCGGCCCCGAACTGGCATTACTCGACGACGCCGCATTGGCCGCGCTGGTGCCGCGTGTGGCAGTCTTCGCGCGCATGGACCCGGCGCAGAAGATCCGCATCGTGCAGGCGCTGCAGTCGCACGGCGATTTCGTCGCGATGACGGGCGACGGCGTCAACGACGCGCCGGCGCTGAAGGCCGCAGACATCGGCGTGGCCATGGGCAAGGGTGGCACCGACGTGGCGCGCGAGGCCTCGGCGCTGGTGCTGCTGGACGACAACTTCGCCACCATCGTCGCCGCGGTGCGCGAGGGGCGGCGCATCTTCGACAACATCCGCAAGTTCATCCGCTACACGATGACCAGCAACTCGGGCGAGATCTGGGTGCTGTTCCTCGCGCCGCTGCTGGGCATGCCCATCGCGCTGCTTCCCATCCACATCCTGTGGGTAAACCTCGTCACCGACGGCCTGCCGGGCCTGGCGCTGGCCGCCGAGCCCGCCGAGAAGGGCGTGATGCAGCGCCCGCCACGCGCGCCCACCGAAAGCGTGTTTGCGCACGGCCTGTGGCAACACGCGCTGTTCGTGGGGCTGCTGATGGGCGGGCTGTGCCTGGGCGTGCAGGCCTGGGCGTTGCGGGAAGGCAATGCGCACTGGCAGACGATGGTGTTCACGACGCTGACGCTGGCCCAGATGGCGCATGTGCTGGCGATCCGTTCCGAACGGGAGTCGCTGTTCAGCCAGGGCCTGCGCAGCAACGTGCCGTTGCTTGCCGCGGTGGCGCTGACCCTGGTGCTGCAGCTGGCCACGGTCTACGTGCCGGCGCTGCAGCCCATCTTCCGCACGCAGGCGCTCGCGGCGGGCGAACTGGCACTGTGCTTCGGCCTGGCCGGCGTCGTGTTCGCCGCGGTGGAGGTGGAAAAGGCCTGGCACCGCCGCAGGCCGCCGGGCTGACGCGCGCCACGCGGGCGCGCCGGCCGGGCGACACTCGCGTCATGGACATGCACAGGCGAAGCTTGCCACCTTGGGTCGGGGCGACACCCCCGACGCAGGCCGGGAGGGCGGGCTGATGGCCAGGCTTGCCGGTGGACGGCGCTGGTTGCCGCGCCTGCCCATCCTGGACTGGGGCCGCCGCTACGACCGCGCCACGCTGATGGAGGACGGCGTGGCCGCGCTCATCGTCACCGTCATGCTCATCCCGCAGAGCCTGGCTTATGCGCTGCTGGCCGGCTTGCCGCCGGAGGTGGGGCTGTACGCCAGCGTCGCGCCGCTGCTGCTGTACGCCGTGTTCGGCAGCAGCCGCGTGCTGGCCGTGGGGCCGGTGGCGGTGGTGTCGCTGATGACGGCGGCGGCCATCGGGCAGTCTGCCCAAGCCGGCTCGGCGGCCTACTGGACGGCCGCGATCACGCTGGCCTTCCTGTCGGGCGCGATGCTGCTGCTGATGGGTCTGCTGAAGCTGGGCTTCCTGGCCAACTTCCTCAGCCACCCGGTGATCTCGGGTTTCATCTCGGCCTCGGGCCTGCTCATCGCCATCAGCCAGCTGAAGTCGCTGATGGGCGTGAAGGCCGAAGGCGACAACGCACTGGACCTGCTGCTGGCCCTGTTGCATCAGGCGCCCGACACGCACCTCGTCACCCTGGGCATCGGCGTGGTGACCGCCGCCTTTCTGTTCTGGGTGCGCCGCGGCCTGAACCCGCTGCTGCGCGGCTGGGGTCTGGGGCGCCTGGCGGCGGACGTCGTCGCCAAGGCTGCCCCCGTGGCGGCGATTGCCATCACCACCGGGCTGACCTGGGCCTTCGGCTGGCACACGCAGGGCGTGAAGATCGTCGGCAGCATCCCGCAGGGCCTGCCGCCGCTGACCATGCCGTCCTGGGACCTGGCGCTGTGGCAGCAGCTGTGGATGCCGGCACTGCTGATCAGCATCGTCGGCTTCGTCGAGTCGGTCTCGGTGGGGCAGACGCTCGCGGCCCGGCGGCGTCAGCGCATCGAGCCCGACCAGGAACTGGTGGCACTCGGTGCCTGCAACCTGTCGGCGTCCTTCACCGGAGGCTTTCCGGTCACCGGCAGCTTCGGACGCTCGGCGGTGAACTCCGATGCCGGTGCAAAGACACCGGCGGCCGGCGCCTACACCGCGCTGGGCATCACGCTGGTCACGCTGTTCCTGACGCCGGCGCTCTTTTTCCTGCCGCAGGCGACGCTGGCCGCGACCATCATCGTGGCCGTGCTGTCGCTGGTGGACTTCGGCATCTTCAAGCGCACCTGGGCCTATTCGAAGCCCGACTTCGCAGCCGTCGCTGCGACCCTGGTCGCGACGCTGGCCCTGGGCGTCGAGAGCGGGCTGGTGGTGGGCGTCGGTGTGTCGCTGGCGCTCTACGTCTATCGCACCAGCCGGCCACACATCGCACAGGTGGGTCTGGTGCGGGGCACCGAGCACTTCCGCAACGTGCTGCGCCACAAGGTGGCACAGAGCCCGCGGCTGGTGAGCCTGCGCGTCGACGAGAGCCTGTACTTTGCCAACGCACGTGCGCTGGAAGACCGCGTCAACGAGGCCGTGGCCAGCCACCCGCAGCTGCAGCACCTGGTGCTGCTGTGCTCGGCCATCAATCACATCGACGCCAGCGCGCTGGAGAGCCTGGAAGCGATAGAGCAGCGGCTGCACGACGCCGGCGCGAGATTGCACCTGTCGGAGGTCAAGGGCCCGGTGATGGACCGCCTGCTGCGCACCACTTTCCTGCGGCACCTCAGCGGCCAGGTCTTCCTGACGCACTACCAGGCGGTGGTGGCGCTCACGCCCGAGGTGGTGGGCGTGCCGGCAGCGGCTGCGGACTGAAGCGCGGGACGCAGCCAGCGCACCCGCGGGCTGCGGGCGCCCGGCGCCGCGTTCTCGCCGGCAGTCCAGGCAGGACGGCGGCGGCCTCGTTGCGCTTCAGGCCGCGCTGCCGACCTCGAAGCGCGTCACCTTGCGCGGCCGCAGCCAGACCCGGCTGCCGCGCTGCAGTTGCAGGCGGTCGCGCAGCGCGGTGTACTCGCCGCGCAGCAGCTCGACGTCGAGGTAACCCCCATCCTCGCCGTTCAGGCCTTCACGCTTGAACTCGATGCGCGTGTGCGGCCCGACGGTGAGCGTCTGCGACAGCGTGGCGGGCCAGCCGTCCTGCACCGCATCGGCCAGGATCTCGAGTTCGTGCGGGCGCACGTACACGGTGTCGCCCTTCACGGTGCCGCCGCCGGGCGCGTGGTCGGTGCGGCCGTGGAAGAGGTTGACGTCGCCCAGGAACCGCAGCACGAAGGGGCTGGCCGGGTGGTCGTAGACCTCGTCGGGCGTGCCCACCTGCTCGATGCGGCCCTCGTTCATGACCACGATGCGGTCGGCCACTTCCATGGCCTCTTCCTGGTCATGCGTGACGAACACACTCGTGACATGCACCTCGTCGTGCAGGCGGCGCAGCCAGCGGCGCAGTTCCTTGCGCACCTTGGCGTCGAGCGCGCCGAAGGGCTCGTCGAGCAGCAGCACCTTCGGCTCCACCGCCAGCGCCCGGGCCAGCGCGATGCGCTGGCGCTGGCCGCCGCTCAACTGGTGCGGGTAGCGGGCTGCCAGCCAGTCCAGCTGCACCAGATCGAGCAGCTGCGTCACCCTGTTCCTGATCTCGGCCTCGTTCGGCCGCGTCCGGACATTCGAGCCCGGCTTCGCCGTGCGGGGCCGCACCCGCAGGCCGAAGGCGACGTTCTCGAAGATCGTCATGTGGCCGAACAGTGCGTAGTGCTGGAAGACGAAACCGACGTTGCGGTCGCGCACGTCGGTATCGGTGGCGTCCTCGCCGTGGAAGAACACGTTGCCCGAGTCGGGCACTTCCAGCCCGGCCATGATGCGCAGCAGCGTGGTCTTGCCGGAGCCTGAAGGCCCCAGCAGGGCGACGAGTTCACCTGCCGGGATGTCCAGATTCAGGTCGTCGCAGACGACGGTCTTGCCGAACGCCTTGTTGAGGTTTCTGACTTCGATGCTCATGGCTCACTCCGAACGGTCACTGTCACTGCGCATCTGGTTCTTCACACGCTGCTCGACCACGTACTTCAGCACCAGTGTCACCAGCGCCAGCAGCGCCAGCAGCGAGGCCACCGCGAAGGCGGCGGCGAACTGGTATTCGTTGTAGACGATCTCGATGTGCAGCGGCATCGTGTTGGTCTGGCCGCGAATGTGCCCCGAGACCACGCTCACCGCGCCGAACTCGCCCATGGCCCGCGCGTTGCACAGGATCACGCCGTAGAGCAGCGCCCACTTGACGTTGGGCAGC
>JAURZK010000009.1 GCA_030653505.1 Rubrivivax sp.
ATCGCCAAGCCCAAGGACATCCGCTTCGGCGACAACCTGCCCAAGACACGCAGCGGCAAGATCATGCGCCGGCTGCTGCGCTCCATCGCCAAGGGCGAGGCGATCACGCAGGACACCAGCACGCTGGAGAATCCCGCGATCCTGGATCAGTTGACGCAAGCCAACTGATCCAGGCCGCGCGCCAGCGCGGTGCGGCGCGCAGCGCCGCAAATCGCTGGGTTCGGGGTTCACTCATGGCGCGCAGCGACGTGAGTGAACACCAGAATCCGGCGCCTGCGGCCACGGCCATTGCGCTACAGTGCCCGCAGGAGAAACCGCCATGCCCCTGGTCATCGTCGGAACACTGCTGCTGATAGCGCACCTGGCCGACTTCGGCCCCTTCGGCAGCTGGCCCTGGTGGGCCATCGCTGCGCCCTTTGCCGGCGCGGTGCTGTGGTGGAGCTTTGCCGACAACAGCGGCTGGACGCAGCGCCGCGTGATGGACAAGATGGAACGCAAAAAGGCCGAGCGGCGCGAGAAGGCGATGGTCGCGCTGGGCCTGAACACGCGCCGCGAGCGCGGCGCCACGCGCTCGAAGGAAGACGCGGCGCGGCACAATTCGCCGCCACCCGCGACTCCAGTGCCGCCCGCGCCTTCGGCCGACCCGACCCGGCGCGATCCGCGGCTCTAGCCCGGGCGCCCGTTCAGCCCAGTGCGCGGGGTCCCAGGGGCGCGCTCAGAACAGCAGCCCCCCGGGCATCATCAGCTGCAGCACGCGGCTCATCAGCAACTGGAAGCTGCCCACGATCACGACGGCCGCGATGACGTACACGGCCCAGGTCTTCGGCGTGAGACGGTCGAAGCTGGCGATGGCGATCAACACGACGAAGGACACCAGGCTGGTCACGAAGAAGCCGACGACCGGCATCAGCAGGGACCAGGCGACCAGGGCGACGACCACCGACACGCGCCGCGCGGTGGACGGTCGAGGCTCGATCTCTGGCGCCGTCGGCGCTGGCGGGCGCCCGATCTGCATCGCGATCAGTAAGATCGACAACACGATCATCGCCGCCGCCACCGCGGTGGGGAAGACCGATCCCATGGCCGACATGTCGCCGGTCTGCAGATAGGCCAGCACGCCCATGGCGATGAACAGCGCGGCAAAGCCGATGGCGGGCAGGTCGCGTGGCGGGCGGGGGGCCGGTGCGGAGTCGGCTGCGGCCCGATCGTCCGCCGCCTTCGCCAAGCCGCGCCGCTTGAGCAGCGTCATGAACAGGGGGTAGAGCAGCGTCAACAGAGCGAAGGCGATGATGGCCATGCTGATGGGCCGGCCGAAGAACATGGCCGCCACGCCGCCGGTTGCGCTGCCGATCATGTAGCTCTGCACGAAGCCCTGCTCGGCAATTTGGCCCAGCACCAGCCCCAGCACGATGGGCGAAGGCGCGAAGCCGTAGCGCTGAAGCACCCAGGCCAGCACACCCAGGGCGACCATCATCTGCGTTTCGTGCACATTGCTGTGGATGGCAAAACTGCCCAGGATGGTCAGGAAGGCCACCGCGGGCACCAGCATCGACTTCGGCACCCGCACGATCGACTTGTAGGCGTAACGCCCCATGATCAGGCCCACTGGCAGCATCAGCACCGTGGCGATCAGCAGGCCGAACATGAAGGTGTAGACGATGTCGCTCTGCTCGTTGAACAGCGACGGTCCGATCTTGATGCCCTGCACCAGCAGACCGCCCAGGATGATGGCGTCAGGCGGCGTGCCCGGGATGCCCAGCACCAGCGTGGGAATGAAGCCGCCGCCCACCGTCGCGTTGTTCGACGCTTCGGTGGCGATGACGCCGTTGGGTTCGCCGGTGCCGAAGCGCTCGGGGTGTTTGGAGGTGCGACGCGCCTCCGAATAGGCAATCAGGCCGGCGATGGAGCCGCCGGCGCCAGGCAGGATGCCCACGGCCGTGCCGATCACCGAGCTTCGAAGGAAGTTGAATTTGCTCGCCATCGCGATGCGGAAGGCCTCGCCCAGGCGATAGCCGCGTTCATCCTGCAGCACCGTCAGGTGCGGCGTCTTGGTGGCCACCAGGTCGATGATCACCGGGATGCAGAACAGGCCGATGAGCGCGGAAGTGATGTCGATGCCACCCAGCAGCATCTGCGTATCCATCGTGAAGCGCACGTCGCCGCCGACCACGGCCACGCCGATGGTGGACAGCAGCAGGCCCAGGCAGCCACCGATGAGGCCCTTGATGCTGTTGCCCACCGACAGTGCGGAGATCAGCGTGAGCCCGAAGATCGCCATCCAAAAGTACTCGGTGGGTCCGAAGGACAGCGCCACGTTGGCCAGCGGCGGCGCCAGCAACAGCAGCGTGAAGGCGCCCACCAGGCCGCCGAACACCGAGGCCAGCGTGGCCAGCGTGACGGCCAAGCCACCGTCTCCCCGCTTGGCCATGGGATAGCCATCGAAGGTGGTGGCGATGGACGACGGTGTGCCCGGCGTGTTGACCAGGATGGCGGAGAAGGCACCGCCGTAGATGGCCCCGGTGTAGATGGCCCCCAGCGCGATCAGGCCAGACGCAGGGGCCATGGCAAACGTGAAGGGCACCAGGATGGCCACCGCCATCGTCGCCGACAGGCCAGGCAGGGCGCCGATGACCGTGCCCAACACCACCCCGGCCAGTGCCAGCACCAGGTTGAACGGCGTCAGGGCATCGAGCAAGTACTGCAGGGTGGCCATGGGGGTGCCCTTCAGGAGAGCCGGGCTACTGCTTCTTGATGCCGAGCTTTTCGGCCAAGGCGGCGTACTCCTTCTTCTTGGCCGCCATGAACTGCGGCATCTCCTTGTAGCCCACGTCGGTCAGCACGAAGCCGGCGTCTTCCATCTTCTTTTTGAAGCCGGGGTCGGCATTGATGGCGCTGATGATGTCCGAGGCTTTCTGGCGGATGGCCTCCGGCGTGGACTTCGGTACTGACAGGCCACGGTAGGCGCCGCCCACCAGGTCGAAGCCGAGTTCACGGAAGGTCGGCACGTTCGGGAAGGCCGGCATGCGTTTCTCGGAGGCGATGGCCAGGATGCGCATCTTCTCGCCGTGGGCGATGCCCGACGGGGCGTAGTTGAAGCCCGCCACCGTCTGCTTGCCCAGGATGGCCGTCACCGCCGGGCCGGTGCCGCTGAAGGGGATGTAGGTCGTCTTCATGCCCGCCAACTCGTCCAGGCGCACCTGGGCCAGGTTGTTCGACGAGTTCGAGCCCGAGCCGCTCATCGTGACCATGCCCGGATTCTTCTTGGCGTAGTCGATCAGGTCCTTCAGCGTCTTGAACGGGCTGTCCTGGGTGACGAAGATCGCGTCGGGCGTGTAGTGGAAGTAGTTGACGGGCGTCAGATCGTCGGTCTTGTAGCCCACGTCCTTCTGCATCGGCTGCAGCACCGTGTGCGGCAGGTTGATGCCCATCCAGGTGTGGCCGTCGGCCGGCATCGAATTCAACTGCGACCAGGCCTGTGCGCCGCCGGCCCCGGCCATGTACTGGATGACCACGTCCACGCCGGCGATCTGCTTGAAGACCGATTGCTGGAAGCGCGCCGAGATGTCCGATTCGCCACCCGCGTTGAAGGGCAGGATGTAGTTGATCGACTTGCTGGGGAAGCTCTGGGCCAGCGCGGCGCCCGAGATGGCCAGGCCGACTGCCAGAAGGCTGCCGGCAGCGGCGGATGCGAGCAGGGTCCGTACCTTCGTGATTTGCATGTCTGTCTCCGTTGGTGGTCTTGGGAATGAGCCCGCAGGTGTGGGCGGGCATGGGGCAGCGCGTCCCCGGCGGCAGCCGGTTTCAAGCCACCTTGCGAACTTCGTCAGTGGCCAGGATATTGCACACGGCCTGGGTCACCTGGGCGGTGGTGGCCTGGCCGCCCAGGTCGCGAGTGTGCAACGCGGGGTCTGCCGTGACCTTCTCGATCGCGCCCATCAGGCGCTGCGCGGCCTCGGGCTCGCCCAGGTGCTCGAGCAACATCACGCAGCTCCAGAAGGTGCCGATCGGGTTCGCTAGGCCCTTGCCCATGATGTCGAAGGCCGAACCGTGGATGGGCTCGAACATGGACGGATAACGGTGCTCGGGGTCGATGTTGCCGGTGGGCGCGATGCCCAGGCTGCCGGCCAGTGCCGCGGCCAGGTCGCTCAGGATGTCGGCGTGCAGGTTGGTGGCGACGAGGGTGTCCAGCGTAGCCGGGCGGTTGACCATGCGGGCCGTGCAGGCGTCGACCAGTTCCTTGTCCCAGCCGACATCGGGGAACTCCTTGGAGATCTGCACGGCGATCTCGTCCCACATCACCATGGCATGGCGCTGCGCATTGCTCTTGGTGACGACGGTCAGCCGCTTGCGCGGTCGCGACTGCGCCAGCCTGAAGGCATAGCGCATGATGCGTTCGACCCCGGCGCGGGTCATCATCGACACGTCCGTGGCGGCTTCGATCGGGTGGCCCTGGTGCACCCGACCGCCGACGCCGGCGTACTCGCCTTCGGAGTTCTCGCGCACGATGACCCAGTCCAGGTCCTGCGGCGCGCAGCGCTTCAGCGGCCCGTCGATGCCGGGCAGGATGCGCGTGGGGCGCACGTTGGCGTACTGGTCGAAGCCCTGGCAGATCTTCAGGCGCAGACCCCACAGCGTGACGTGGTCGGGAATGTGCGGGTCGCCGGCACTGCCGAAGAGGATGGCGTCCTTGTCGCGAAGTGCGTCCAGGCCGTCGGCGGGCATCATCACCCCGTGCTGGCGGTAGTGGTCGCCGCCCCAGCCGAAGTCTTCGAACTCGAAGCGCAGCGAGGCGCCGGTACGGGCCAGCGCCTCCAGCACCTGCCGGCCGGCGGGCACCACTTCCTTGCCGATGCCGTCACCGGGAATGGTGGCAATGTGATAGGTCTTCATGCCGGGTCTCCGAAGGGGCTCGTGGGTAAGGCTGCGGTGGACTGTAGGAACTGGACAGCCGATGCGGTCACGCCTAAAGTGAATTCATCGTTAACCGTGGTTTAACAATCGAAGCTCGAAGGAGGCTGCATGACCCGAGGCATCCAGCCCGCCGATCTGGGCTTCTTTTCGGTGCTGGCCAGCGCAGGCAACCTCAGCGCCGCGGCACGCGAGCTCGGTATCACCACGCCTGCGGTCAGCAAGCACCTGGCCTTGATGGAGACGCGGGTCGGGCTGTCTCTGGTCAACCGGACGACGCGGCGCATGAGTCTCACCCCCGAGGGCGAGCTGTACCTGCAGCACGCGCGGCGCATCCTGGGCGAGATCGACGACATGGAGCAGTCGCTGGGTGTGTCCAAGGCGACGCCCAAGGGCTTGCTGCGCGTGAACGCGACCCTCGGTTTCGGTCGCAGCCGCGTGGCACCGCTCGTCTCGCGCTTCGTGCGCAAGTACCCGATGGTGGAAGTGCAACTGCAATTGGCGGTCAACCCGCCGCCGCTGACGGACGACGCCTTCGATGTCTGCATCCGCTTCGGCGCGCCGCCCGACACGCGGGTCATCGCCAAGCAGATCGCGCCGAACCGCCGCCTGTTGTGCGCGGCACCGGCCTACCTGGCCCGGCACGGCACGCCCAGGCTGCCCTCCGACCTGGCACGGCACAACTGCATCGGCGTCCGGCAGGGCGACGAGGCCTATGGCGTGTGGCGCCTGGCGAACGGTCGCACCCGGAGCGCGACCACCGAAGCCGTCAAGACCCGCGGCAACCTGACCACGAACGACGGCGAGATCGCCGTCAGCTGGGCCCTCGACGGCCACGGCATCCTGATGCGTGCCGAATGGGACATCGAGAGGCACCTGAAGACCGGGCGGCTGGTGCAGGTGCTGCCGCAGTTCCACACGCCGGATGCGGACATCTACGCGGTCTACCCGCAGCGCCACCAGCTGGCCGCGCGCGTGCGCGCCTTTGTCGACTTCGCGGTGCTGTCGCTCAACCAGCAGTGGGCTGCAGGCAAACCCTAGGCTCGCCCGGGTTCACTCACCGTCCAGCACCGCGCCGGTGCTGGCGCTGGACGCGTTCTTCGCGAACTTGGCCAGCACACCACGGGTGTAGCGCGGCGCCGGCCGTACCCAACCGGCGCGTCGGCGGCTGATCTCGGCTTCGTCGACGTTCAGTTGCAGCAGCAGGCGGTGCGCGTCGATGGTGATGCTGTCGCCTTCCTGCACCAGCGCGATCAGGCCGCCGGCATAGGCCTCGGGCGCGACGTGGCCCACCACCATGCCCCAGGTGCCACCGCTGAAACGGCCATCGGTGATCAGGCCCACGCTTTCGCCCAGGCCCTGGCCGATGAGGGCGCCGGTGGGCGCCAGCATCTCGGGCATGCCGGGCCCGCCCTTGGGGCCCAGGTAACGCAGCACCATCACATCGCCGGCCACGATCTTGCCGGCCATGATGGCGGCCAGCGCGCTCTGCTCGTCATCGAAGACCCGCGCCGGGCCCGTCATCACCGGGTTCTTCAGCCCGGTGATCTTGGCCACGCAGCCCTCGGGG
>JAURZK010000060.1 GCA_030653505.1 Rubrivivax sp.
GAGCCCGGCGGAACGTCAGGCCTTGATGGCTGACCACATGAAGGCCATGCAGGATGGCATGGCGATGATGAAGGAGATGCACGGTGGCATGAAGGGCATGGGCGGCATGGGCGGCATGGGCGGCATGGCCGGCATGGATCACAGCAAAGGCATGCCCGCCGGCATGGCCCAGCGTCACCAGATGATGACGGAGCACATGGCCATGATGCAGATGATGATGGACATGATGATGCAGCGCATGCCGGCGTCGCCGGCCACCCAGTGAGGACCGGCGCCTTGAGCAGCGTGCCCGTCACCCCCGGCGTTGCCGCGACTTCGAGCTACGGCTTTCAGTGTGTTCTGCCCAGGCAGGACTTCACCCAGGCCGTGACCAAGGTGACCGAGGCCCTCAAGACCGAGGGCTTCGGCATCCTCACCGAGATCGACGTCCAGGCGACGATGAAGGCCAAACTCGGCATCGATGGCCGCCCCTACCGCATCCTGGGCGCCTGCAATCCGCCACTGGCGCACCGCGCGCTCACGGCGGAGCCCGACATCGGTTTGCTGCTGCCCTGCAACGTGGTCCTTCGCGAGGAGGTGGACGGCCGACTCGTCGTCGCCTTCATGGACCCGGTGGCGGTGCTGCAGATGACCAGCAACCCGGAAGTTGCGGCCGTGGCGAAAGAAGTTCGCGCCCGGCTCGAACGTGTGCGATCGGCGCTGACCATCGCGGGTCCCGCCTGAGCGGGGGCCCCGCGATGCCGTGACCGCAACCGAAGGGTCGAAGGCAGACCCGCATGGCGGGGCTTGACATTCCAGTGAGGGAAGGGTTCAAGCTCGTCATGCGCTGTCACGTCGCACATGCGCTGAGAGGGAAGGAGTAGCACCCGTGGACATGCACACACACTCCCGACGCCACGACCATGGCGACCGGACCAATGCGCCGAAGCATGCGCACCCACCCGACGACGACGGAGCCCACCCCGCGCTTCAGGACCCGGTCTGCGGCATGCCTGTCACCGAGGCCTCGACGCACAAAGCCGAACATGCCGGCCGGCCCTACTGGTTCTGCAGCGCCGGCTGCCGCACGAAGTTCCTGACGACCCCGCAGCAGTACCTGCAGCCCGTTGCTGCCGACCCGTCCGCGCCGGCCGTAGAGGTGGCACCAGCGCCTGCAGCTGCGGCCGCGGCCGCATCCAGCACGGTCTACACCTGCCCGATGCACCCGGAGATCCGCCAGGACCGTCCCGGCAACTGCCCCAGGTGCGGCATGACGCTGGAGCCCATGCTGCCCAGCCTGGAAGAGGAAGAGAACCCTGAGCTGATCGACTTCCAGAAGCGCTTCTGGCGGACCTTGCCCTTGACCGTGATCGTCACCGTGCTGGCCATGTTCGGCCACCGCCTCGGCTGGTTCGACATGGCCCGGCAGAGCTGGTTCGAACTGGTGCTGACGCTGCCGATCGTGCTGTGGGCTGGCGCGCCGTTCTTCGTCCGCGGGGCGCAGTCGATCGTCAATCGCAGCCCGAACATGTGGACCCTGATCAGCCTGGGCACGGGCGCGGCCTTCGTCTACAGCGTCGTGGCCACTGTCGCGCCACAGGTCTTTCCGGCGTCGTTCGTCTCCATGGGCCGGGTGGCGGTCTATTTCGAGGCTGCGGCCGTCATCATCTCGCTGACGCTGCTCGGCCAGATGCTGGAACTGAAGGCGCGGTCTCAGACCTCGGCGGCCATCAAGTCGCTGCTGGGCCTCGCACCGAAGACCGCGCGGCGGGTCGCACCTGACGGCACCGAGGCCGACGTGCCGCTTGCGCACGTGCATGTCGGCGACCTGCTGCGCGTGCGGCCGGGCGAGAAGGTTCCGGTCGACGGCGTGGTGACCGAGGGAAGCAGTTCGCTCGACGAGTCGATGCTGACCGGCGAGCCCCTGCCCGTCACCAAACGCGTGGGGGACAAACTCATCGGCGCGACGATGAACACCAGCGGCGCGCTGGTGATGCGCTCCGAACACGTCGGCTCGGCCACGGTCTTGTCGCAGATCGTGCAGATGGTGGCAATGGCACAGCGCTCACGTGCGCCGATGCAGCGCATGGCCGACACCGTTGCAGGCTACTTCGTCATGGTGGTGGTCGGCATAGCGCTGCTGACCTTCCTCGGCTGGGGTCTCTTTGGCCCGGAGCCGAGCTGGGTCTACGGCCTCATCAATGCCGTTGCCGTGTTGATCATTGCCTGTCCGTGTGCGCTGGGTCTGGCCACGCCGATGTCGATCATGGTCGCCACCGGTCGCGGCGCGGCCAGCGGCGTGCTGTTCCGCGATGCCGCGGCGATCGAGAACCTGCGAAGGATCGACACCTTGATCGTCGACAAGACCGGGACGCTGACCGAGGGCCGACCCAGCTTCGAGCGCGCGGTAGCGATGGCAGGTCATACCGAAGACGAGGTGCTCCAACTGGCCGCCAGCCTGGACCAGGGCAGCGAACATCCGCTCGCAGCGGCCATCGTCACCGCAGCGCGCGGGCGCGGCCTGACGCTGCAGAAGCCCGATCAGTTCGACTCCGAGTCCGGCATCGGCGTGCGCGGCAAGGTCGGAGAGAAGTCCCTCGCGCTGGGCAACACGGCACTGATGGAGCAACTCGGCGTCGACGTTGCTCCTTTGGCCGCGCAGGCCGAGGTCCTGCGCGCACAGGGTGCGAGCGTGATGCACCTGGCCGTCGATGGCAGGCTCATCGGGTTGCTGGCGGTGTCCGACCCCATCAAGGCGACGACGCCGGACGCCCTGGCCTTGCTGCGTGCAGCTGGCCTGCGGGTGGTGATGGCCACCGGTGACGGCCTGACGACGGCGCGCGCCGTCGGACAGCGACTGGGTATCGAAGAGGTTCACGGCGAAGTGAAGCCCGCGGACAAGCTCAAGCTCGTCGAGAAGCTGCAGGCCGAGGGCCGGCGAGTCGCGATGGCCGGCGACGGCATCAACGACGCGCCCGCGCTGGCACGAGCGGATGTCGGCATCGCGATGGGCACCGGCACCGATGTCGCGATGAACAGCGCTCAGCTCACACTCGTCAAGGGCGACCTGCGTGGCATTGCCACGGCACGTGCACTTTCGGTCGCCACGGTGGCCAACATGAAGCAGAACCTGGCCTTCGCCTTCGTCTACAACGCGCTGGGTGTGCCTTTGGCGGCCGGGGTGCTGTTTCCGTTCACCGGCTGGTTGCTGTCGCCGATGATTGCGGCATTGGCGATGAGTCTGAGTTCGGCGTCGGTGATCAGCAACGCACTGCGCCTGCGCCGCGCTGCGCTGAAGCAGGACTGACTGCAGACACGGCGATGGCCATCAACGCGCGGCCCGACTGACGGATGTCAACGTCGGCTGGCGTGTCCCCCATGACAGTTGCCGTGGGGGGCCGACCCGCGCCTCTGCATGGCTGGATGATGACGGGCCTGCGATGTTCGACGCTCAGGACTGTGGCGTTGACCGCCAGCCCGCAGATTCGGCCGCAGGAAGAACCTGGTCATCGAAGACGAACGTCGCGCCGCCGACTAGGCCTTGCTCCTGACCCATTGAACAACCTGTTCGCCTTCGTCATCTACGCGGGACCCCGAGGCAACAAAGCCCAGCTTCTGGACGACCCTTGCTGATGCGTGATTCGTCGGGACGATCTCGGCCAGGACTTCCTTTGCTCCTGCCCCGAAGGCCACCTCCAGGAGCTGCCTGAGTGCTGCCGTCGCGGCGCCGCGCCCCTGTGCACCCGGTGCGACGCCGTAGCCAACCTCCACCCGACCTCTCGTCGGCGCGCTCTTGAAGGCGGCGCCGCCGACGATCGTTTCGTCCTCGTCCTTGACTATCAGGTAAGCCGCCGACCAGGGCTCGGGGTGGCCCTCGGCGCCGACTCTCAGCGATCTGGCGGCGACAAATGCGGGAGGCATCGAGCCCGGTTCAGCGCGTTCTCCCATGCCAGCGGGCATCCGTTCGGCCGCCAGCGCTTCAAGTTCTACCTTCGAGAGGCGGCGCAAGGAGAACGGCATTTTCGAGGCCTAACGTTCGAACTCAGGGCGCGACGACGGCAGGATGCCAGGGCCGGCTGACGAAAATGTACCGCGCACCACCCAGCAGTCCCTGGCGGCCGGCCGTGCAGCGGCGTCGAGTCCGGAGCAGGGTCAATGCCGGAAGCCTTGACAAGGGATGTCGGCGCAGTACATTTCACACTGTTTAATTAACAGTGTGAACGTTATGAGACCGGTACTCACCGATGAAGAGGTGGCAGCGTCCCGCGCCGCCGTCTGCCGCGTTGCAGAAGCGTTGTTCGCCCGCCATGGCGTCGAGGGCGTCACGATGCGGCAGATTGCCGCCGAGCTCGGCTGGAGCCCCACCACCGCCTACCGCTACTTCAAGAGCAAGGAAGAGATCCTGGCGGCGGTGCGAGCCAGTGCCTTCAACCGGTTCTGCGAAGTCATCGAGAAGGCGACGCACTCGAGCCCGGACGCGCGGACATGCGCCCGCAGCGTCGGGCAGGCCTACCTGGGCTTTGCGCTGAAGAACCCGGACGCTTACCGATTGATGTTTGACATCCGCCAGGCCGAAGTGACCGGCAATGCGGAACTGGCAGAGGCTCTGGCACGGGCCCGCCGCAACATGACGGCCTATGTGGCCCCGCTGATTCACGAGGGCATCCTGCGCGGCGACGCGCAGGCCCTGGGTCAGATGCTGTGGGCGGCCGCACACGGCCTCGTCATGTTGCGGCTGTCCGGCATCGTGGGCAGCGACACCGAACTGCGGCGACTGCACGAAACCACCATGTCGACCCTGGTGCGCGGTGCCCATCAGACACAAGCCGGCAGCCGCGGTACTGACGCCCTTGAAGTCCGCAAGCCGACCCCCGTTCGCAAGGGGGCGCGAAGGTCCCCATGAACGCCAACCTGCAGACACCCACCATGGACAACCTCTCCAACGCCCACGAAAGAAAGACCATGTACAAGCCATCGCTCCAATCGCTTCACGCCGTCGCACTCGCGGCCGCCCTGACCCTTTGTGTTACAGCCTCCATGGCGCAGGCGCCGCAGCCACCGCCGCCGGAGTCGACCGACCCTGTCAAGCTGGAACTCATGAAGGGATTCCCGCCGGCGCCCGACAAGGTCGTCAAGCTGTCGACGATCCTGAAGTACCCCAACGGCCGCTGGGCGTTTCACCACTTGCGCGAGCTCGGGCCGACGGTGCAGGTCTGGCGAGGCGACGATGCCCCATCCTTGCGGCGCGAGGCCCTGCAGCAGATGGAGTCGCTCAGGCTCGAGGACGACAAGGGTGTCGCCATCAATCTCGCCGACTGGCAGCGTGCGACCTACACCGATGGCCTGCTCGTGCTGCACAAGGGGGCGATCGTCTACGAGAAGACCTACGCCGGCATGGCGGCCCACGAGCCGCACGCGCTGTGGTCCATGAGCAAGTCGTTCACGGGCTTGCTCGCGACGATGCTCGTCAAGGAAGGCGTCATCGACGCCAACGCCCTGGTGTCGAAGTACCTGCCCGAACTGAAGGACAGCGCATGGGCAGATGCCACCGTGCAACAGACGCTCGACATGACCACCGGCGTGGCCTACAGCGAGAACTTCCGCGACCCCAAGTCCGGCATCTTCCAGTACCTGTTCGCCGCCGGTCTGGTGCCCGCGCCGCCCACGTACACCGGGCCGCGCACCATCCCCGAGTTGCTGGTGACCATCAAGAAACAAGGCGAGCACGGCGCGGGGTTCATCTACAAGACCGTCGACACCGAGGTGCTGGGCTGGCTGCTGCAACGCGTCACCGGCAAGAGCTATGCGACGCTGCTCTCTGATCGCCTCTGGACACGCATCGGCGCACAGGACGACGCCTATGTCTGGGCCGACCCCAATGGCTCGCAGCTGACCAGCATCGGCTTCAACGCGACGCTGCGCGACCTGGGGCGCGTGGGTGAGACCCTGCGCATGTCGGGCCGCGCCAACGGCCGGCAGGTGATCCCGGAGAGCGTCATCGCGGAGATCCGCAGGGGCGGCGACACCGAGAAGTTCAAGGCCAACGGCCAAGCGATGCGCGCGGGCTACTCGTACCACAACCAGTGGTGGATCCCGCACGATCGCGACGGCAGCTTCGAGATGAAGGGGCTGAACGGGCAACACATGCACATCAACCCGGCGGCCGAGCTCGTCGTCATCAAGCTCTCGTCCCATCCCGCAGGAGATACGAGCCTGACGCACAACCTCGACCGGCGGGCCTTCGCTGCCATCGCCGCGGCGCTGCGCGCGCAGTAGGGGCCAGGCGGTGGACGCCCGCAGCGCCTCGGCCACCATCGCCGCCCCCGGCCCCGGGGTGGGCTTTGAAGACTGGATGACCGCGACCCACGTATTCAATGCCATCGCGGTCACAGCAGGGCGCTGCGGCAGCAAGACAGCCATCACCTGCATCGGCACGGACCCCGATTCCCCTGCGAGCAGGTTCAGCTATGCCGAACTGCGTGACGGGATCGCACGCACGGCAAACGCGCTGCGGTCGTTGGGTTTGCGGCGTGGCGACGTGGTGGCCTACATGCTGCCGTCGCTGGTCGAGACCCAGTTCGTGTTGTGGGGTGCCGCCACGGCCGCATCGGCACTGCCGATCAACCCGTTGCTCAGGGCAGAGGAGATTGCCAGCCTGTGCCGGGCCGCCGGCGCCACGGCGCTGGTCGCTCTCGGCCCCTTGCCTGGCACGGAGATGTGGAACAAGGCCAAGCAGGTGAAGGAGATGGTGTCGGCGCTGCGCGTGCTGATCCAGGTCGGGGGCGAGAAGGGTGACGGCGGGCCCGAAGTTCACTTGCTCGAGGATCTGCTGCGGTGGCATCCGGCGCAGCTCGCGTTTGCTGACTTGCCCGGGCTGGACGATGTCGCCGCCACCTTCCACACGGGCGGAACGGCGGGCGCGCCCAAGCTGGTCGTACACACGCATCGCAACCAGTTGGCTGCAGCCTACGGCGGCGCGTGGGCCGCAGGTGCCAGCACCGACGACGTGCTCGTCAACGGCTTGCCGATGTTCCACGTCGCGGCCGCGATCTTCTGCAGCCTGGCCATGTTCGTCGCCGGCGCGGAGGTCGTGCTGCTGTCACCGGCCGGTTTTCGCAACCCGAGGATCGTCGCCGACTTCTGGCGCATCGTGCAGCGCACTGGAACCACCATCGTCGGCGGTGTACCCACGGCGCTGGCGGCCGTGGCGAAGGTCGGTCCGGCAGGCGCAGACCTGAGCCGCGTACGAGTCAGCTTCTGCGGCGCATCAATGCTGCCCCGCGCTGTTGCCGAGCAGATGGAACTGCTGACGGGCCAGCCGGTGCGTGAGGTCTACGGCATGACCGAATGCGGTGGCGTGATCTGCGTCGACCCGGTCTCGCGTCCCCGGGTCATCGGGTCCGCGGGCTACCCCATACCGTTCTGCGAAGTCCAGGCGCGCCTGCTCGATGGAGCGAGCACACCCGGTCGAGCCTGCCTGACGGACGAGCCAGGCTTGCTCGTGGTTCGCGGACCCAACATGACACCCGGCTTCAAGGACGCCGCTCGGTCGGCCGCACTCTTCACGACGGACGGGTGGCTCATCACCGGCGACCTGGGCCGCATCGACGCGACAGGTCGCGTGTTCATCGCCGGGCGGGCCAAGGACGTGATCATCCGAAGCGGCCACAACGTCGACCCGGTCGCCGTCGAAGAGTGCCTGATGCGGCACCCCGCGGTGGCCGAAGTGGGCGTGGTTGGCATGGCGGACGGCTACGCGGGCGAAGTGCCGGTGGCTTATGTGACCTTGCAGCAAGGCGCCTGCGTGACGGAAGGGGAGTTGCTGGCCTTCGCAAGGGCCAACATCAGCGAACCAGCCGCGCTGCCACGGAGGCTCTTCATCTTGGACCAACTGCCCATGACGGCCGTGGGAAAGGTCTACAAGCCAGCCCTGCGGCAGGACTGCACGCGGCGGCACTTGCTGGAGGTGCTGAGAGGTGAACCCATCGCAGACTTGTCCGTGCGGGATGAGCCTGGCCGGCGCCAGGTCGTGTGCATCGAGCTGGAGGCCGAGGAGGAGGGCTGCTGGCAGGCGTCGCGTCAACGCATCCACTTCCGACTGACGGGCTATCTGCTCGCTATCGAATGGACCTCCGCGTCCCAGAGGAACCCGAAAGCAGCGTCACGACTTCGGTGACGGGAACGCCAGTGCAGGACGACAGGTTCGCCCACCAGACCGGCGTACCCATGGCCGACCCGAACAGCTGGTCGAGTCTTGCCTGGATGTGCTCTGCCGTTACCGAGACCTGCTGCTGCTCGCCGGCGACCGAGGGCGTGTCGCAGCGCACTGCGGTGCTGGCGCGGGCGGCCGGGGTACGGCGCCCGCGCCGAGCATCAGCTTCTGGCCTCGCCCAACGACCGCATGGGCTGCGGCAGCGCGGGCGACCTGCCCAGCAGCCCCAGTACCACCTGCAATGCCACGGCGATGGCACCGACCATGAACACCACGTCACCGAAAGTGCGTGCCCAGCGCAGGTTCTGCAGCAGCGGTTGCTGCATGAACTCTTCGCTGCGGGCGTACCACAGGCCCTCGCTGACGCTGGCATGGAACTGCAGGATGCCGATGGGCAGCAGGCTGGTGAAGATCATCAGCACCAGGCCGGCGTTCAAACCCCAGAAGGCGGTCTTCATCAGCGGTGCGCTGAACACGAGCTGCGGCCGCAGGTAACGCAGCACCAGCAGCGTGAAGCCCAGCGCCAGGAAACCATAGACCCCGAAGAGCGCGGCGTGGGCATGAACAGGGGTCGTGTTCAGGCCCTGGACGTAGTACAGCGCCACAGGCGGGTTGATCATGAAGCCGAAGACGCCCGCGCCCAGCATGTTCCAGAACGCGACGGCGACGAAGAACATCAGCGGCCAGCGCAGGTTCTCCATCCAGGGTGCACGTTCCTTCAGGCGCCAGTTCTCCCAGGCCTCGTGGCCAAGGACGATCAGCGGCACGACCTCGAGCGCGCTGAAGCCCGCGCCGACCGCCATCACCGGCGTCGTGGTGCCCGAGAAGTAGAGGTGGTGGAAGGTGCCGGGGATGCCACCCAGCATGAAGAGGGACGCCGACGCCAGGCTGGCCGCCGTGGCCATGCGCACCGAGACCAGACCCAGTGTCGAGAAGATGAAGGCCAGCGCCGTGGTCGCGAAGACCTCGAAGAAGCCTTCCACCCAGAGGTGCACGACCCACCAGCGCCAGTACTCCATCACCGACAGGTGGGTGCGCTCGCCGTAGAAGAAGCCGGCGCCGTAGAACAGGCCGATGGCACCGACCGATGCGGTCAGCAGCGCCAGCAGGTTCTTGTCGCCGCCCGGCTTCAGCAGCGCGGGCACCACGCCACGCAGCATCAGCACCAGCCACAGCAGGATGCCGACGTACTTGCCGATCTGCCAAAGACGGCCGAGGTCGACGTACTCGTAGCCCTGGTGGCCGAGCCAGAAGCTCCACTGCGGCGGCATGATCTGCGCGATCGCCAGGAAGTTGCCCGCGAAGGACCCGACGACCACCGCCACGAGGGCCCAGAACAGGATGTCGACACCGAGCTTCTGGTACTTCGGGTCCTTGCCACCGTTGATCAACGGCGCCAGGAACAGGCCCGCGCCGAGGAAGCCGGTGGCGATCCAGAACAGCGCGGCCTGGATGTGCCAGGTGCGCACGAGTGCGTACGGCAGCCAGCGCGAGACGTCGATGCCGTAGAAGTGCTGGCCCTCGACGGTGTAGTGCGCGGTGAAGGCACCGACGAAGATCTGGAAGATGAACAGCGCCACCACCAGGAAGAGGTACTTGCCCAGCCCGCGCTGTGATGGCGTGAGCGCCACCAGGCTCAGCGGGTCGCGCGCGGCGGCGGCCGGCAGGGGCTCGTCGTGGTCGCGCAGGAAGGCCCAGCCCCAGACGAGAAAGCCGACGCCGGCCAGCAGCACGACGATGCTGGCGATCGACCAGACGATGTTCTCGCTGCTGGGCACGTTGCCGATCAGCGGTTCGTGCGGCCAGTTGTTGGTGTAGGTGACCTTCTGGTCCGGCCGCTCGGTGGCGGCGGCCCACGCCGTCCAGAAGAAGAACTGCGTCAGCTGCTGGCGCCGTTCGGCGCTGGGCAGCGTGTCCTCCTTCATCGCGTAGTGCTGGCGGCGCTGTTGCAGCGCCGGGGCGTCGGAGAACAGCTGGCTGTAGTAGGCCGCGGTCTGGGCGTAGGCCTCGGTGCGGCGCGCCGACAGCTTCAGCACGCCGGCCTCGTCGACACGGTTGCCGCGGTACTCGGCGCGCAACTGCTCGCGCAGCGCGGCCTGTGTCGGGCCGTCCAACGCGGCATAGGCCTGGCCGTGTTCCTGGCGCGCGGCGATGTCGAGCCAGGCTGTCAGTTCACGGTGCAGCCAGTCGGCCGACCAGTCGGGCGCCTGGTAGGCACCGTGGCCCCAGATGGAACCCAACTGCATGCCGCCCACCGACTGCCAGGCCGTCTGGCCGTCGAGGATGCCTTCCTTGGTGAAGAGCACGCGGCCATCGGGCGCGCTGACCTGGGCGGGGATGGGCGGCGCCTGGCGGTAGACCTCGGTGCCGTAATAGCCCAGCAGCGAGAAGGTGACGATGAGCACGCCGATGAGCGTGAACCAGAGTTTCTTGTACTGTCCCATGGCTTGGTCCGTTGCTGCCCGAGTTCAGCGCACCGCAGCCGGTGCAATGCGCTCGAACAGGATGTTGTTTTCGGTGTGGATGTGCTGCATCAGGTCGTCGCGGAAGCCGCGCAGGCCGGTGTAGAGCGCACGCCAGGTGGTGCAGGCGGCCGGCGGCGGCGTGATGTCGTTGGTCAGCTCGGCGACCCGGCGCAGCGAAACGCCGTGTTCGTCGTGCTCCATGCGCATCACCGTGATCGGCGCACCGGCCAGATCGCCAGCGCCGCGCACGATCATCGGGAACAGCACGTCCTCTTCCTTGCGCATGTGGCTCTCGAGCTCTTGTGCCCATTCGGCCAGGTGGTCGGCCAGCCCGCGCGGGCAGTCGGCACGTTCGCCATGCACGCTCTCGACCTTGCGTGCCAGGCGGATCAGCTCGGGCAGCTGCTCGCGGTGCACCGCGTGGTAGCGCGTCAGGATGTGGTCGACGAGGGTGGGTGCGTCCAGCGCATCGACGTCCTGTGCGTCGTCGGCCACGGCCTGGCTCTGCAGCACCTGCAGCCCGGCGACGATGGGTGCGGCGTCTATGCCGGCCGCGGTGGCGGCCGCGCGCAGCGTCTGGTTGCCGCCGCAGCAGAAGTCGAGCTGGTGGGCGTCGAAGAGGCGGGTGGCGCCGGCGATACGCCGCGCGAGCTGGCCGAGTGATTGGTCGATGAGTTCCATCTGGCATGCCTTCTTGGTGGAGTTCGAGGCCGGCGCGTGGCCGGTGCTTGCCCTCTTGCAACGCGAGCGCCGTGCCAAGAAAAAAGTACATTCCATCAACTACTTGCGATGAAGATGGTCGAAAAAACCATGGGCGATATAGGTTCCATGTACCATTCAAGGTAGTTATGACCACAGAGCCTCTCCATCTCATGCTGCTCGCCGACCTCGTCGCCGACCTGCCCGTGGCCGTGCGCCTGCAGCGCCTGGTCGGCAGCCTGAGGGCGCACTTCGGCTGCGGGGCCGTGGCGCTGCTGCGGCTGGAGGAAGACCACCTGCGGCCCGTGGCTGTCGACGGGCTGGTCAGCGACACGCTGGGGCGGCGTTTTGTCGTCGCCGAACATCCCCGCCTGGCGGCCATCCTGCGGCGCCGCGGAGTCACGCGCTTCCATCACGACAGCGAGCTGCCCGACCCCTACGACGGCCTCATCGCCGACCGCGCAGGCGAGCCCTTGCCGGTGCATGACTGCATGGGCATCGCGCTGGACGTCGAGGGCGAACGCTGGGGCGTGCTGACGCTGGACGCGCTGGACGTCGGCGCCTTCGACGCGGGCGCGCTGAGAGATCTGGCCGAACTCGGCTGTGCCGTCGAAGCGGCGGTGCGCGTGACGCGGCTGGAAGCCGAGATCCGCGCGCTGCGCCTGTCGACACCGACCATGCCCCGTGACCCGGAGGCGCCGCGGGAGGACGGCGACATCGTCGGCCAGAGCGAAGCGCTGACGCAGTTGCTGCACGAACTGCAGGTGGTGGCCGACTCCGAACTGCCGGTGCTGCTGCTGGGTGAGACCGGCGTCGGCAAGGAGCTGTTCGCGCACCGCCTGCACCGCCTGTCCCGGCGCGCCGCCAAGCCGCTGGTGCACGTCAATTGCGCCGCGCTGCCCGAGTCGCTGGCCGAGAGTGAACTCTTCGGCCACGCACGCGGGGCGTTCTCTGGCGCGGTGAACGACCGGCCCGGCCGCTTCGAGGCGGCCGATGGCGGCACGCTGTTCCTGGACGAGGTGGGCGAACTGCCGCTGTCCATCCAGGCCAAGCTGCTGCGCACGCTGCAGAACGGCGAGATCCAGCGCCTGGGTGCCGACCGGCCTCGACGTGTCAACGTCCGTGTCATCGCCGCCACCAACCGCAGCCTGCGCGACCACGTGCAGGAGGGGCTGTTCCGCGCCGACCTCTACCACCGGTTGTCGGTGTATCCGATACCGATACCGCCGCTGCGTGACCGCGGCAACGACGTGCTGCTGCTCGCCGGGCGCTTCCTGGAGCTCAACCGCGCACGCCTGGGCCTGCGCAGTCTGCGCCTGTCGGCCGAGGCCGAAGACGCACTGCGCCGTTACCGCTGGCCCGGCAACGTGCGCGAGCTCGAACACGTGATCAGCCGTGCTGCGCTCAAGGCCGTCAGCCGCGGGGCCGACCGCAAGCAGATCGTCACGCTGGAAGCGGCCACCCTGGACCTCGACGCGCTGGAACTGCCGCCTGCCCCGCACGCGCCAGGGCCGGCCTCAGCTGCCGACGGCTTGGCCTCGCCTGTGGCGGCCACGCTGCACGACGTGGTGCAGGACAGCCAGCGCCAGGCGATACGTCAGGCCCTGGCCATGCATCAGGACAACTGGGCCGCCGCCGCACGCCAGCTCGGGCTGGACGCCAGCAACCTGCACAAGCTGGCGCGCCGGCTGGGGCTCAAGCTCATATCGGGGCACGTCAGGCGAACCGCCGTGGAATCTTCAGGGCAAACGCCTGGGCGCTGAGGTCTATCGTCTGAAGTGCACCCCCTAGCCCCCCTTCATCGGGCGCTGGACGCGGTGCACAGGGCTTCATGCTGAGGGCCTTTGGCAGCGCTCTCACCATGAATCTGATCGGCATCCCCCTTCGCAAGCCGAGCCACAACGAGGTGGCCGCTGCCACCGTGATGGCCGTCGGCCTCTGGCTCGCAGGCATCGGCCTGATGCATGCCGCACAGGTTGCGCTCAGCCGTGCCGACGCAGGAGCGCTGCTGTTGGTGTGCCTGTGGGGCTGCGTGTCGGCGCGGCTGGGCATCCGCATCGACCGCGGCGGCCGCCATCTGCTGGCCAGCCTGGCAGTCAACGCCATGTTGCTCGGCGCCTACGAGGTGTTGAGGCGGCTCCTGGCCTGAACCCGAGCGCTACCAGGGGGCAGCGCCGATCCTGGTGATCATCGCCACGCCGCACCACCTGCCTGCCCTGGCCTGCTCAAGAAAATCGGTGTTTCCCTAGCCGATCAGTCGCGCGAACAACGCCGTCAACGCAGCGCGCTGGCGTGTGTCGGGCAAGGGACCGTGCATCGCGGCGAGGTTCTGCGTCACATGGTCCGCGCGCGTCGTGGCCGGGATGACGCAGGTGACCGGCGGAAACGCAAGTTCCCACTTGAGCACGAGTGCAGCCCAGGTCCAGCACTCGAGTTCGCGCGCGACGCCGGGCAGCGGTTCGCGGGCGAGCCGTCGCAGCAGGGCGCCGCCGTCGAAGGGCCGGTTCACGATCACGCCGAGACCCCGATCGGCGGCCATCTGCATCAGCGGCTCGGCACGCCGGTCCACCGGGCTGTAGGTGATCTGCATGAACTCGAGCGCGGGCGATTCGGCCTTCAGTACGCGCTCCATCTCGTCGTGCTTGCTGCCGTGCGAGGTGGTCACGCCGAGCAGTCGCGTGCGGCCTTCGTCCTTCCAGCGGCGCAGCGTCTTCAGGTGCTCGCGCCAGGCGAGCAGGTTGTGCACCTGCATCAGGTCGAAGCGCGGCAGCCGCCAGAACGCGAGCGAGCGCGCCATCTGCGCATCGCCGAGTGCACCGATCGGCGTCCAGACCTTGCTGGCGGCCACCAGCGGTGCACCGGCACGCGTCGGGCCGAGCAGTTCGCCGAGCACCTGCTCGGCGGTGCCGTACATCGGCGACGAGTCGATCAGCATGCCAGCGCCGGCGAAGAAGCTGCGCAGCACCTCGCGGCGCGCGGCCATCGCGTCGGCGTCGCTGATGTTGATGTCGAAGGTGAGCCAGGTGCCGAGCCCGACGGCGCTCCAGCGCTCGCCGGTCCTGGGCAGCGCACGCTCGAGCGGCGCCGGCCGGGCCGACGACACATTCGTCATGGCCGCGGCAGCGGCCGCGAGGAGCAGATCACGCCGGTCCATGGCGTCGATGATCGCCGATCGCGAAGGCGTCGACGACTTGGTCCCCACTGACCGTCAGCCCAACTTGACCGGCAATGCAGGGCCGGTAGCCGCGGTCCAGCCCACGACCGGCCCCTGATCGACCCCGCCATGGCACCCCGGCACGCCCGGCCAGTGGCAGAGCGCACGGTGAGTCACCCGGCGCTGTCGCGGAGTGTGACCAGCGCCGGCGCCGAACCACAACTGGATACGCAAGGCGCACCCATGGCGCCATGCTGACGCGCATGCACACACTCACGCTACGCAAGGGCGCGCTGGCCCGTCTGGCCGTTCCGATGCTTCTGGTCGGCCTGCCGGCCTGCGGTGGCGGCGGGGGCGAACCCGCTGCCAGCCCGACACCGACCGCGGCGGCGCCCAGCCCGGCGCCTGCACCTGCACCTGCGCCTGCACCGGCACCGGCACCGGCACCGGCACCGGCACCCACCGTTGCCGGCACCCGGGCCACCTGCAACCTCGCAGACTTCCGGGCGCAGGCGCTGGCGCGGGTCAACAGTTACCGCGCTGCGGGGGCCTCGTGCGGCGCGCAGGGCAACTTCCCGGCGGTGCCCGCCCTGGCCTGGAACGACGCGCTCACCCAGGCCTCGCTGGTGCACAGCGAAGACATGGTGGCGCTCAACTTCTTCAGCCACACCGGCTCCACCGGCAGCAGCGCTGGTCAGCGCGCTTCGGCCGCGGGTTATGTGTGGTCGACCTGGGGCGAGAACATCGCCGCGGGGCAGTCCACCGTCGACAGCGTGATGGCAGGGTGGCTGGCCAGCCCCGGCCATTGCGCCAACCTGATGAACGCGCGCTTCCGCGACATCGGACTGGCCTGCGTCAGCGGCACGGCCAACAACGGCTACCGCACCTACTGGACGATGACGCTGGGCGCTGCCAGGTAGGGCGGCCGCCCGTGGCCCCGGGGCGTCCATGGGCGCCCCACCGCTTGGCAAAGCGCTCGGCCCGTTGCGGCGGCACTGGCGCCCCCGCCCGGGCGCGGCTCAGCCCAAGACCTGCCGCACCTGCTGTGCCATCGCGCTGGCAAAGGCCGGGTCGTTGATGTGCAGGTCCATTTCGATGAGCTGGTGGCGCTCGTCCTGCACCAGCTGTTGGCGCAAGGTGTCGAAGAGCGCGGCGTTGACCTGCGGCGCGTGAAACGGCTGACCCGGTGCGTCCAGCATCGACAGGCCACGCAAGGGCAGCAGCAGGCGCACCGGTGCGCTGGCGCGGTTGAGCTGCTCGGCGATGCGCCGGCCTGCGGCGCGCACCTCGTCGGCGTTGCTGCGCATCAGCGTCACGTCGGGGTTGTGCACATGGAACAGACGGTCGCGATGGCGCTCGGGCACGGTGTGGCGCGGCCCCCAGTTGATCATGTCCAGCGCACCCAGCGAGCCTAACCACGGCAAGCCGTGGCGCGCAGCCGCATCCAGCCGGTTCGGCCCGGCGTCGCACACGCCGCCGTGCAGGTGCTGACCGACTTCGGTGGTGGTCACGTCGACGATGGCCGTGAGCAGCCCGGCCGCAGCCAGCGCCTCGAGCGTGCGTCCGCCCGCGCCGTTGGCGTGGAAGACCTGGGCGTCGAAGTCGTCCTGCAACTCGGCGCGCAGCGCCTGCACGCACGGCGTGGTGACGCCGAACATGGTCAGGCCGATGGCGGGCTTGTCCAGTGCGGTGGCAAGCGGCGGCGGGCGGTGCGTCAACATGCCGGCCATGGCGTGCGCCGCATTGGCCAGGATGGTGCGCGAGAGTCTGTTGAGCCCGGCGATGTCCGTCACCGGGTACAGCAGCATCAGGTCCATCACGTCCACGTAAGGCGCCACATTGCCCGAGGCCATGGTGGAGACCAGCAGCTTGGGGCAGCCGATGGGCAGGCGCCGCATGGCGGGCGCGATCATGGAAGTACCGCCGGAGCCGCCGACGCCGAGCATGCCGGCGATCTCACCCGCGTCGAGCGCATGCTGCACGCAAAGGCCCAGCGCCTCGCCCATGGCGGTGACGGCGGCACCCCGGTCGTCGGTGCCGAACACCGCGCCTGCGCCCTGCGGGTGGCATGCCGCGACGGCCCGGGCCTCGATGTCGGCCACGCCGGGCGCGCTGCGGGTGCCGATGTCGACCGTGCGCACCGGCACGCCGGCCGCGCGCAGCAGGCCGGCGATGTAGTCGAGCTCGGGCGCCTTGGTGTCGAAGGTGCCGACCACCCAGGCCGCAGCCGCCCGCGCGTTCATCGCCCGGCGCCGAAGTGCGTGTCCACGCACTCGAAGAAGGTGCGGAAGGTGCCCTTCACGCGTTCCATCGCTTCGGCTTCCTGGTCGGCCGGCACGTCCCACTCGGCCCACCACTGGCCGAAGCAGCGGTTGCCTTCCGTCACCGGCAGCAGGTGCATTTCGGCGACGTAGTTCGTCCAGTCGGCGTCGATGTGCAGGATCTTGTAGCGGCAGCGGTGGGTGTCGTCCGACAGCGCCAGCAGTTGCTCGCGCAGAGTGCCGCCGCCGTCGCGCACGCTGAAGTGGCGCACGCAGCCCACCTGGTCGGCGGGCTTGCCGTCTTCGATGTAGGACTTCTCGAAAAACGGGTGGTATTCCCCCAGGCGACCGAAGTCGCGCAGGTAGGACCATGCCTGATCCAGCGTGGCGTTCATCACCGCGCTCACGTATACCCTGGTCATGTGTGTCTCCTGTGGGGGGTCGAGGGGTCAGAAGGTGAGTTGCTTGTAGAGCTGCACGTGCGCCTTGATCGCGATCTCGGTGGGCAGGCGCTCCATGCTGCTGGCGCCGTAGAAACCGTTGCAGTGGCGGCTGTGCTTGAGCACGTAGGCCACGTCCTCGGGCATCGAGATCGGGCCGCCGTGGGCAATGACGATGACGTCCTTGCGCACGCGGCGCGCGGCCTCGCCCCAGGCGTCGATGAGCTCGACACAGTGGTCGAGCGACTTCGACGTCGTGGCACCGATGGTGCCGCCGGTGGTCACGCCCATGTGCGGCACGATGAAGTCGGCACCCGCTTCGGTCATCGCCACGGCTTCTTCGGCAGAGAACACGTAGGGCGTGGTCAGCAGGTCGATGGCATGGGCCTGGCCGATCATCTCGACCTCGGTGGCGAAGTTGATGCCGGTCTCCTCCAGGCTCTGGCGGAAGGTGCCGTCGATGATGCCCACGGTGGGGAAGTTCTGCACGCCGGAGAACCCCAGGTCCTTGAGCTTCTGCAGGAACACCGGCATGACGATGAAGGGGTCGGTGCCGTTGACGCCGGCAATCACCGGCGTCTTCTTCGCCACCGGCAGCACTTCGCCGGCCATCTCCAGCACGATGTCGTTGGCATTGCCATAGGCCAGCAGGCCGGCCGACGAGGCGCGGCCGGCCATGCGGTAGCGCCCGGAGTTGTAGATGACGATGAGGTCGATGCCGGCGGCTTCTTCGCACTTGGCCGAGATGCCGGTGCCGGCGCCGCCGCCGATGATGGGCTGGCGCGCACGCACCATGGCCTGGAATTTCTCCATGAGGGCGGGTCGTTCGAAGCGCGGCATGGGCAACTCTCCTGTGTGTGGGATGGGTAGGGGTCAGGTGCGGCGGCGCGAGAGGAAGGTCTCGACCGCGCCGGCGATGCCGCTGCGGAAGGCCAGCACGCAGACCATGAAGATCAGGCCGGTGACCAGCGTCACCCAGCCACCGAAGGCGTCGAGGTAATACTGCAGCGCCACCACCAGCGCGGCCCCGATGGCGGGCCCGAAGACGGTGTGCATGCCGCCCAGCAAGGCCATCAGCACGACGTCGCCCGAGAGGTGCCAGTGCACGTCGGACAGCGCGGCCAGCTGGAACACCAGCGCCTTCATCGAGCCGGCCAGGCCCGACAGCGCCGCCGACAGCACGAAGAGCATGAGCTTGTAGCGTTCGACCGGATAACCCAGCGAGCGCGCGCGCTGCTCGTGCTCGCGGATGGCCATCACCACGTGGCCGAAGGGCGAACGGATGACGCGGTGGATGAGCCACAGGCCGGCGACCGTGAGCAGCAGCACCAGGTGGTACATGGCCATGTCGCTGCGCAGGTCGATGACACCCAGCAGCGTGCCGCGGGGGATCTGCTGCAGGCCGTCCTCGGCACCGGTGAAGGGCAGCTGCAGGAAGATGAAATACACCATCTGGGCCAGCGCCAGCGTGATCATCGCCAGATAGATGCCCTGGCGGTGGATCGCCAGCGCACCGAACACGGCACCCAGCAGCCCGGCGAACACCGTGCCGCCGAGCAAGCCCAGTTCGGGCGGCAGGCCCCAGTACTTGGTCAGCAGACCGGTGATGTAGGCCGCGCCCCCGAAGAAGGCCGCATGCCCGAAGGACATCATGCCGCCGAAGCCCAGCAGCAGGCTGTAGGCACAGGCGAACAAGGCCATGCACATCAGCTTCATCACGAACACCGGATACACCACCTGCGGCATCCAGGGCACCGCCAGCAGCAGCACGAGCACCACCACCACCGAAGTGGCAAAGAGCTTCCTGCGCAGCTCAGCCCCTGCGAGGGGCGCGCCGGCCTGCGAGGCATCGGCCGACGTTTCGGCCGTGTCCGGACGTTGTGTCATGCCACGCCCTCCTTGCCGAATAGCCCGCGCGGACGCAGCAGCAGCACCAGGGCCATGACGACGAAGATGATGGTGGTCGACGCCTCGGAATAGAAGACCTTGGTCAGGCCCTCGATCACGCCGATGCCCAGCGCCGTGACGATGGAGCCGAACACCGAGCCCATGCCACCGATGACGACGATGGCAAACACGATGATCACCAAGTTGGAGCCCATGCCCGAGTTCACGTGCAGGATGGGCGCGGCCAGCACACCGGTGAAGGCCGCCAGCGCGATGCCGCCGGCATAGGTGAAGGTGAGCAGGCGCGGCACGTCGACGCCGAAGGACTGGGTCAGCGCAGGCCGTTCGGTGGCGGCGCGCAGGCGCGCACCCAGGGGCGTGCGCTCGATCAGCCACCAGGTGGCCAAGCAGGCCGCCAGCGCGGCCACGATGACCCAGGCGCGGTAGATCGGCAGGATCATGAAGCCGAGGTTGAAGACCCCCTGAAGCTGCGCGGGCACCGCATAGGCCTGGCCCGAGGTGCCGAAGGCAACACGAAAACCACCCTCCAGCACCAGCACCAGGCCGAAGGTCAGCAGCAGGCCGTAGATCGGGTCCAGGCCATACAGGCGGCGCAGCAGCGTGCGCTCGAACACACCGCCCAGGGCGCCCACCCCCAGCGGCACCAGCAGCAGCGCGGCCCAGTAGCCCAGGCCCAGGTAGTGCTGCAGCATCCAGGCGGCGAAGGCGCCGACCATGAAAAACGCGCCGTGCGCGAAGTTGACGATGCGCAGCAGGCCGAAAATCACCGCCAGGCCCAGGCTGAGCACGGCGTAGAAGCAGCCATTGACCAGGCCCAGCATGACCTGGCCGGCCAGCGCGGGCAGGGGCAGACCGAAGATCTCAGGCATGTCCAGTCCCTATGATGTGCGGGCCATGTGCAAGCATCCTGATACCTCCTGCGAGACCCTTTTGATGGGCAGTGGCACCGTGCAGACCCTGGTGCGCGCCGAACAATGCGAAGCGCTGGCGGCGCGCCACATCGCCCATGTGTCGGTGGTGGACGCGGCCGCGCCGTACACGGTGGTGCGCACCCACCTCAGTGGCGCCTTCATGCAGGTTTGCCTCGGTGGCGAGGGGCAGACGCTGCTGGACGGGCGCTGGTACACGCACAAACCCGGCAGCGTGACCTTTGCGCCCGCACACGTGCTGCATGCCTTTCACTGCGTGCCGGGCAAACGCTGGCAACTGGCCTGGGTGCGTTTCAAGCCCGAGTCGGCGCGCTCCGCCAATGGCGTCATGGCACCGACCATGAGCCCCTTCGACGGTCGCGTGCTGGAAAACGCCATCCGTGGCCTGGCCGCCGAGATGGAAGGCGCGGCCGACCCCGGCACTTGCGTGGTGTGGGTCGACGTCATCGAGCGCTACGTCGCGCGCATCCTCGAGCCGCTGCAGCGTGAGCCCCGGCTGGTGCCGGTGTGGAACGCCGTCAAGGCCGACCTCGCGCGCCGCTGGACACTGGCCGACCTGGCCGCGCTGGCCAACACCAGCGAAGAGCACCTGCGCCGGCTGTGCCAGAAGAGCCTGGGCCGCAGCCCCGGCAAACAGCTCGCCGCGCTGCGCATTGCGAACGCGGCCCACGTGCTGGCCACCACTTCCGAGAAGGTGGAGGTCATCGCACGCGGCGTGGGCTACGCCAACCCGTTTGCGTTCTCCAACACCTTCAAGCGCCTGACCGGCTTCCGCCCGTCGGACTACCGTGCCAAGCCGCGCGGTGCTGAGCGTTGAGTGGCAGCGCATGATCAGACGCCGATGCGCGCGGTGATCGCGTCGAAGTCGCGCAGCAGGGTGGCCGCGTCGAAGGTGTCGGTGATGCGGCCGGACTCCATCAGGCAGTGCCTGTCTGCCAGCTCGGCGGCGAAGTGCACGTTCTGCTCGACCAGCACGATGGTGTAGCCGCGTGCCTTGAGCTGGCGGATGAGTGCGCCGATGCGGTCCACGATCACCGGCGCCAGGCCTTCGGTGGGCTCGTCCAGCAACAGCACCCGGGCGCCGGTGCGCAGGATGCGGGCGATGGCCAGCATCTGCTGCTCGCCACCCGAGAGGTGGGTGCCGGCGGAGCTGGCGCGCTGCGCCAGGTTGGGGAAGAGGTCGAACAGTTCGGCCTCGGTCATGCCACCGGCGGCCACCACGGGCGGCAGGCGCAGGTTCTCGCGCACCGAGAGCGAGGCATAGACACCGCGGTCGTCCGGGCAGTAGGCCAGGCCCAGGCGCCCGATGTGGTGCGGCGCCATGCCGATCAGTTCCTGGCCCTTGAAGCGCAGCGAGCCCTGGCGCCTGTCCATCAGGCCCATGACCGTCTTGAGCAGGGTGGACTTGCCCGCGCCGTTGCGGCCGAGCAGCGTGACGAGTTCACCCTCGTGCACCGTCATGCTCGCGCCGTGCAGCGCCTGGCTCGGCCCGTACCAGGCACACACGTCGCGCAATACGAGCAGGGGCTCAGCCATGGGGCGGCTGCGCCGTGGCGCCGTGTTTGCGTTGCCCGGCATGGCCGTGGCCCAGGTAGGCCTCGACCACACGCGGATCCCTGGAGACCGTGGCGTAGTCGCCCTCGGCCAGCACCTCGCCGCGCGCCAGCACGGTGATGCGGTCGCACAGGTCGGCCACCACGGACAGGTTGTGCTCCACCATGAGCACGGTCCGCCCGCGCGCGGCATGGCGGATCATCGCTGACGCGTGCGCGATGTCTTCGGCGCCCATGCCGGCCATGGGCTCGTCGAGCAGCAGCACACGCGGCTGCAGCGCCAGCGTGGTGGCCAGTTCCAGTGCCCGCTTGCGGCCGTAGGGCAGTTCGCCTGCCACGTGCTGCGCCCAGGCCGAGAGGCCGGCCTCGGCCAGCAGTTCGTGTGTGCGTTCGTCGAAGCGCTGCAGCGTGCGGTCGCTGCGCCACCAGTCCATGGAGTGCCCCCGTTGGCGCTGCAGCGCCAGGCGCAGGTTCTCGAACACGCTGAGCTGGCCGAACACCGCCGAGATCTGGAACGAGCGCACCAGCCCCATGCGCGCCACCGCGTCGGCCCGGGTGTGCGTGATGTCGCGGCCCTGGTAACGGATGCGGCCCGCGGTGGCGTCGATGAAACGCGTGAGCAGGTTGAAGCAGGTCGTCTTGCCGGCGCCATTGGGGCCGATGAGGGCGTGGATGCTGCCCTCCATCACCGACAGGTTCACGTCGGACAAGGCCCGAAAGCCGCTGAAGGTGCGGCTGAGCCCCTGCGTTTCCAGAATGGCGGTCATGAAGGCCTTGAGCAATTCGGGCGCGCGCCGGCGTGCGCGGTCAGGCCGGCACCGGCCAGGTGGCCCGTGCGCAGCCGACGGTCAGGGTCGGCCCGGGTTCAGCGCTTGACCAGGTAGCAGGTGCTCTGCGACAGCGGCATGAAGGCCTGGTCTGCCGGGATGGTCTTCAGGAGCTTGAGATAGTCCCACGGCCCCTTGGACTCTGCGGGCGTCTTCACCTGCCAGAGGTACATGTCGTGCACCATGCGCCCGTCTTCGCGGATCTTGCCGCCCTTGGCGAACATGTCGTTGATCGGCATCTCGCGCATCTTGGCAGAGACGGCGTCCGGGTCGTCCGAGCCCGCAGCCTGCACCGCCTTCAGGTAGTGCATGGTGGACGAATAGTCACCGGCGTGGGCCATGTTCGGCATCTGGCCACCCGCGCGCTGCTGGTAGCGCCGCGCGAAGGCGCGTGTCTCGTCGTTCATGTCCCAGTACCAGGCGTTGGTGAGCTGCAGGCCTTGCGCGGTGGGCAGGCCCAGCGCGTGCACGTCCTGGATCCAGAGCAGCAGCGCAGCCAGCTTCTGGGTCTTGGTGAGGCCGAATTCGTTGGCCGCCTTGATGGCGTTGATGGTGTCGTTGCCGGTGGACGCCAGGCCGATGACCTTGGCCTTGGAGGCCTGCGCCTGCAGCACGTAGGACGAGAAATCGGTCGTGCCCAGCGGATGGCGCGCCGCACCCACCACACGCCCCTTGTTGGCGCGCACCACGTCGCCGACCTGCTGTTCCAGGCCGATGCCGAAGGCGAAGTCTACCGTGAGGAAAAACCAGGTGTCGCCCCCGCCTTCGACCACCGCGCGGCCGGTGCCGTTCGCCAGCGAGTAGGCGTCGTAGGTGTAGTGCACGGTGTAGGGTGAGCACTGCGCATTCGTCACGCCCACGTTGGAGGCGTTGTTGACGATGGCGTGGCGCTTCTTCTCCTTCGCCACCCCGGCCACGGCCAGGGCCACACCCGAGTTGGCCAGGTCGTTGATCATGTCCACGCCGGCGTCGTACCACTCGCGCGCCTTGGCCGCGCCCACGTCGGCCTTGTTCTGGTGGTCGGCAGAAACCACCTCGATGGGCTTGCCGAACATCCGGCCGCCGAAGTCCTCCACGGCCATCTTCACGGCCTCGACCGCGCCCTTGCCCGAAATGTCGGCGTACACGCCGGAGATGTCGGTCAGCACGCCGATGCGCAACACGTCGTTGGACAGCCGGCCTTGCTGGGTGCCTTGCGCCTGGGCCTGTGCCTGGGCTTGTACCGGGGCAATACCCACACTGGCCGCGGCAACAACGGATGCGACGGCCCACAGTTTCAGTTCCATGTCTTGTCTCCTGATTGCTTGCAGCCCCGAACCCGCTGTCCGAGTGAACGCAATACTAGAAGCGGGCGTGGCCAGCGCCCATGGTCTGAAGGCACACACATCTACTCAGAACACACATGCCCGGCGCGCCGGCCTGGGCTGTACGGCCCGACGGCGACGCGTCTGCGACGATTCAATCAACGGATCAGCAAGGAGGCAATTGCGGCCCACGGGCCGAATTTGGCAACCCGTTGTCGGGGTGTCTGCCTACGGGCGGCCGCGCCGCCTCGCCCGCCGTACTGCCACAGTCGCCAGCCCGGCCAGCCACAGCATGAGCGAGGGCGCCTCGGGTACGGCCGTGACGTAGGCTTGGCGGAAGTCGAAGCCGCTGCCCATCCCTGTCATGGCATACGTGTCCACCGGGTTGCCGCCAGCATCACGCACCTGCTGCACGCCGCCCCAGGCCAGCGTGTGCCCGATGTCGGCCGAGGCGCCTGCGCTGGCGCCGCCGGGCCCCGCCAGGAAGCTGCCAGCGATCGAGTTCGCACTGGCAGACATCTCGAAGACGACGTTGGCCCCGGTGTAGAGCACGAACACGACGTCCACCATGCCCGGGCTCGTCCCGCTGCAGACCTGGCCTGCCGGGCCCCATTGGCAACTGCCCTGGTGTTGGTCCTGCAATATCCACCCTGCACCGCTGGTCATCGACACCCGCGTTTCCCAGGCGGAACTGGCATTGAAGAAGCTGGGGGACGCCGTGTCGAGCAGCAAGCCATCGACCATGACGGAAGCGTCGACGCGAATCTGCGCCGTGACAGTGAAGGGCGTGCCCGGTGCGGCCAGGGGGACGACAAACTGGAAGACATCGCGGAACAGGGTGCTTGCGTTCGTGTTGCCCGAGGCGTTCGGCGAGGGCGAAAGCCAGTCGGAGGACATCACGCTTGCCGAAGCCACGGTCGACAAGTGGAGCCCGCCGGCCTCCGGTCGCGACCAGGCCGCGCTATGGCCGGCAGCGTAGCCGCCGACAGTCGCATGCGTGCTGTTGGCTTCACGTTCAGCCACCAGCGTTGCGAACGGCAGCGGGCTGGACAGCGACGAATGTGCCGACTGCGGCTGCACCAGTGACCCGAACCTGGCGTTCGCATCGGCGCTCACCTCGGCGTAGTACAGGCTCTGCGCCTGCACCGCAGTCGCCGTCGCGGCACCGAAGACGGCGGCGGGCAGGCCTGTCTTCAACGCTTGCCGAAGCCCGCGCATCATGCCTGCCGCGGTGGGCCAGCGGTGCAACCGTGTCGGCCGCAGTGCGGTCGGGGGGGTGTTGCACGCCATGATGGACTCCCGGTGAACGCCCCGCCTGAACGGCCCGATCGGACGACGCGGGCTGACCCGAAGGGCTTTGCTGAGGACTGGCACCGAATCTAGCCCGGCGGCCGTTAGCAGAGCGTTAGTTGGCGCCACGCTCCCGCGAGACGGCGGGAGACGGCGGGAGACGGCAGCTTCGTCAACCGCGGGATGCCGGCCGCGATCCCTGGTCCGTTGGTCCGTTGGTTCGTGCGTCGGGTGAGGTCAGGCCGGCCGGTCGGGGTGGACCCTTCTGCGTCGTGGTCTGCACCGAGCGCCCACCTCAGCGTGCGTTGTTCGCACGGCCGTCGGGACGCGCTGCGGGCTGCATGACAGAATTTCAGGCTTTCCGGCCGCCAGTGCACCTCTCATGAAAATCCTGCTCACCGGCGCCGCCGGCTTCATCGGCATGACCACCGCACTGCGCCTGCTGGCGCGCGGCGACGAGGTGGTGGGGCTGGACAACCTCAACGACTACTACGAGGTCAGCCTCAAGGAAGCGCGCCTGGCGCGCTTGACGCCGCACGAGCGCTTCCGCTTCGTGAAGCTCGATGTCGGCGACCGCGCCGGCATCGAGAAGCTCTTTTCCACCGAAGACTTCGACCGCGTCATCCACCTCGCCGCGCAGGCCGGTGTGCGCTACTCGCTGCAGAACCCGCACGCCTACATCGACAGCAACGTCGTCGGCTTCATGAACATCCTCGAGGGCTGCCGGCATGCCAAGGTGCAGCACCTGGTCTACGCGTCGAGCTCCAGCGTCTACGGCGGCAACACCCGGATGCCGTTCTCCGAGCACGACAGCGTCGACCACCCGGTGAGCATGTACGCGGCGACGAAGAAGGCCAACGAGCTGATGGCGCACACCTACAGCCACCTCTTCGGCCTGCCCACCACGGGGCTGCGCTTCTTCACCGTCTACGGCCCCTGGGGCCGGCCCGACATGGCGCTGTTCCTGTTCACCAAGGCCATCCTCGAAGGCCGGCCGATCGACGTCTTCAACCACGGCAACATGCGGCGTGACTTCACCTTCGTCGACGACATCGTCGAAGGTGTCATCCGCGTCATGGACCGCACGGCCGAGCCGAACCCTGGCTACGTCTCCGACACGCCCGACCCGGGCACCAGCAACGTGCCCTACCGCGTGTTCAACATCGGCAACCACAACCCGGTGCAGCTGCTGGACTACATCGGCTGCATCGAGGACGCCGTGGGCATGAAGGCGCAGAAGAACCTGCTGCCGCTGCAGGACGGCGACGTGCCGGCGACCTATGCCGACGTCGACGCGCTGCGCGACTGGGTCGGTTTCACGCCGGCCACCGACATCCGCGCCGGCATCGGGCGCTTCGTGGCCTGGTACCGCGACTACTACAAGGTCTGACGGCGGCCACCCGGGTGGCGTTCACAGCCCGCGCAGCAGTTCGCGCAGGTAGGCCACCGGCACCGCGTAGGTGATTCCGGTGGGGCTGCTCAAGGCGCTCTCGCGGCTGCCCTTGACCAGCACCATGCTGACGACGCCCAGCACGCGACCGGTCTCGGCGTCCAGCACCGGGCCGCCGCTGTTGCCGGGGTAGGCCGTGGCGTCGAGCTGCAGCAGCTCGAAGTTGCCCTGGCGCAAGCGGCTCACCGCGCGCGGGTCGAGCTGGCTGGCCGTGGGCGCCGGCAGCGCGCCGGTGGTGACGCTGGACACGATGCCACGGTGGGTGACGACGGCATAGCCCAGTACGCCGCCGATCGGGAAGCCCAGCAGCGCGATGCCCTGGCCTTCACGTGCCGCACCGGCGTCGGCGAGCGGCATGAAGGGCAGGGGGGCGCCTTCGACGCGCAGCAGGGCCAGGTCGCGCACGCGGTCGGTGGCCACCACGCGGGCCAGCCGGGCCTGGCCGTCGCCGCTGCCGCGCACGGAGAGGACGGCCATGCGCGGGCCGCTGTCGGTATCGGCGCCGGCGGGCAGCACGTGGAAGTTGGTGGCCACCAGCGTGCCATCGCCACGCGCATCGGCGACGACAAAACCGGTGCCGCGGAAGCCGAAGCGCGGGCTCTCGGTGGCGTTGAAGGTGCCCACCGGCAGCACCGAGGGCCTGGCGGTGGCGACGATGTCGGGCAGGCTCGTCGCACCCGCGGCAGATGTCCATCCACTGCCAGCCAGGGCCGCTGCCGCCGCGGTCAGCAGCGTTCGACGCCGCAGTGGCCCGGTCGGCGGCATGTTCAAAGCGTCTTCAGCAGCGCAGCCACTTCGGCCTGGGCGCTGAACTTGTCGCCCAGGCGGGCCAGCGCGTCGAGTTCGTTGCGCGCCAGCGCCTTTTCACCGGCCTTGATGTAGAGCTTGGCCAGCCGCAGGTTCATGCCCGGATCCTTCGGTTCCAGTGCGGCGGCGCGCTTCTGCGCCTCGATGGCCTTGGGCAGCTGGTTCTCGGCCTCCAGTGCGCTGGCCAGCGTGTCGACGATGGGGGCACGGTTGGGCAGCAGCTCGTTGGCCTTCTCGGCCAGGGCCACCGCACCTGGCTTGCCCTGCTTGGCCAGCAGCCAGGCCACGTTGTTCATGGCCAGCGCATTGGCGGGCTGCACATCGAGCACGGCGCGGTACCGTGCCTCGGCCTCGTCGAGCTTGTTCTGTGCCAGCGCCAGGTCGCCCAGGTAGTAGTTGAAGGCGGCGTCCTTCGGCTGGGCCTTCAGCCACTCGGCTGCCAGGCGTTCGGCGTCGGCGGCCTTGCCGCCGGCCAGCAGGACGGTGTGCAGCTTGGCCGTCGTCTCCGAGGACTTCGCCCGCTGCAGCGAGGCGCGGTAGGCGGCCTGTGCCGCGTCCCAGTTCCGGCGGCTGGTTTCGACCTCGGCTTCGAGGTTGTGGCCCAGTGCATCCTTCGGGTGGCGCTGCTGCAGGTCGCGCGCGATCCTCATCGCGTCGTTGGGGCGTTTGTCCATCATCGCCAGGCGGACCAGCGCGCGCTGCACGTTCACGTTGTCCGGCTGCAGCTGCGCTGCCCGGCGCAATGCATTGCCGGCGGCCTCGAGATCCTTGGTGGCGACATAGGCATCGGCCAGCCGCAGCTCATGCACGGCGTTGCGGGGCTGCAGGCTCGACAGCTTCTTGAAGGTGGACACGGCGCGCTGGTTGTCGCCGGCGGCCAGCTCGGCGCGGCCTTGGGCGTCCATCATCTCGTAGCTGTTCGGCAGCGCTGCCGCGCCGTCCTGCGCCGCCAACAATGCGGCCTTGCCGTCGCCGATGCTGATGAGGTGGTTGACCAGCACGATGTGCGGGCGGGGCTCGGCAGGGTTGATCTTCACCGCCTCACGCAGGGAAGCCGTGACGGTGGCCGCCGGTGCACCGATGCGGGCGTCGAGCTCGGCCATCGCCAGGCGTGCCTGCCAGCTCTTGGGCTGGGCCTGGATGAAGGCGTTGAAGCGCTTGCGCGCGTCTTCAGGCTTCTTCGCTGCCATGTCCAGCGCGGCCAGGCTGGCCACGGGCGGGAAGTAGGCCGGTTCCTTGGCGATGGCGGCCTCGAAGCTCTTGATGGCGCCGGGCAGGTCGTTCTTCAGCGTCAGCACGCGGCCGCGCAGCTGCAGCGGCAGCGCCTGGTCGGGCATCTTCTTCTCGAGGCCGTCGATGGCCTTCAGTGCGCCAGCCAGGTCGTTCTGGCGCAGCCGGGCGCTGACGAGTGCCAGGTCGGCGCGCGGCCCGCTGTCGCCTGCGGCCACGGCCTCGAGCTCGCCGATGGCACCACCGGCGTTGCCGCGAGCCATCTGCGCCAGGGCGGCCGAGGTGCGCACGCGGCTGTCCTGCGGCGAGGCCTTCAGCGCCAGCGCGAAGGCCTCTTCCGAGCGTTTGGCATCGCCGAGCTGAAGGTAGGCCTCGCCGGCCAGCGACAGCGTGGTGCCGTCGCCCTTGCCGGTTTCGATCACGGGCTTCAGCACGTCAAGCGTCTTTGCCGGTTCGCCGATGCGCAGGTAGGTCTGCGCCAGCAGCAGCCGCGTCAGGACCTGCTGCGGCGCCAGCTTCAACGCCTTGGCCAGCATCGCTTCGGCCGGCAGGTAGTTGCGCAGGCGGAAATCGGCTGCGCCGGCCAGTTCCAGCACGCGCACGTTGTTCGGGAAGGCCTTCAGGACCTGGTCGGTGATCTCGCGCGTGCGCTTGTAGTCCTTGTCGGCGAACGCGAACTGGGCTTCGAGGAGCAGGGTCTCGGGGTGATTGGGCGAGTTCTTCTTGAGCAGCTCGAACTCGGCCCGGGCCTCGGGATCCTTCTTCTGCAGCAGCAGGATGTTGGTGACGGCGGTGCGCGCGGCCACCGAGTCGGCGTGCGTGGTGAGCACCTGGCGGTAGGCGGCCGTGGCGCCGTCGATGTCGCGCTTGCCGTGCAGCAGCATGTCGCCCTTGAGCACGCCGGCACGTTCGTTGGTGGGGTCGGCGGTGAGGGCTTGATTGAGCTGTGTCAGGGCATCGTCGATATCTCCACTGGTGGCGGTCAGCCTCGCGCGCACGATCATCGCGGCTGCATGGCCTGGCTTGGCGCGCAGGGCCTCCTGCACCATGGCTCGGGCCCTATCGGGGTCGTTCTGTACCGCGTAGGCCGTAGCAAGGCTGGTCTTGAGCTCGGCCTCGGCCTGCGCATCCTTCAGGTGCAGGGCGGAAAACTGCGTGATGAGCCTGCCTTCTTCGCCCGCGGCCAGCATCGCCTGCGCCAGCGGAGGTACGACCCGCTCGTCGGCGACCTGCAATTCCTGAGCCTTGCGCAGTTCCACCAGTGCGCCTTGCACATCCCCGCTTTCCAGCAACGCACGGCCCAGGAGCAGGCGTGCTTCACCCGAACTGGCGTTCTTCTGCAGCGCGTTCTTCAGCTGGATCACGGCGCCCTTGGCGTCATTCTTGTCCAGCAGCGACTTGGCGGACGCAATGAGATCCGCTTCGGAGCTGCCACCACAGGCGGCGAGAAGCAGGGTCGTTGCCAGCGCCAGGCCTTGCCACTGATTTCGTTGCGAACTGAGGACCATGGGGTTCTTCCGGACATGCGCCACAGCGCGTCAGAGTTTTTGCGCCAGCGCCGACACCTCGGCCTGTTGCGGATAACTGGCGCCCAGCGCCTTCAGGCGTTCGAGTTCGCTGCGGGCCAGCGCCTTGTCACCGACTTCGATCGCGATGCGCGCAAGCGAGAGGCGGTAGGAGGGCTCGGTGGGTCGCAGTTCAACCACGCGCTTTTGCAGTTCCAGCGCCCGGCCTGCCTGCTTGTCGACCAAAAGTGCCAGGGCCAGCGTGTCCATGAACTCGGGCTTGTCGGGGGCCAGGGCGACGGCGCGCTGTGCCGTCGCGACGCCGCCGGGCTTGCCGCGACTGGCCAGCACCCACGCCAGGTTATTCAGTGCCGCCGGGTAGTCCGGTCGCAACTTCACGATGCGGTGCAGACGCGTCTCGGCCTGATCGTAGTCCTTGCGCCCCATAGCGGTGGTGGCAAGCAGGTACTCGAAAGCCATGTCATCAGGGTTGGCCTTGTTCCAACTGGCGCCGTACTGGTCGGCCTCGGCGGCACGGCCATTGCGCTGCAGGGCCAGGTAGTAGTACCCCGCCAGCGCGGGGTCGTGGCCCTTCACCGCGAGACCGCGCTTCATGGCGGTCAGCGCTTGGTCGACGGCCTTCTGCCGCATGTGCACCGTGGCCTCGAAAAGGTAGCCGCCGACTTCGCGCGGGCGCTGCTGCTGCATGGTGCGCGCCAACTCCACTGCCTCACGCAGCCGGTTGTTGCCGATCATCAGGCTTGCCAATGCCTCTTGCGCGGGCACCGACTGGGGTGCCACGTCCAGCGCCTTGCGCAGCGCGGTCTCTGCTGCGGGCTTGCGGTTGGTGGCCCTGTAGATGTCGGCCAGCCGCAGGTAGGGTAGTGCTGAGCGCTGGTCGACATCGGCCACGCGGCGGAAGGTGCTGACCGCCTGCTCCACGTCGCCGGCTTCCATCTGCGCGCGGCCCATGGCGTCGAGCACGCGCAGGTCGTTGGGCAGGGCAGCCGCGGCGTCCTGGGCCACCGACAAGGCGTCCTTGAATTGGCGCTTGCGTGCCAGCAGATCGATCAACTGCAACCTTAGCGTGGGTTCGGTCGGAGAGAGCGTGATGCCCTCGGCCAGCAGCTGCCTGACCTCGTCCAGTGGCGCGTTGGCGCGCAGCCGCATGTCGGCCAGTGCCAGCCGCGCGAAGTGGTTCCTGGGCTCTGTCTTGAGGCTGGCCTGCAGGCGCTCGCGCGCCTGTTCGGGCTTGTTCTCCAGCAGGTCGAGCGAGGCCAGGTCGGTGGTGGCTGCAAACAGCGCCGGGTCGGCCTTGAGTGCCTGCTCGAAGTCGTTGCGCGCCGCGGGGTAGTCCTGGCGCAGTCGCTGGATGCGGCCGCGCAGGGCGAGCGTCGCGGCCCTGCCCGGCTCCTTGGCCAGCATGGCATTGGCCGCCTTCAGGGCCTCGTCGTACTCACGGCGGCTCAGCCGTGCACTGATGATGGCCTGGTCAGCAAATGTGTCCTTGGCGCTTTCCCCGGCGATGGCCTGAAGCTCGGCGAAGGCCGCATCGGCCTCACCGCGGCTGAAGTTCGTCAGCGCCAGCGCCGTGCGCACGCGCGTGTTGTCGGGCGTGATGCTCATCGCCTGACGGAAGGCGCTCTCGGCGGCCTTGGCATCGCCCAAGCTCAGCTGCGCCTGACCGGCCAGGGCATAGACGTCGGCGTCACGAACGCCCGCGGCCATCAGCGGCTGCAGTGCTTCGAGCGCCTTTGCCGGCTGTCCCATGCGCAGGTAGACCTCGGCGAGGTTGACGCGCGCAAAGCCCATCCGCGGGTTGATCTGCAGCGCCTTGACGAGATGCGATTCGGCCAGCACAAGCGACCCCAGCTGGCCCTCGATGGCGCCAGCCAGCAGCAGCACGCCGGGGCTGGCCGGCATCACCTTCAGCAGAGTCTGAGAAAGCTCGCGCGCCCGCTTGAAGTCGCGCTTCCAGAACGCCAGCTGCGCGTCTATGTTGACCGTCAGCGGGTGCTGGGGCAGCACCTTGCGCAACTGGTCGGCCTGGGCCTGGGCGCCCGGCAGGTCGCGCGCAGCGATGCGATCGCTGATCAAGGCCAGATGCGAAGCGACGGAGGCCGGTTCGATGCTCACCGCCTTGCGGAAGGCCTCGTTGGCGCCCTTGCGGTCGTTCTTGGCGTAGGCCAGGAGCTCGCCCTTCAGATGCCACGCGTCGAACAGCTTCTCGTCGGCCTTCAGGGCCCGGTCCACCAGCGCCATGGCCTCGTCGAAATTGCGCAGCCCACCCTGGATGCGCGCCTGCATCACCAGCGCGGGCGGGAAATCAGGAACGGCCTGCAGCGCCGCTGCGATGGCCGCTTCTGTCTTGTCTCGCTGGCCTTGGGCCGCCCAAGCCGTGGCCACGGTGGTCTTCAGCGAGGCCAGCGCCAGCTTGTCGTCCAGCGGCATCTCGCCATAGAGATCGGTCACCTTCTTGTCTTGGCCGGTGAACAGCAGCGCCCGTGCCAGGGCCGGCACCACCCGGTTGGAATCGAACTTCTGGTCCTGCGCCTTGTTCAGTTCCATCACGGCTGCGGCGGGATCGGATGCATCCAGCAGTGCCTTGCCCAGCAGGTAGCGTGCCTCGCCCGACTGCGGGTCCTTCTGCAGGGCTGCCTTGAACTGGATGACGGCGGCCTTGTGGTCGCTCTTGGCCGCAAAGGCGTTGCCCGAGGCCAACAGAGATTCCACCGACTCACTGCCGCAGCCGGCCAGGCCCAGCGCGGCCGTCAACGTTGCGGCCAGCGCCCAGTGCCTGAGCTTCATGGTTGGGGTCCTCATCGAATGCTTGCTCCTGCTGCGTCGCGCTCGGCGGACTACTTTATGGACAGCCGACGCATCAGGTCGTACAGCGTGGGTCGGCTTACCCCCAGCATCTCTGCGGCCCTGACGATGTTGCTGTTGCTGCGGGCCAGGGCGGCGACGATGGCCTGTCGTTCGGCGGCCTCGCGGACGGTGCGCAGGTCAAGGTCCGACCGTTCGCCGGCGTTGTCGCTGCTGATCGGCGAGGGCAGGTCCAGGTCTTCGCAGGTCAGCCGGTCGCCCTCGGCCATGATAGTGGCGCGCCTGAGCGAATTGATCAGTTCGCGCACGTTGCCGGGCCAACTGTGCTGCTCGATGGCCTTGATCGCGTCTTCGGTGAAACCCAGCGCGCCGCGCTTCTCTTCCTGCGCAAACCGCCGCAGGTAGGCGTGGGCCAGCAGCACCGCGTCGCCGGTGCGGGTGCGCAGTGGCGGAATGTTCACCACGATCTCGGCCAGCCGGTAGTACAGGTCCTCGCGAAAGCGCCCTTCGCTGATCTGCTGTTTCAGGTCCTGGTGCGTGGCGCAGACTACGCGCACGTCCACGGGGATTTCGCTGCGTCCGCCCAGGCGCTCCACCGTGCGCTGCTGCAGAAAGCGCAGCAGCTTGGCCTGCAGGCTGTGCGGCAGGTCGCCGATTTCATCGAGCATCAGCGTGCCGTTGTGCGCGGTCTCGATCTTGCCCGGCGTTGTCTTCACCGCGCCCGTGAAGGAGCCCTTCTCGTAGCCGAAGAGCTCACTTTCCAGCAGGTTCTCGGGGATGGCCGCGCAGTTGATGGCCACGAAGCGTCCGCTGCGCTTGCTGGCCACGTGCAGCCCCTGCGCCAGCACCTCCTTGCCGGTACCGCTCTCGCCCAGCAGCAGCACCGTCGCGGTGCTGGAGGCCACGCGCTCGATGGTCCGCGCGACCTTCAGCGTGTCGGGGTCGCGGGTGATCAGGCCCGACATCGCATCGGGATGCTGCAGCGACTGCAGCCGGCGGTTCTCGGCCTGCAGTTCGGCCAGCCGGTAGGCGCGCTCGACAGTGAGCGTCAGCACGTCGGGGTCGAAGGGCTTCGCCAGGAAGTCGTAGGCCCCAAGCCGCACCGCGCGCAGGGCATGCGTCTGGTGATTCTGGCCCGTGAGCACGATCACCTTGGTGGCGGGTTCCACGTCCAGTATCTGTTCCAGCAGGCGGAAGCCCTCGGAGACGTCGTCGGCGTCGGGTGGCAGCCCCAGGTCCATGGTCACCACCGCCGGCTGGTGACGGCGCACCTGCAGCAGCGCCGCCTCGCGGTCGCTCGCCGTGACCGACTCGAATCGGTCCAACGCCCACTTGATCTGCTTTTGCAGCGCGAGGTCGTCTTCGACGATGAGCAAGGGCGTGGTGATCGGCGTCGTCATGGGGCGTCAAGAGGCGTCCAAGGGCATCAGGCCCGAGCGGTGGTGCGCGTCGAGCAAGGGCAGCAGCACCGTGATCACGGTGCCCACGCCTTCTTCGCTCTCCACGTTCAGGCTTCCACCCAGTTCTCGAATGTACTGTGCGCTCTCGTAGCTGCCGATGCCCATGCCGCTGCGCTTGGTGGTGCTGAAGGGCCGAAACAGGCGGTTCTGCACGAACTCTTCCGACATGCCGCAGCCCGTGTCGCCCACCTGCACCGCCACCTGGCTGCCCTGGCGCGCCAGATCCATCCAAACGCGGCCCTCTGGCGGCGTGGCGTCGAGCGCGTTCTGCACCAGGTGACCCAGCACGCGCTCCAGGCGTTCTTCGTGCCCGCGCGTGGACAGGGGCTCGCTTTGAGCCACCTCGAGCGCGCGGCCCTGCGAGCGCGCAAGCGCCTGCAGCCGGCCAACGATCTGCTGCAGATTCACGCCGCGGCCGCCGCCGGCGGGCGTGGCCCCTTCGCGCAGTTGCAGCATCATTCGGCGCATCTTCTCCAGCGAGCTTTCCACCGTCATCAACATGTCCTGCTGGAACTCGGGGTTGTCGCGCAGTCGCTCGGCGTTCTTCAGCATCAGCGACAACTGCGCGACGATGTTCTTCAGGTCGTGCACGACGAAGGCCGACATGCGGTTGAAAGCGTCAAACTTGCGCGCCTCGAGCAGTTCTTCGGTGGCACTCATTTGCGCCAGGTAGCCCGCGGCTTGGCGGCCCGCCGTCTTCAGCAGGTCCAGCACTTCCCAGTTCAGTTCGATGGCGGTGCGCGGCTGCGCCAGCACCACGAAGCCCTGCATGTCTTCGCCCGCGAGCAGGGGCACCACCAGCCAGGGGTTTGCACTGCCCAGCAGCCATGTCGGCAGGCTCAGAGGGCCGTAGCGCCGAGGCGACGACCGGAACTCCACGAGGTCGACGACCCAACCCTTGTCGCGCAGGAAGGTGCAGAAGGCCGAGTCGACCGGCTCGGTGGCCGTCACTCGCGGCACGTTCCAGGCGGCGGCCTGCGCGTACGCGCCGCTGGCCGCGGTGCGGGTCCATAAGCTGCCGGCCGGGCATTCGACCATGCGCGCCAACCCCTTGACGATCACGCCGCCGGTTTCCTGCGGGGTGTGCGTTGACGACAGCAGCGTCGTGAAGCGCAGCCACTCTTCGCGGTAGTCGAAGCGATAGCTGTAGAAGTGCTTGCCCACGAACACCCGCAGCCAGCTGCGCAGCGAGCCCGAGATGGCCAGCGACACCAGGAAGACCACGCCCAGCACCAGCAGCCCCAGTTGCAGCGAACGTCCCCAGCTGCCCCCGAAGTAGCGCACGTAGTAACCGATGGCGGCCATGAACAGCAGGTAGCTGCCCACCAGGACGAGCGTGGCCGAGTAGAAGGCCGCAGCGCGCGAGACCTGCAGGCGGCGCATCCAGTCTTGTCGCCGGCGCGCAGCCATGAACAGGAAGGGCACCGCCACCGCCTGGACCATGCCTCGCAGATTCACCGCGTCCGGGTCGGCACGGCCGAACAGAAGGGCTTCCGAGTACACGTAGGTGTCGAAGCCGAACGTGCAGGCCAGACCGACGCAGACGGGTTTGACGCCCCAACGCATGTCTTCCCCGGCGTTGCGGTACACCTGCTCCACGGCCACCAGGCCCAGCAGGGCCAGCAGCAGGCGTGCGGCCAAGGCTGGGCGCGAGGTGTCGGCGTCGCCTGCGCCCAGGCTGCCGTAGATCACCAGCACCGACGCCACGGCCACTGCCACGAACGCCAGCCCCCGCAGCCGCTGGCCCAGCGGCGGCCGGCCCTCGAGCCGCTCGGTCCCGAACAGCTGCAACAGAAACCCGATCCACAAGCCCAGCCGCGCCACATCGGCCAAGGCCGCCGGCCAGGGGCCGATGTCGCGGTACCAAAGCTCGCCTGCAATCGCCGCCAGCGACCACAGTGCTGTGGCCAGCAGCGCGGCAAGGAAAACAGGCCCTGAGCGCTGCTGCTCCCCTGCCAGCCGGCCTCTGTGCAGTATCCAGCCCACCAAGGCCACGCTGGCGGCCACCGACAAGGCGTGGCCAACGATGGCAATGTCACCCAGGACAGCGCTCATGCGCGAGCTTGCTCAGGCCGGGCCCGGCGCGTCGGCGCGCCGGAATGCATGCCGCTCAGCGGGCGCCCTTGCCGGTAAGGACGACGCCCACGGTCTCGAACAGCACCACCAGGTCCAGGAACAAGGTGTGGTTCTTCACGTAGTACAGGTCGTACTGCAACTTCTGCAGCGAGTCTTCCACCGTGGCGCCGTAGGCGTAGCGCACCTGCGCCCAACCCGTCAGCCCGGGCTTGACGCTGTGGCGCAGCGCGTAGAAGGGAATTTCTTGCGTCAGGTGGTCGACGAAGAACTGCCGTTCGGGGCGTGGGCCGACGAGGCTCATGTCGCCTCGCAGCACGTTGAACAGCTGCGGCAACTCGTCGATGCGCACGCGCCTGATGACGTGTCCCACACGGGTAATGCGGGCGTCGTTGGCGCTGGCCCAGCGCGGCGTTCCGTCCTTCTCGGCGTCGGTGCGCATGCTGCGGAACTTGGTTACCTTGAAGCTCTGGCCGTCCAGGCCGACACGCTCTTGGCGGTAGAACACCGGCCCGGCGCTTTCCAGCTTGATCAACACTGCAGTCACCAGCATCAGCGGCGCCGCCAGCACCAGCAGCAGCATGGCGCAGAGGATGTCGAACACCCGCTTAACACCCGTGCGCCAGGCGCCCTGGTTGAAGCCGTCACTGAAGATCAGCCAACTGGCGTTGAGGTAGTCCAGGCGGATCTGGCCCAGCGTCTTCTCGAAGTGGGCATTCAGGTCGTGCACCTTGATGCCCGAGGCCTTGCAGTCCAGCAGTTCGCGCAGCGGCATGCTCCCTGAGCGCCTCTCGGTCAGCGCCACCACGATCTCGTCCACACCCTGGGTATGGGCGATCTCCATCAGGCTTCCCTTTGGGTCAAGCAGCTGGCTGCGCGGGACCGCGGGCACTTTCTCGTTTGGCCCCGCCACATAGCCCACGATGTGCATGTTGGGGTCGGTGGCGGTGAGTGTCTTTCCCACCACCTCGGCCGCTGCGCCAGCGCCGAAGATGAGGATGCGCGTGCGCGGGGCGGCCGTGGCCGATTGCGAAAGGTAGGCGCGCCTCAGCACCAGCGCCGCGACCCCAAGCATCATCGACACCTGAACCGCCTTGCGGCTGGGCAAGTCCGTGGGCAGCCAACCGAAGATGGTATAGGCCAGTGGCAGCGCAATCATCAGCACCAGCAACGCACGTGCCGAGGCGCGCCCGAAAGACGCCGACGCCGCGTGTTCGTACAGGCCCGAGGCGCTGTTGATCACGAACATGCAGGCGCCGAACGACACCACATACGTACCGGCCGCGGCCACCGCGTGATCGATCGGCTTCATCTGCAGTGCAATGGCTACGCAGCCCAGCAGGAACACCAGCGTCAAGTCGAACAGCAGGCCGCGCAGCGTGGCGCCGTGGACATAGAAATTGAAGATACGAACCATGCCGCCTCGGTTGGGCTTGCGGTTGGAGCCTGGCCAGCCGCAATCTTGCGCGCCCTGGGGCGCAGCCGCCATCCCGTCACTGCGGGGTGGATGCCAATGAGGATGGCGTGGCCGCGCTGGACACAGGCTCGAAGCATACGCAAGAGCCGCCGCGCGCGCGAGGCCTGCCGGGCACGCCGTCGGCTCAGGTGGTCAATCTTGCACGGCCTGGCACCGTCCGGGCGGCCGCGCGGGCAGTGCGTGGCACCCGGCAAGGCCGTACCAGTCAGGTCTCCGGCATCTACCTGGGCATCAGCAAGCCGCGCGCCAAAGCTGTGGGGGCGGGGGTCGACGTGCCCAGACCGGCGCAAACGAAGAGGGCGTCGTGTCGGGGAAGTGCCCATCCTCGACTTCGGGTGCCAGCAGCCAAGGTGCCAAACCGGGCTGACTGGTCGCCACCCGGTGTTGCAGGTCATTCAGGTCGGCCACGTAGGGCGTAACGCGCCCGAAGAACTCGCCTTCGGGTCCCGCGGCCTTGAAGGGAAACCCCATCTGGCTGAGCGAACGCGCCAGCGGACGCTCCATGGCGGCAAACCAGTAACGGATGCCATTCGAACGGCTGTAACTCAGCATCTGCCTGAACAGGTGCAACAGAATCTCAGTAGGCAGCAACTGCGTATCGCTCGTTTGGCCAGAGGCCTGGCGGCCGGACGACCTGTTGCGGCCATTGCGCCGGAACTCCGGCGCGGTGATGAGGCGGCTGACCTCGGCCGAGAGGCTGGGCGTGGGCCTCGCGCCGTCGTCGAGTGTGAGCTGGCATCGGCGCTGCACAGGCAGCAGGTCGTGCGCATCGGGCCGCACCAGCCGGACGTAGCCCGCCAGAGCGCCGCGCGCCGAACCGTCCCAGCCCGTGACAGTGGGTTCCGAAGCGTCGAGCGTTCGACGGTCGAAGAGATGAAAGTGCGCTGCCCTGCTGTCGTCCTCGTCGCACTCGAGGCCCGCCGGGTAGTCGCCTGCTGGCAGGTACTCGAACTCTTCGCAGTAGACCTGATAGCGCAAGGCCATGGCCTCAGACAAAGGGCGCGCG
>JAURZK010000019.1 GCA_030653505.1 Rubrivivax sp.
CTTGCCCACGCGGCCGTCAGGCCGGCCTTCTGAGACTTTCAGGCCCGTCGCGACACCCTGGTCACCAAAGAGCACGGTCTCGACGTCGGGTGTGTCGGGCACCATGAGGAAGATGACGTCGGCGGCCTTGGCGACTTCGCCGGCGGTCTTGCAGGCCACGGCACCGGCGTCCAGCAGCGCAGCCGGCAGCTTGCTGCGCGTGGTGACGAAGAGATCGTTCCCGGCAGCACGCAGGTGGCCGGCCATGGGCGTGCCCATGATGCCCAGGCCGATGAATCCGAGTTTCATGTGTCGTTCCTGGAGCAGGTCAGTAACCACCGGCGGCGGGCGGTGTCAGGCCGGCGCGCATCTTCGCCATCACCTGCTGCGCGCCGGCGGCCATCAGCCGCGCATCGGAACTGACGGTGACGAACTGGAAGCCCTTGTTGATGCGCCTCAGTGCCGCCTCGGTGCTGCCGTTGTGGATGCCGGCCACCACGCCATGCGCCTTGGCGCGCGCCAGGATATGGTCCACCGCCTCGGCGGCCCTGGGGTCGAGGTCGTCGAAGGTCGGCGTGCAGCCCAGCGCCAGCGACAGGTCCGACGGGCCGATGTAGATGGCGTCCAGGCCTTCGACCGACAGGATGTCGTCGAGGTTGTCGAGTGCGGCCGCGGTCTCGATCATCGCGAAGGTGACGATGGTCTGATTGGCATGCTGCGGGTAGTCGGGACCACCGTAGAGCAGCGCGCGCACCGGCCCGAAACTGCGTGTGCCCTGCGGCGCGTAATGCGTGTAGGCCACCAGCTTCTGCGCGTCTTCGCGTGTGTTGACCATCGGGCAGATCACGGCGTAGGCGCCGGCGTCCAGCGCCTTCATCAGGATGCCGGGCTCGAGCCAGGGCACACGCACCACGGGCACGGTCGGCGTGGTGCTGATGGCCTGCAGCATCGTCACCATGGCGGGGTAGTCGACGACACCATGCTGCAGGTCGATGGTCAGCGTGTCCCAGCCCTGGTGGGCCATGGTCTCGGCGGAAAAGCTGTTCGGGATGGTGAGCCAGCCGTTGACGGCGGCGCCGCCGCTCTTCCAGATCTCGCGCAGGTGGTTGCTTCTCATGGTGTTGCTTTCGTTCCGGCCGGGGGCGCCGCGGAGACCGGCTGGCCCGTGGCGAAGAAGCTCTGCAGGTTGTCGAACACACGGTCGGCCATGGCCTGGCGTGTCTGGTGGGTGGCGCTGGCGATGTGCGGCAGCAGCACCACGTTGTCCAGCGTCATCAGCGCGGCTGGCACCTGCGGTTCGTTCTCGTACACGTCCAGGCCGGCACCGGCGATGCGGCGCTGCTGCAGCGCCAGCACCAGCGCCGCTTCGTCGACCACCGAGCCGCGCGCGACGTTGACGAGGTAGCCCTCGGGGCCCAGCGCGTCCAGCACTTCGGCGTCGATCAGGTGGTGCGTGCCGGCGCCGCCGGCGGTGATGACGACCAGGAAGTCGGCCCACTGCGCCAGCGCGGCCAACTGCGGCTCGTGCGGCCAGGGCACGTCGGCCACCGGCCGGCGTGCGTGATAGCGCACCTGCATCTCGAAACCCGTCGAGCGCTGCGCGATGGCGCGCCCGATGCGCCCCATGCCGACCAGTCCCAAGCGCGCGCCGCTGACCTTGCGCCCCAGCGGCAGGTTGCCCTGGAGCCAGCCACCACGGCGCACGAAGCGGTCGGCGGCGCTGAAGCCGCGCGCCACGTCGATGAGCAGGCCGAAGGCGGTGTCGGCGACGCAGTCGTTCAGCACGTCTGGCGTGTAGCCGACCGGGATGCCGCGCGCCTTGGCCGCCGCGATGTCGATCCTGTCGAGGCCGACGCCGAAGCTGGAGATCACCTTCAGCGACGGCAGGGCCGCGATCAGCGCGGCGTCGGCGCCGACGGCGGCCGAAGTTGCCAAGCCGACGAATTCCGCGCCGTGCGCGGCCAGGAAGGCCGCCCGGTCGGGCTGTTCGGACAACGTCGTCAGCGCGTAGGCCGCGGCCAGCCGCGCCAGCAGCGCGGGCGGCAGGCGGCCGGCGTTCAGGAGCCTTGTCTTCGTTGCACTCAATCGACCTTCACCCCGCCCTGCGCCACCACGGCCGCCCAGTGCTTGCGCTCGCGTTCGAAGAAGCTCGTGAACTCGGCCGGCGTCATGGTGCTGACCTCGGCGCCCTGCGAGCCCAGGCGCTCTTGCATCTCGGGCATGCGGATGATGCGTGTCAGTTCGGTGGCCAGGCGGGCCACGGCCTCGGGCGGCATCGAAGCGGGCACCAGCACGCCCTGCCAACTGCCCGACTCGAAGCCCTTCACGCCCTGCTCGGCGATGGTGGGCACGTTGGGCAGCTGCGGCACGCGCGTGGCCTTGGAAACGCCCAGCACCTTGAGCTTGCCCGCCTGCACGTGCGGCAGCGTCGCCAGCATGCCGTTCATCAGCACCTGCGTCTGGCCGGCCACCGTGTCGCCGATGGCCTGCGAACCGCCTTTGTAGGGGATGTAGGCCCAGTTGGCCTTGGTCGCCTTCTCGACGGCCACGCCGGCCACGTGCGGCGCGCTGCCGATGGCGGTGACGGCGAAGTTCAGCGTCTGCTTGTGCGACAGCACCACCAGTTCCTGCAGGTTGTTGGCGGGCACCGAAGGGTGCACCACCAGCAGGTGCGGCGAATAGGCCAGCATGGTCACGCCGCGCAGGTCCTTCGAGGGGTCGAACGGCAGCTTGCTGTAGACGGATGCCGTGATCGCCAGCGCGCCGGTGTCGCACAGCAGCAGCGTGTGGCCGTCGTTGGACTTGGCGACGAAGTCGGTGCCGGTGTTGCCGTTGGCGCCGGCCTTGTTCTCAACGATCACGGTCTGCTTCAGCGCCTCGGACAGCGGCTGGCTGATGGCGCGCGCGATGATGTCCGACGAACCGCCCGGCGGGTAGGGCACGACGATGCGGATCGGCTTGCTGGGCCAGGCCTGGGCCTGCGCGGCGCTGCTGGCTGCCAGGGCCAGGGCGGCGAACATCAGCTGGCGGCGTGTGGTGTTCTTCATGCGGTGCTCCTCGGGGGTGGCGGCTGGGGTCGGACGGGGGTGAAGCAGGCTTCAGTCGACGGAGATGCCGCGCTCGCGGATGATCTGCGTGTAACGCTTGCGGTCGGCCCCGATCATCTCGGTGAACTGCGCCGGCGTGTTGGCGCGTGGCACGCCGCCCAGTTCGGTGAGGCGGCCCTTGACCTCGTCGGACGCGATGATCTCGCGCACGTCGGCCGAGATCTTCTCGACGATGTCGCGAGGCGTGGCCGCCGGCGCCAGCAGGCCTATCCAGCTGATCGAGTTGAAACCCGGCACGGCGCCTTCGGCCAGCGCCGGCACGTCGGGCAGGGCCGAGACGCGCTTGTCGCTGCTCACCGCCAGCGCGCGCAGCTTGCCGGCCTTGATGTGGCCGCTGGCCTCCAGCACCGTCATGAACGACAGCTGCACGTGGCCGGCCAGCAGGTCCTGCACCGCCGGGCCACCGCCGCGGTAGGGCACGTGCACGATGAAGGTGTTCGTCGCCAGCTTGAACATCTCGGCCGCCAGGTGCGGCGCGCCGCCGGCGCCCGAGCTGCTGTAGCTCATGCGCCCGGGCTGGCTGCGCGCCAGCGCGATGAACTCCTGGGCCGTCTTCGCCGGCACGCCCGGGTTGACCATCATCGCCAGCGGCAGTTCGGCCACCAGCGAGATCGCTGCAAAGGCCTTGTCGGGGTCGTAGGGCAGCTTCTTGTACAGCGCCGGGTTGATGGCCTGGGTGCCGATGTTGCCCATCAGGATGGTGTAGCCGTCGGGCTTGGCCTTGGCCACCAGGTCGGCGCCGATCTGTCCCGCCGCGCCACCCTTGTTTTCCACCACCACCTGCTGGCCCCACTTGGCCGACAGCTTCTGCGCGACGAGGCGGGCGCCGGTGTCGGTGCCGCCGCCGGGCGGAAAGGGCACGACCAGCGTGACGGGCCGGGTCGGGAAACCGGCCTGGGCGAAGACACTGCCTGCGAAGGCCAGCAGGGCGGTGGCGAGAAGGCGCTTGTGCATGGTGTGGGCTTTCGGCAAGGGCGGGGTGGTGTCAGCGGTCCAGGGCGGGGCGCTTCGGGTCGAAGATCCAGCCGGGCACGAGGTATTGCATGGCCATGGCGTCGTCGCGTGCGCCCAGGCCGTGCTGCAGGTAGAGCTGGTGCGCCTTCTCGACTTCGGCCATGTCGAGTTCGACGCCCAGACCCGGCGCCTTCGGCACCTGAACGTGCCCGCCGACGATCCGCAGCGGGTCTTTCGTCAGGCGCTGGCCGTCCTGCCAGATCCAGTGGGTGTCGATGGCGGTGACTTTTCCCGGCGCGGCGGCGCCGACATGCGTGAACATCGCCAGCGAGATGTCGAAGTGGTTGTTCGAGTGCGATCCCCAGGTCAGGCCCCAGTCGCGGCAGGTCTGCGCCACGCGCACCGATCCCGCCATGGTCCAGAAATGCGGGTCGGCCAGCGGGATGTCGACACTCTGCAGCGCCAGCGCATGGGCCAGCTGGCGCCAGTCGGTGGCGATCATGTTGGTGGCCGTGGGCAGGCCGGTGGCGCGGCGGAATTCGGCCATCACCTCGCGGCCCGAGAAGCCGTCTTCGGCGCCGCAGGGGTCTTCGGCGTAGGCGACGACCTCCTTCATGTCGCGCATCAACCGGATGGCGTCCTTCAGCCGCCAGCCGCCGTTGGGGTCGAGCGTCACGCGCGCCTGCGGGAACCGTTCGTGCAACGCAGTCACCGCGGCAATCTCTTCGTCGCCGCGCAGTACGCCGCCCTTGAGCTTGAAGTCGTTGAAGCCGTAGCGCTCACGCGCCGCTTCGGCCAGGCGCACGACGGCTTCGGGCGTCATCGCGGCTTCGTGGCGCAGGTGGCACCAGGTGTCGGCGCCGTCGGGCTCGCCGGCCGGGCCCGCATAGGGCAGATCGGTCTTCGTGCGGTCGCCGACAAAGAACAGATAGCCCAGCATCTCCACCGCGTCGCGCTGCTGGCCTTCACCGAGCAACGCCGCCACCGGCACACCCAGGTGCTGGCCCAGCAGGTCGAGCACTGCACTTTCGATGGCCGTGACGGCATGGATGGTGGTGCGCAGATCGAAGGTCTGCAGGCCGCGGCCGCCGCTGTCGCGGTCGGCGAAGGCCCGCTGCACCCGTTGCAGCACCTGATGGTGCGCGCCCAGCGGCTGGCCGATCACGAGCGCCGCGCTGTCCTGCAGCGTCTGGCGGATCTTCTCGCCGCCGGGGACCTCGCCGACACCGGTGCGGCCCGCGCTGTCCTGCAGCAACAGCAGGTTGCGCGTGAAGAAGGGCCCGTGCGCGCCGCTCAGGTTCAGCAGCATGCTGTCGCGGCCGGCGACCGGGATCACGCGCAGCGCGGTGATCAACGGGGTGGCGGACGTGCTCACTGCGGCAGGCCTGTCTGCGCTCAATCCGCGGTGATCTTGCCCACCTCGATCACCTTCTTCCAGCGCGCAAACTCGGCGGCCTGGAAGGCGGTGAACTGCGCCGGCGTGTTGCCGACGATCTCGAATCCCAGGCCCAGCAGCTTGGCCTTCACCTCCGGGTCGTTCAACCCCGCCACCACGGCTTCGTGCAGCTTGGCCTTGATGTCGGCCGGCAGCCCCTTGGGCGCTGCAAAAGCCTGCCACGAGTAGACGTTGACACCCTTCACGCCGGCCTCTTCCATCGTCGGCACGTCGGGCAGCAGCGGCGAGCGCTTCTCGCTGGTGATGGCCAGCGCACGCAGCTTGCCGCCCTTGATGTTGGGCAGGCCGGTGTTGATGTTCATGAAGGTGGCGTCGACCTGCGCACCCAGCAGGTCGGCCATCGCCGGCGCGCCGCCCTTGTAGGGCACGTGCAGGCCGCTGGTGCCCGTCTGCTGCCAGAAGAGTTCGGCCGTGAGGTGGTCGCTGGAGCCGTTGCCCGACGAGGCGAAGCTCATCTTGCCCGGGTTGGCCTTGTGGTACGCAATGACGTCGGCCAGCGACTTGTGCGGCGACGAGGCCGGCACCGCCAGCACGTTGGGTGCCTGCACGGCGACGCTGATGTAGTCGAAGTCCTGCAGCGCGTCGTAGGGCACGTTCTTCATGAGGTGCGGCGCGATGACGAAGGGCCCCAGCGACGAGACGAAGATCGTGTAGCCGTCGGGCGCGGCGCGCTTGACGATGCCACCGCCCACCGTGCCCGTGGCACCGGCCTTGTTCTCGACGATGAAGTTGCTGCCCAGCTTTTCCTGCAGCTTGGGGCCGAGCGTGCGTGCGATGAGGTCGGTGGAGCCGCCCGGCGGGAAAGGCACGAGCAGCGTCACGGGCTTGGACGGCCAGGCCTGCGCGAGTGCGCCGGTGGCGGCCACGGCCAGTGCCAGCGTGGTCAACAGCTTCTTCATGGCGAGGTCTCCTTTGTCGGTCGGCGTGGCAGACGGTAGCGCTACCAAACGGAGCGCAAATGGTAGCGCTACCTACTTTGCCGCACAAGCTGCAGCGACCTGGGACTAACCCTGATCAGCCACTTTGCCGTTCGACGATGGCAAAGCCGATGTCGATCACGCGCTCGGCCACCTCGCGGCCCTCGGCGCGTTCGACGATGAACTGCGCCGCCTGGCGGCCGATGGCGGCGCCCTTGATGTGCACGGTGGTCAGCGCGGGTTCGACGTCGGCGGCGAACTCGAGGTCGCCGAAGCCCACCACGGCCAGTTGTGCCGGCACCTGCAGGCCACGCACACGTGCCTCGGTCAGCACGCCCAGCGCCAGCAGATCGGAACTGCAGAACACGGCGTCGGTGCCAGGTGCCGTGCGCAGCAGTTCGGCCAGGCCCTCGCGCCCGCCCTTCAGCGTCGTCGGCGCGGGCACATGCACCACCGTCGCGTCGGGCAGTCCGAGTGCCCGTGCGGCGGCGGCGAAGGCGCCGGCGCGACGCCGCGCGCGCTCGTCATCGCCCGCCACCACGCCCAGACGCCGGCGCCCCTTGCCGTGCAAGTACGCCGCCACGGCGCGCCCCACCTCGACGTGCGAGAAGCCCACCAGCATGTCGATGGGCGTGGGCGTGAGGTCCCAGGTCTCGACCACCGGGATACCGCAGGCCAGCAGCCGACGCCGGCCTTCGGTGGAGTGCAGGATGCCGGTGAGCACGATGCCGTCGGGCCGGCGGCCGATGATGGCCTCGAGCAGCGCATCCTCGCGTGAACCGGCGTAACCCGACTGGCCCAGCATCAGCTGGTAACCCCGTTCGGCCAGGGCCTCGGTGAGCGACTGCACCGTCTCCAGGAACACCGGCCCGGAGATCGTGGGCACCACCGCAGCCACCAGCCGGCTGCGCGCCGAGGCCAGGCCACCGGCCAGGCGGTTGGGCACGTAGCCGGTGCGCGCCACGGCGTCGGCCACTTTCTGCCGCACCTCGTCTGACACCTGGGCCGGCGTGTTGAGCGCGCGTGACGCGGTGATGGGCGCCACACCCGCCAGCCTGGCCACGTCGTGCAGCGTGACGGCGCCACTGCCGCGGCGCGCGCGTCGGGTGGGGGCGGGTTCTGCAGCCATACCGGAATCTTAATGGCAGCGCTACCGTGGTGGCCGTGATTCGCCGCGGCCTGTGCCACGGGACGCGTTGGCAGGCCCCCCTGCCACCGGGCGCCGGCCGCCCTCCCTCCGGCCCCCGCGCCGTGCGTTCAGGTGCCGCAGAAGGTCTGGTAGCCCGCGGTGATCGCCGCCGGCGCCGGTTCGGCGTAGGCCGCAAGCTCCGGCGCCTCGTCCCAGGGCCGAAGCAGCGCCGCCAGCAGGCGCTGGAAGGGCGCCAGGTCGCCTGCGGTGGCGGCGGCCAATGCCTCTTCGACACGGTGGTTGCGCGGGATGATCCATGGGCTCACGCGCCGCATGCCTGCCGCGCGGGCCTGCGCGCCCGGCCCGCCCGCGGCGGCGTCGCGTGCGCAGCGTGCCTGCCAGCGCGCGAGCCAGGCGTCGAGTGCGGTGGGCTCGGCCGCCGCGGCGCGCAGCGCTTCGGTTTCGGCAAACAGCGCACGCAGCGGCGCGCCTTTGCCCTCGGCCGCATCCGCCAGGCGGCGCCAGGCGAGCGTGAAGTCCACCGCCTGTGCGTGCAGCAGCGACAACCAATCGGCAGCCAGTGCGTTGTCTTCGGCGTCGTCGGCGGCCGTGGCGCTGGTCAGCGCAACACCGAGCCCGAGCTTGGCGCGCTGGCCGCGCAGCAGCGCCGCGGCGTAGAGGCCGGGGAAGGCGTCGATGACTGCCGTCACCTGCGCCACAGCGGCCTGCACGGCCGCCTCGTCGTCGGTCGCGACCATCAGCGGCAGCAGCGTCTCGGCAAGGCGCGCCAGGTTCCAGCGCGCGACGTGCGGCTGCTGGGCGTAGGCGTAGCGGCCGCCATGGTCGATGCTGCTGAAGACGGCGGCCGGGTCGTAGGCTTCCATGAAGGCGCAGGGGCCGTAGTCGATGGTCTCGCCCGAGATCGTCATGTTGTCGGTATTCATCACGCCGTGGATGAAACCCACGTTCATCCACATCGCGATCAGCCCGGCCTGGCGTTCGGCGACGGCGCGCAGCAGCCCCAGGTAACGACCCGGCGTGCCTGCCAGCGCCGGGTCATGGCGGTTGATCGTGTAGTCGGCCAGCTGGCGCAGCTTGTCCAGCTCGCCTTTGGACGCGAAGTACTGGAAGGTGCCCACGCGCAGGTGGCTGGCGGCCACGCGCGTGAGCACCGCGCCGGGCAGCGGCTGCTCGCGGTAGACCTGCTCGCCGGTGGCCGCGACGGCCAGCGCGCGTGTGGTCGGGATGCCGAGAGCGTGCATGGCCTCGCCGATCAATACCTCGCGCAGCATCGGTCCGACGGCCGCCTTGCCGTCGCCGCTGCGCGAAAACGGCGTGCGCCCCGAGCCCTTGAAAGCGATGTCGCGGCGCCGGCCTTCGCGGTCCAGGCGTTCGCCGATCAGCAGCGCGCGGCCGTCGCCGAGTTGTGGCGAGAAGCCGCCGAACTGGTGGCCGGCGTAGACCTGGGCGATGGGCCGGGCGTCGTCGGGCAGCGTGTTGCCGGCGAAGAAGGCCGCGCCCTCGGCGCCGCGCAACAGGGCCGCATCGAGCCCGAGCTCGTCGGCCAGTGCGTCGTTGAAGTACAGCAGCGCTGGCGCAGGCACCGGCGCGGGCTGCCAGGCGACATAGAAGCCCGGCAGTTCGCGGGCGTAGCTGTTGTCGAAACCGAAGGGGCGCATGGGATGGGAAGAAGCGCGGGTGTGACCGGGGATGCAAGTGTGACGGGCATCGGCCGGCCCTGGGGGCGCAGGGGTACGCCTTCGGCGGCCGCCAGACGTGGTGCTTGCGAGCAAGGCGCAAAAAGGTTCTGATCCGCGTCGAGGAGTGGCTGCCCATGAACGCGAGCACAAGACCCGCCCCGCGCAAGACCGTTGCCAAGGTGGCGACGAAGACGAAGTCCAGGCCGGCGGCCAAGGTCGCTGCGGCACCGAACGCGACGGCCAAGGCCGCCCCGCGGCGGGCCCGGCCTGAGGCTGCCGCAGCGCCGCTGCCGCCGCCGCCGGGTTATGCGGTGCTCATCCGCTACCGGCCCGCGGCCACGACCACGGCAGGGCTGCCGCCAGTGGCCACACTCAAGCTCCAGCTCGATGACCGCGGTTTCTACCCCGAAGTGCAGCGCTGGCGCTATGTGGTCGCCAACCGGCGCCGCATCACGCGCGCCACGCGCGATACGCTGGCCGATGACTTTGCGCGCTGGCTCACGGCACAGTCCGGCCTGGCCGCGGAAGACGTGACGCGCCATGTGCGCGCCATGGCCAGCGCGCAGCTGGTCGAGGTCGTAATCCCCTACGAAAAGGAAAGCAAGGCCTGGGCGGCACGGCTCTTCCCGTGGGAAACCACGCTGGCCCTGGCGACGCGGCCCTGGCGCGACGAGGCCGAAGCCTTTACCGTCGTGCGCTACCTGCAGCCGCAGGACATGAAGCCACGGCCGATGCCACCGCCGACGCCGCAGTCGCTGCTGGTGGTACGCAGCGGGCCGGGCGAGGTCGGCTCGCACTACGCGCTGGAACGTGAATGCGAGATGGTGGCGTCGACCCTCCAGCTGCAGCTGGCGCAAGCCCCCGAGCGGCTGAACGAACCCGACCGCCAGCTGCTGCAGGACACGTCGCGCCACATGGCGCCGTCCATCGTGCACCTGGCCGGCGTCGACCCCTACGCGCTGGAAACGCTGAACCTGCAGAGCGTCGACCCCGACAACACCGACGGCTTCGTGCTGCGCATGGCCGAGCGCGGCTACGACGCCGTGACACCGCAGCAGATGGCGCCGCTGCTCACGGCAGGCAAGCCGGCGCCGGTGCTGGTGGCGGCCAGTTCCTGCTTCAGCGCGTCGCGCCTGTGTGCGCTGGCGGTGGCCGGCGGCGCGCGTTACGCGGTCGGCTTCTTCGACACGCTGACCGACGCCGACGCCATGCTCTTCTTCGGCCAGTTCTACCGCGAGTGGAGCCAGGACTGGGACATCCTGCGCGCCTTCGACAGCGCACGCGCTGCCTGGCTGGCGCAGCAGGCCACGGCGCAGAACAGCGGCGTCGTGCTGTGGAGCCGGCATTCGCTGCTGGAGCCCGACGCCAGCGTCACCACCGCCGAGACCCGGGCGATGCCCGGCGCCACGCCCGAGCCCGAGGCCACCGTCGACGACCTGAAGCTGGTGGTCGAACTGAACCAGGACGTGGGCAGCAGCGGCGTGCTCGTCAACCGCACCAGCCTGAACTATTCGCTGCTGCACAACGACCGTTCGCCCTTCCGCACCTTCTTCATCGACAAGCCCCGCGCCGGCCGCCTGCCGCCGCTGCACGTGGAGGTGGTGCTGGAGGTCGGCAACGACAACTGCCGCTGCCGTTTTGCGCTCGACCTGCCCGAGGCCAAGGCCGGCGTCGAGCTCGCGTCGCGCATCAGGCTGCCGCTGGTGGCCGGCCTGCTGCGCCAATGCACAGAGAGCCTGCGCACCAACCTCTACGTGAACGTGCGCTGCGGCGACCGGCTGCTGCAGGAATCGAGTGAACGGGTCACCGTGCTGCCCGCCGACGAATGGCGCGACGACGGCGAGGACCACCGCTGGCTGCCCAGCTTCGTGCTGCCACGCGACCCGGCGGTGCTGAAGGTCATCGGCAGCGCACAGCGCTACCTGCGCACGCTTCTCGACGACTGCACCGCCGGCTTCGACGGCTACCAGCAGCTGGCCGCCGACGACGGCAACGCCGCTGCCGTGGTCGACCCGCAGGTGCAGGCCATCTGGGCCGCGCTGCAGCACGACCTGCCGCTGCACTACATCAACCCGCCACCGTCCTACACCAGCCGTTCGCAGCGCCTGCGCAGCCCCAGCGAGGTCTTCCGCGGCCAGGCCGCGACCTGCATCGACTTGGCGCTGCTGTTCGCGTCGTGCCTGGAATTCGTCGGCATCTACCCGGTGCTCTTCCTCATCGAGGGCCACGCCTTCCCCGGCTACTGGCGCAGCGACAAGGCCTGGTGGCGCATGAAGCAGTTCCACTTCGACGCCGCGGCGGTGCCCGGCGCAGGCCAGGTCACGCCGGCGATGCCCGCGGCCACGGCCATGACCAGCGGCCAGAGCGAAGGCTGGATGTTCGACGGCGTGGGCAACCTCGTCGAGCTGCTGCGCTACGTGCAGGGCGGCAGCCTGGTGCCTTTCGAGAGCACCTTCGTCGCGGCGCAGCGCGGCTTCTACGTGTCGCTGGAGGAAGGCTCTTCGCGCCTGCACCCCGACACCTTCGACGCCATGGTCGACATCCAGTCGGCGCGCGGTGCCAACGTCACACCGCTGCCGCTGTTCGACAAGTTCGAGTGAGGAGGACGGACATGGGAGCCTACCTGCCCCGCGGCATCACGCCGACACCTACCGACGAGGTGGTCGACTGGCTGAACATGCTGCCGCCCCTGCCCGGGGTGCGCCCGCTGGACCGCATGCCGATGACCACGCTGCGGCCGGCCGCGCGCGCCCGCTACCGCCGCCAGGCCGCCCCCGGCGAAGGCCAGGCGCACGCGCCGCAGCAGGACATCTTTTCGCTGGTTCGCGAAGCCGGCGTGCTGCGCTGGCGCGCCGGTGCCGCCGCACCGGCCGGGCCGCGGCCCCGCGCCGGCGGCCGCGCCGGGCTGCCGGCGGGCGTTGTGGTCAAGCAGTTCGCCTTCGAGCGCCTGCCCACGTCCAGGGTCTACACGGCGCTGACCGAACTCGACCAGCGCCTGACGCCACAGGCCGTGTTCGGCGGCAGCGCCGGCAATG
>JAURZK010000020.1 GCA_030653505.1 Rubrivivax sp.
CTTGCCCACGCGGCCGTCAGGCCGGCCTTCTGAGACTTTCAGGCCCGTCGCGACACCCTGGTCACCAAAGAGCACGGTCTCGACGTCGGGTGTGTCGGGCACCATGAGGAAGATGACGTCGGCGGCCTTGGCGACTTCGCCCGCGGTCTTGCAGGCCACGGCACCGGCGTCCAGCAGCGCAGCCGGCAGCTTGCTGCGCGTGGTGACGAAGAGATCGTGCCCGGCAGCACGCAGGTGGCCGGCCATGGGCGTGCCCATGATGCCCAGGCCGATGAATCCGAGTTTCATGGCAGTGTCTCCGTGGTGTTCAGGTCGTGGCGCGCAGCGTGCGGCGCGCCTGTTCCAGCCAGCCCATGCCGGCTTCGGTGCTGGCTGCGGGTTTGTACTCGCAGCCTATCCAGCCCTTGTAGCCGATGCGGTCGAGGTGCGCGAACAGGAAAGGGTAGTGGATCTCGCCCGTGCCCGGCTCGTTGCGGCCGGGGTTGTCGGCGATCTGGATGTGGGCGATGCGCGCGATGTGCTTGCTCATCGTCGCCGCCAGCTCGCCTTCGTAGCGCTGCGCGTGGTAGATGTCGTACTGCAGGAAGAGGTTGTCGGAACCGACCTCTTCGATGACCGAGATGGCCTTGTCGGTCTTGTTGAGCCAGAAACCCGGGATGTCGTAGTTGTTGATCGGTTCGATCAGTAGCTTGATGCCGGCTTGCTGCAGCGCCGCAGCGGCAAAGCGCAGGTTCTCGACGAACGTCTGGCGCAGCAGCGCGTCGTCGACGCCGGCCGGCGCCTTGCCGGCCAGGCAGTTGATCTGCGGCACACCCAGGGCCGTGGCCACTTCGATGGCCTTGGCCACGCCGGCGCGGAAATCGGCCACGCGGTCGGGCAGGCACGCGATGCCGCGTTCACCCGCATCCCAGTCGCCGGCGGGCAGGTTGTGCAGTACCAGCTTCAGACGGTTGCTTTCCAGCCGCGCCTTGATGTCGGCCGTGGCGTAGGCGTAGGGGAAGAGGAACTCGACACACGAGAAGCCCGTCCGCGCCGCACGTTCGAAGCGGTCGAGGAAGGGCACTTCGTTGAAGAGCATGGTCAGGTTGGCGGCAAAACGGGGCATGGGCTTGTCACTCCAGTCGGCAGGAAAAACACCGGCCCGCTGTGCAGCCGGCCGGCGCTGTCGAGGTTAGCGGCAGCGGCGGCGCGCTGCCACAGGGTCAGCCCTCGCGCGTGAAATCGCGCTCGGGCCTTCGGCAGGCACAAGGCCCCTTGCGGGCCCTGGTGTCCGGCCTCAGCCCTCGCGCGTGAAATCGCGCTCGGGCCTTCGGCAGGCACAAGGCCCCTTCCGGGCCCTGGTGTCCGGCCTCAGCCCTCGCGCGTGAAATCGCGCTCGGGCCTTCGGCAGGCACAAGGCCCCTTCCGGGCCCTGGTGTCCGGC
>JAURZK010000022.1 GCA_030653505.1 Rubrivivax sp.
CGGTCTGGCCGACCTGCCAGTCGTTGGGGGCATAACCGGCGTCCACCGCGGCGCGGCTTGCGCCCAAAGCGGCGCCGAGCTTGTCGGCCAGGGGCGTGAGCAGTTCGTTGAACTTCTCGGTGCTGCCCAGAGCCCGGCCGCCGGCGACGATGACCTTGGCCGCGGTGAGTTCGGGGCGGTCGCTCTTGGCGATCTCGCTGCCCAGGAAGCTGCTGCCGACGCTGTCGGCCACGGCCGCCAGGATCTCGACCGCGGCACTGCCCCCCGAGGCCGCCGCGGCGTCGAAGCCGGTGGTGCGCACGGTGATGACCTTGATGGCGTCGCCGCTCTGCACGGTGGCGATGGCGTTGCCGGCGTAGATCGGGCGCTCGAAGGTGTCGGCGCTGATGATCTTGGTGGCGTCGCTGATCTGCGCCACGTCCAGCAGCGCGGCCACACGCGGGGCGACGTTCTTGCCGCTGGCGGTGGCGGGAAACAGGATGTGGCTGTAGTTCTTCGCCACGGCCAGCACCTGCGCGGCCGTGGTCTCGGCCAGGCCGTGGTTCAGGCCGGGGGCGTCGGCGTGCAGGACCTTGGTGACACCAGCGATCTGCGCCGCGGCGGAGGCTGCGGCACCGGCGTTGGCGCCAGCCACCAGCACATGCACTTCGCCGCCGCAAGCGAGTGCCGCGGTGACGGTGTTGAACGTCGCGCCCTTGAGGGTCGCGTTGTCGTGTTCGGCCACGACGAGAGCATTCACGAGTGCGCTCATGGTCAGATCACCTTCGCTTCGTTCTTGAGCTTGGCCACGAGCGTGGCCACGTCGGGCACCTTGACGCCGGCGCCGCGCTTGGGAGGCTCACTCACGTTCAGGGTCTTGATGCGCGGGGTGGCATCCACGCCCAGGTCGGCGGGCTTGAAGACCTCTAGCGGCTTCTTCTTGGCCTTCATGATGTTCGGCAGCGTGACGTAGCGCGGCTCGTTCAGGCGCAGGTCGGTGGTGATCACGGCGGGCAGCGTGAGCTTGAGGTTCTCGGTACCCCCGTCGACCTCGCGCGTGATGGTGGCCACGCCGCCTTCGATCACCACCTTCGAGGCGTAGGTGCCCTGGGGTAGGTTCGCCAGCGCGGCGAGCATCTGCCCGGTCTGGTTGCAGTCGTCGTCGATGGCCTGCTTGCCGAGGATGACCAGGCCGGGCTGCTCCTTGTCGAGCAGGGCCTTGAGCAGCTTGGCCACGGCCAGCGGCTGCAGCTCGTCGTTGCACTCGACGAGGATGGCGCGGTCGGCGCCGATGGCCATCGCCGTGCGCAGCGTTTCCTGGCATTGCGTGACGCCGCAGGACACGGCCACGATCTCGGTGACCAAGCCCTTCTCCTTGAGCCGCACTGCCTCTTCGACGGCGATTTCGTCGAAGGGGTTCATGCTCATCTTGACGTTGGCGATGTCCACGCCGGTGCCGTCGCTCTTGACGCGCACCTTGACGTTGTAGTCGACGACCCGCTTCACGGGAACCAGCACCTTCATGTCGGACGCTCCTGCGCTTCAGTTGACGTATACGTTAACCAGGGCATTCTAGGCGCCGGGCATCCCATGGAGCCGGGGGACGACGAAGAAATAGTACGGTCGTTCTATTTTCTGTGCCGACACCGCGACAGAGATGGTGCCCGGAACGGGACTCGAACCCGTATGCCCCGCGAAGGGCCGCGGATTTTAAGTCCGCTGCGTCTACCGATTTCGCCATCCGGGCGGGTGGCCGATTGTGCGTGCGGCCTGAAAGCAAGAGGGCTCCACGATGGGAGCCCTGTGCATGGAATCTGGAGGCGCGATCCGGAGTCGAACCGGACTGGACGGATTTGCAATCCGTTGCATAACCGCTTTGCTATCGCGCCATCGTCTGCTGTCGCAGGCACCATTTTGCCCGCTGCGCAGGCACCACTTTGCCCGCTGCGCAGGCACCATTTTCAGGCAAAAAGAAGGGAAGCCGTGGCTTCCCTGTCTTTGAAATTTGGAGCGGGATAAGAGGCTCGAACTCTCGACCTATACCTTGGCAAGGTATCGCTCTACCAACTGAGCTAATCCCGCATGATCTTTCATGCAACCGGCGCTGTTATTTTTCGACTGCCACGTCGATCGCGTCGAGTCTCGCATTCTATGTCAGCTTGTAGAGCCCTTGCAAGCAAGACTCGCCCGATCAGTGCGGCAGTGCATCGGCAGCAGTCACCGGAGGCACGGCATCCGCCTTGGGCGGCGTTGCCGCCTCCTCGTCAGGCAGCGCCACGGGCAGTTTCTCCAGGGCGATGGCCAGCACCTGGTCGATCCAGCGCACGGGAACGATCTCGAGGTTGTTCTTGGCGTTCTCGGGGATGTCCTGCAGGTCCTTGACGTTCTCTTCCGGGATCAGCACCGTCTTGACGCCGCCGCGGTGCGCCGCCAGCAGTTTCTCCTTCAGCCCGCCGATGGCCGTGACCTCGCCCCGCAGCGTGATCTCGCCCGTCATCGCCACGTCGGCGCGCACCGGGATGCCGCTGAGCGCGGAGACCAGCGCCGTCGTCATCGCTGCGCCCGCACTCGGGCCGTCCTTGGGCGTGGCGCCGTCGGGCACGTGGATGTGGATGTCGCGCTTCTCGAAGATCTCGTCCTTCAGGCCCAGCCGTCGGGCCCGTGAACGCACCACCGTGCGCGCGGCTTCCATCGACTCCTTCATCACGTCGCCCAGCGAGCCGGTGCGGATGATGTTGCCCTTGCCCGGCATCACCGTGGCCTCGATGGTCAGCAGGTCGCCGCCGACCTCGGTCCAGGCCAGCCC
>JAURZK010000028.1 GCA_030653505.1 Rubrivivax sp.
CACCGAGGCCGCCGTGCTGATGGTGGAGTCGGAAGCCGACCAGCTCAGCGAAGAGGTGATGCTGGGCGCCGTGGTCTTCGGCCACGACCAGGGCAAGATCGCCATCGCCGCCATCAACGAACTGGTGCGCGACGCCGGCAAGCCGGCATGGGACTGGCAGGCGCCGGCGCGCGACGAAGCCTTCGTCTCCCGCATGGCGGCCCTGGCCGAAGAGCCGCTGCGCGCGGCTTACCAGATCCGCAGCAAGCAGGCGCGCACACAGGCCTGCCGCCAGGTCTACGCCACGGTGGCCGAGACGCTGAAGGCCGAGGGTTTTGCCTTCGATGCCAACAAGATCAACGACATGCTGTTCGAGATCGAGGCCCGCCTGGTGCGTGGCCAGATCCTGGCCGGTGAGCCGCGCATCGACGGCCGCGACACGCGCACCGTGCGTGGCATCGAGATCCGCAACGGCGTGCTGCCGCGCACCCACGGCTCGTCGCTGTTCACGCGCGGTGAAACGCAGGCGCTGGTGGTGGCCACGCTGGGCACCGAGCGCGACGCGCAGCGCATCGACGCGTTGTCGGGTGACTTCACCGACAACTTCATGCTGCACTACAACATGCCGCCCTTCGCCACCGGAGAAGCCGGCCGCTTCGGCACGCCCAAGCGGCGCGAGGTCGGCCACGGCCGCCTTGCCAAGCGTGCGCTGCTGGCTGTGCTGCCGAAGAAGGAAGACTTCCCCTACACGATCCGCATCGTCTCTGAAGTCACCGAGAGCAACGGCTCGTCTTCGATGGCCAGCGTCTGCGGCGGCTGCCTGAGCATGCTCGACGCCGGTGTGCCGCTGAAGGCCCACGTGGCCGGCATCGCGATGGGCCTGATCAAGGAAGGCAACCGCTTCGCGGTGCTGACCGACATCCTGGGCGACGAGGATCACCTGGGCGACATGGACTTCAAGGTGGCGGGCACCAACGGCGGCATCACCGCGCTGCAGATGGACATCAAGATCCAGGGCATCACCAAGGAAATCATGCAGGTCGCACTGGCGCAGGCCAAGGAAGCGCGCCTGCACATCCTGGCCAGGATGGTGGAAGCCGTCGGTGGCGCCAAGGCCGAGGTCAGCCCCTTCGCGCCGCGCCTGTACACGATGAAGATCAACCAGGAAAAGATCCGCGACGTCATCGGCAAGGGGGGCGCCACCATCCGTGCGCTGACCGAAGAGACGGGCTGCACCATCGACATCGGCGAAGACGGCACCATCACGGTGGCGTCGACCGACGCCGACAAGGCCGCATTCGCGCTCAAGCGCATCGCCGAGATCACGGCGGATGCGGAAGTCGGCAAGGTCTACGAAGGCGCGGTCACCAAGATCCTCGACTTCGGCGCGCTCATCAACATCCTGCCGGGCAAGGACGGCCTGCTGCACATCAGCCAGATCGCACACCAGCGTGTCGAGCGGGTGGAAGACTTCCTCAAGGAGGGCCAGGTCGTGCAGGTGAAGGTGCTGGAGACCGACGAGAAGGGCCGCATCAAGCTCAGCATGAAGGCCCTGCTCGAGCGCCCCGAAGGCATGCCGGAAGAGCGTTTCGAGCCGCGCGGCGACCGTGGCGACCGTCCGCGCCGTGACCGCGACGACCGCCCGCCGCGCCGCGACCGCGAAGACCGCCCGCGCCGTGAAGCCGCGCCGGTGGACGGGGGTGTCGACAACGCCGCGCCGGTGGCGCAGCCGGTGGCCGAGCCCTCGGCCGCAGACCAGGCGCCGAAGCAGCCCGAGTGACGGTGCAAGCCGCGGCCCGCATGCGTGCCATAGAGATCAAGGCCCCGGGCGGGCCCGAGGTGCTGGTGCCGTGTGAACGGCCCGTGCCCGTGCCGCGCCCAGGTGAGCTGCTGATCGCCGTGCAGGCGTCGGGCGTGAACCGCCCCGACGTGCTGCAGCGCAAGGGGCGGTATCCGATGCCGCCGGGGGTCAGTGACCTGCCCGGGCTGGAAGTGGCCGGCACGGTGGCCGGCGGTGCGCCGGACGACCTGGCCGCGGCCGGACTGGCCCTGGGCGATGCCGTCTGCGCCCTGGTGGCCGGCGGTGGTTATGCCGAGTTCTGCGTCGCACCGGCGGGCCAGTGCCTGCCCGTGCCGCAGGGCCTGAACATGGTGCAAGCCGCGAGCCTGCCCGAAACCTTCTTCACGGTGTGGCAGAACGTCTTCCACATCGCACGCCTGCAACCCGGCGAAACGCTGCTGGTGCAGGGCGGCAGCAGCGGCATCGGTGTCGCCGCCATCCAGATCGCCAAAGCGCTGGGTTCGCGGGTCATCGTCACCGCGGGCAGCGACGAGAAGTGCGCCGCCTGCGTGACCCTGGGCGCCGACCACGCCATCAACTACCGCACGCAGGACTTCGTCGCCGAGACGAAGCGCCTGACCGGCGGCAAGGGCGCCGACGTGGTGCTCGACATGGTGGCCGGCGACTACATCGGCCGTGAACTGGAATGTCTGGCCGACGACGGTCGCCTGGCGCTGATCGCGGTGCAGGGCGGCACGAAGAGCGCCATCGACGCCGGCCTGCTGCTACGCAAGCGGCTGGCCATCGTCGGCTCGACGCTGCGGCCGCGCAGCGTCGCCTACAAAACCGTGCTGGCGCAGGCGCTGAGCGCGCAGGTCTGGCCGCTGCTGCAAAGTGGCGCCATCAAGCCCGTCATCCACCAGGTGTTCCCGGGCGCCAAGGCCGCCGAGGCACATGCGCTGATGGAATCGGGAACGCACGTGGGCAAGATCGTTCTCACCTGGGCTCAGGAGGCCTGAACATGCGACGCAAACTCGTGGTGGGCAACTGGAAGATGCACGGCAGCCGGCCGGCCAACGCCGAACTGCTGGCGGCCTTGCTGGGCGGGCGGCCCTACACCGCCGACGTGGCCGTGTGCGTGCCCTTCGTGTTCCTGAGCGAAACGGCCGCGTCGCTGGCCGCCAGCGATCTGCGCTGGGGTGCGCAGGACGTGTCCTCGCACGAACAGGGCGCCTACACCGGCGAGGTGTCGGCGGGCATGCTGGCCGAGTGCGGCTGCCGCTACGCCATCGTCGGCCACAGCGAGCGCCGCGCCTACCATGCCGAAAGCGATCAGCTCGTGGCCGAAAAGGCCCAGGCCGCGCTGGCCCGCGGCGTGACGCCCGTGGTCTGCGTCGGCGAGACGCTGGCCGAGCGCGAGGCCGGCCAGACCGAAGCAGTGGTCAAGCGCCAGCTCTCGGCCGTCATCCACCAGCTGGCGCATTGCGCGGCCGAGATGGTGGTGGCCTACGAACCCGTGTGGGCCATCGGCACCGGGCGCACCGCCAGCCCAGAACAGGCGCAGGCCGTGCACGCCGTCCTGCGCGCCCAGTTGCAGGCCGCCACGGGCCGCGCCGAGACCATGAAGATCCTCTACGGCGGCAGCGTCAAGGCCGACAACGCAGCCACCCTCTTCGCGCAGCCCGACATCGACGGCGGGCTCATCGGCGGGGCGGCCTTGAAGGCCGCCGACTTCATCGCCATCTGCCGCGCGGCACATTGATCCGTTTCCTGGAGCTATACCCATCATGCAATTCTGGATGACCCTGACCCTGGCGGTGCAGATCCTGTCGGCGCTGACGATGATCGGCCTCGTGCTGATCCAGCACGGCAAGGGCGCCGACATGGGCGCCTCGTTCGGCAGTGGTGCCTCGGGCAGCCTGTTCGGCGCCACCGGCAGCGCCAACTTCCTGTCGCGATCCACCGCCGCGCTGGCCACCGTGTTTTTCGTCTGCACGCTGGCGCTGGCCTACATGGGCAGCACCACCAGCACGCGCCCCGCGGCCACCGGCAGCAGCGTGCTCGACCGGCCCACGGATGGGGCCAGCGCGCCCGCGACGGGCGCCATTCCGGCCGCCGCGCCCGGGGCCATTCCGACCCCGTCGACGCCGGTGCCGGCAGCACCCGAAGCCGCGGCGTCGAAGTAGGCCAGCCGGGGCGGAAGCCCCGTCTTTTGCGGCTAGAATTCCGCGCTGTTCGGTGAGCGACCTGCCTCACGCGCACCAAGCAGAACAGCACGGAATTTTTGCGTCTTGCCGACGTGGTGAAATTGGTAGACACGCTATCTTGAGGGGGTAGTGGCGAAAGCTGTGCGAGTTCGAGTCTCGCCGTCGGCACCAAGGTTTTCGAGAGCGGCTGTCCCGTGGTCTTGCCTCAGCTGCCACCGGGCAGTGTCCCCGCCGCAGCGATGCGCCGCTCAAAGGCAGATCGAACCCAGGCGCGCCCGAATCCGCTGCAAAGGCAGCGGCCGCGAGGCGCGCTTTTTTGCGGCCTGAAGGCACCTGACAGAGGACTGACGAAGCCATGGACCTGCAACCCTACCTGCCCGTGATCCTGTTCATCCTGGTGGGCATCGCGGTCGGCGTGGCGCCGCAGCTGCTGGGTTTCGTCTTTGGCCCCAACCGCCCCGACGTCGAGAAGAACAGCCCCTACGAATGCGGCTTCGAGGCCTTCGAGGACGCGCGCATGAAGTTCGACGTGCGTTATTACCTCGTGGCCATCCTCTTCATCCTCTTCGACCTCGAGATCGCCTTCCTGTTTCCGTGGGCCGTGGCACTGCGTGAAATTGGGCCGTCAGGCTTCTGGGCCATGATGGTCTTCCTCACCATCCTGGTCGTCGGCTTCGTCTACGAGTGGAAGAAGGGTGCACTCGATTGGGAATGAACATGGTCTTCGCCGTCAGCCACCGGGAGCAGTAAAGACATGGGCATCGAAGGCGTCCTGAAGGAAGGCTTCGTCACCACGCAGATGGACACGCTGATCAACTGGTCGAAGACGGGCTCGTTGTGGCCCATGACCTTCGGCCTGGCGTGTTGTGCCGTGGAGATGATGCATGCCGGTGCCGCGCGTTACGACATCGACCGCTTCGGCATGCTCTTTCGCCCCAGCCCGCGCCAGAGCGACCTGATGATCGTCGCCGGCACGCTGTGCAACAAGATGGCGCCGGCGCTGCGCAAGGTCTACGACCAGATGGCCGAGCCGCGCTGGGTGCTGAGCATGGGCTCGTGCGCCAACGGCGGCGGCTACTACCACTACAGCTACAGCGTGGTGCGTGGCTGCGACCGCATCGTCCCGGTGGACGTCTACGTGCCGGGCTGCCCGCCGACGGCCGAGGCGCTGCTTTACGGCATCCTGCAGCTGCAGGCCAAGATCCGCCGTGAAAACACGATCGCGCGTTGAGGGGCCAGACCGATGACGCAGAAACTCGATACCCTGCAAACGGCACTGAATGCCGTGCTGGGTGAAACGCTGAAGACGCTCGTGCGCGACCGTGGCGAGATCACGATCACCGTGGCTGCCGCGCAGTACACGGCTGCAATGCAGACGCTGCGCGACGACCCGGCGCTGAAGTTCGAGCAACTCATCGACCTGTGCGGTGTCGACTGGTCCGACTACCGCAACCAGCAGTGGGATGGGCAGCGCTATGGCGTCGTCGTGCACCTGCTGTCGATCACGCACAACTGGCGTGTGCGCGTGAAGGTCTTCGCGCCCGACGACGACCTGCCCGCGGTGGCGTCGGTCACCGAACTCTGGGCCTCGGCCAACTGGTTCGAGCGCGAGGCCTTCGACCTCTTCGGCATCATCTTCGAAGGCCACACCGACCTGCGCCGCATCCTCACCGACTACGGTTTCATCGGTCACCCGATGCGCAAGGACTTCCCGGTCACCGGACATGTCGAGATGCGCTACGACGCCGAGAAGAAACGCGTGATCTACCAGCCGGTGAGCATCGAGCCGCGCGAGGTGGTGCCACGCGTGGTGCGCGAAGACCACTACGGCGGCATGACGCACTGAACGGCACCTGACGCGCCATGGCAGAGATCAAGAACTACACCCTGAACTTCGGGCCCCAGCACCCGGCCGCACATGGCGTGCTGCGACTGGTGCTGGAACTCGACGGCGAAGTCATCCAGCGCGCCGACCCGCACATCGGCCTGCTGCACCGCGCGACGGAGAAACTGGCCGAGACCAAGACCTACATCCAGGCGCTGCCCTACATGGACCGGCTGGACTACGTCTCGATGATGTGCAACGAGCACGCCTACTGCCTGGCTATCGAAAGGCTGGCCGGCATCGAGGTGCCCGAGCGCGCGCAGTACATCCGCGTCATGTTCAGCGAACTCACGCGGTTGCTGAACCACCTGTTGTGGCTGGGCGCGCACGGGCTGGACTGTGGTGCGATGAACATCCTCATCTACTGCTTCCGTGAGCGCGAGGACATCTTCGACATGTACGAGGCGGTGAGTGGCGCGCGCATGCACGCGGCCTACTTCCGCCCGGGCGGTGTCTACCGCGACCTGCCGGATTCGATGCCGCAGTACCAGGTCAGCCGCATCAAGAATCAGAAGGCCATCACGGCGTTGAATCAGAACCGGCAGGGCAGCCTGCTCGACTTCATCGACGACTTCTGCACCCGCTTCCCGAAAAACGTCGACGACTACGAGACGCTGCTCACGGACAACCGCATCTGGAAGCAGCGCACCGTGGGCGTGGGTGTCGTCAGCCCCGAGCGTGCGCTGAACCTGGGCTTCACCGGCCCCATGCTGCGCGGCAGCGGCATCGCCTGGGACCTGCGCAAGAAGCAGCCCTACGATGTCTACGACCGCATGGACTTCGACGTGCCGGTGGGCGTCAACGGCGACACCTACGACCGCTACCTGGTGCGCATCGAAGAGATGCGCCAGAGCAACCGCATCGTGCAGCAGTGCGTGCAGTGGCTGCGCGCGAACGCCGGCCCGGTGATCACCGGCAACCACAAGGTGGCGCCGCCGCACCGTGTCGACATGAAGTCGAACATGGAAGAGCTGATCCACCACTTCAAGCTCTTCACCGAAGGCATGCACGTGCCCGAGGGCGAGGCCTACGCCGCCGTCGAGCACCCCAAGGGCGAGTTCGGCATCTACCTGGTGAGCGACGGCGCCAACAAACCCTACCGGCTGAAGATCCGCGCCCCCGGCTTCCCGCACCTGGCGGCGCTGGACGAGATGGCGCGCGGGCACATGATCGCCGACGCGGTGGCCATCATCGGCACCATGGACATCGTGTTTGGCGAGATCGACCGATGATGCAGTTCACACCATCCACGCTGGCCCGCTTCGCGAAGGAAGTGGCCAAGTACCCCGTCGAGCAAAAGCAGAGCGCGGTGATGGCCTGCCTGGCCATCGTGCAGCACGAGCAGGGCCATGTCTCGCCCGAGGCCGAGACCTCCATCGCGGCTTACCTCGGCATGCCGGCGATCGCGGTGCACGAGGTCACCACCTTCTACAACATGTACAACCAGCAACCGCTGGGCAAGTACAAGCTCAACGTCTGCACCAACCTGCCTTGTGCACTGCGCGACGGCGACAAGGCGCTGGACCATGTCTGTCGGAAGCTGGGTGTCGAGCCCTACGGCACCACCGCCGACGGCGTGTTCACCGTGCAGCCCAGCGAATGCCTGGGCGCCTGCGCCGACGCGCCTGTGATGCTGGTCAACGACCGCCAGATGCTCAGCTTCATGTCGAACGAGCGGCTCGATGAACTGCTGGCGCTGCTGAAGATGGACGCAAACAGCATCCCCGCGGGCGAGGGGCAGACATGACGCTCGATCTGTCGCGGTTCCAGGCCAAGGGCACGGAAACCTGCTTCCACGACCGCCACCTCGGCGCGCAGATCGTCGCCGGGCTGAACGGCAGCAACTGGCGCCTGGCCGATTACGTGGCCCGCGGCGGCTACAGCGCACTGCGCAAGATCTTGGGCGTGGATGGTGGCGAGGGCATGACGCAGGACCAGGTCATCGCCGAGGTCAAGCTCAGCGCCTTGCGCGGCCGCGGCGGTGCGGGCTTCCCCACCGGCCTGAAGTGGAGCTTCATGCCGCGCATGTTCCCGGGGCCGAAGTACCTGGTGTGCAACAGCGACGAGGGTGAACCGGGCACCTGCAAGGACCGCGACATCCTGGCCTACAACCCGCACATCGTCATCGAGGGCATGGCGATTGCGGCCTACGCGATGGGCGTGAAGACGGGCTACAACTACATCCACGGCGAGATCTTCGAGGTCTACGAACGCTTCGAAGCCGCACTGGACGAAGCGCGCGCCGCCGGCTTCCTTGGCGACAACATCCAGGGCAGCCCCTTCAGCTTCCAACTGCACGCCTTCCACGGTTTCGGCGCCTACATCTGCGGTGAAGAGACGGCGCTGCTCGAAAGCCTGGAAGGCAAGAAGGGCCAACCGCGATTCAAGCCCCCTTTCCCGGCCAGCTTCGGGGTCTACGGCAAGCCGACGACGATCAACAACACCGAGACCTTCGCCGCGGTGCCGTGGATCATCAACAACGGCGGCCAGGCCTACCTGGAATGCGGCAAGCCGAACAACGGCGGCACCAAGATTTTCAGCGTCGTCGGCGACGTCAACCAGCCCGGCAACTTCGAGGTGCCTCTGGGCACGCCCTTCGCGAAGCTGCTGGAACTGGCCGGCGGCGTGAAGGGCGGGGCGCTGAAGGCGGTGATCCCGGGCGGCTCGTCGGCCCCCGTGCTGCCGGCCAAGACGATGATGGACATCACGATGGACTACGACGCCATCGCCAAGGCCGGATCGATGTTGGGGTCTGGCGCCGTCATCGTGATGAACGAGCACCGATGCATGGTGAAGAGCCTGCTGCGCCTGAGCTACTTCTACCAGCACGAGAGCTGCGGCCAGTGCACACCCTGCCGCGAAGGCACGGGCTGGCTGTGGCGTGTCATCCACCGCATCGAACACGGCCAGGGCCGCGCCGACGACCTGGCGCTGCTCGACTCGGTGGCGCACAACATCAAGGGCCGCACCATCTGCGCCCTGGGCGACGCCGCCGCGATGCCGGTCGAAGGCATGCTGAAGCACTTCCGCGACGAGTTCGTACACCACATCGAACACAAGACCTGCATGGTCGCGCAGACCGTCTGAGACCATGGCCGAACTGAACATCGACGGCAAGACAGTCACCGTGCCCGACGGCAGCATGGTGATGCACGCCGCGGACGCCGCAGGCACCTACATCCCGCACTTCTGCTATCACAAGAAGCTGTCCATCGCGGCCAACTGCCGCATGTGCCTGGTCGACATCGAGAAGATGCCCAAGCCCATGCCTGCCTGCGCGACGCCGGTAACCAACGGCATGATCGTGCGCACCAAGAGCGACAAGGCCGTGAAGGCGCAGCAGTCGGTGATGGAGTTCCTGCTCATCAACCATCCGCTGGACTGCCCCATCTGCGACCAGGGCGGTGAATGCCAGCTGCAGGACCTGGCCATGGGCTACGGCGCCAGCGCCAGCCGCTATGCAGAAGAGAAGCGCGTCGTCTTCCACAAGGACGTCGGCCCGCTCATCAGCATGGAAGGCATGAGCCGCTGCATCCACTGCACGCGCTGCGTACGTTTTGGCCAGGAAGTCGCCGGCGTGATGGAACTCGGCATGATCCACCGCGGCGAACACAGCGAGATCACCACCGTCGACGGCGCCACGGTGGACAGCGAACTGTCGGGCAACATGATCGACATCTGCCCGGTGGGTGCGCTGCTCAGCAAACCCTTCCGCTACACCGCGCGGACCTGGGAACTCAGCCGCCGGAAGTCCGTTTCGCCGCACGACAGCACCGGCACCAACCTCGTCGTTCAGGTCAAGTCGGGCAAGGTGATGCGCGTGGTGCCGCTGGAGAACGAAGGCGTCAACGAATGCTGGATCGCCGACCGCGACCGTTTCAGCTACGAGGCGCTGAACGGCGATTCGCGGCTGACAACGCCGATGATCAAGCAGGGCGGTGCCTGGCAGGCCGTCGACTGGAACACCGCCCTGGGCTACGTCGCCGACGGCCTGAAGCGCGTGAAGGCCGAATTCGGCGCCGGCGGTATCGGTGCGCTGGGCCATGTCTCTTCGACCGCTGAAGAGCTGCACCTGCTGGCCAAGCTGATGCGCGGCCTGGGCAGCGAGAACATCGACCACCGCCTGCGCCACGCCGACTTCACGGCCGCGCCTGCCGGTCACGCGCGCTGGCTGGGCACGTCCATCGCGTCGCTGGCGACGCTCGACCGCGCCTTCGTCATCGGCAGTTTCCTGCGCAAGGACCACCCGCTGTTTGCGCAGCGCCTGCGCCAGGCCGCACGCCACGGCGCGCAGGTCAGCAGCCTGCACGCCGTGCACGACGACTGGGCGCTGCCGGTGGCGCACACGCTGACGGCTGCGCCTTCGCAGTGGCTGCAGCAGCTGGCCGACGTGGCCGCGGCCATCGCGAAGTTGCAGGGCGTGCCGGCGCCGCTGCCCGCAGACCCGGGTACGCCTGCGCAGGCCGTCGCCGCGTCGCTGCTCTCGGGTGAACGCAAGGCGGTGCTGCTGGGCAACGGCGCAGCGCAGCATCCGCAGGCTTCGGCGCTGCTGGCGCTGGCCGGCTGGATCGCCGACCAGACCGGTGCCAGCGTCGGCTACCTGGGCGACGGTGCCAACGCCGTCGGTGCGCAGCTCGTCGGCGCGATGCCCGGCCCCGGCGGCCTGGACGCGGGCCAGATGCTGAGCCAGCCGATGAAGGCGTTGCTGCTGCTGAACACCGAACCCGTGCTCGACGCCGTCGACGCCGCCGCCGCGCGCAAGGCGCTCGCGGCTTCTGGACTGGTCGTCGGCCTCACCGCCTTCAAGGACACGATGGCCGACGTGGCCGACGTGCTGCTGCCCATCGCACCCTTCACCGAAACGGCAGGCTGCTTCGTCAACGCCGAAGGCCGGCTGCAGAGCTTCCACGGCGTCGTCAAGCCCGCAGGCGAAACACGCCCGGGCTGGAAGGTGCTGCGTGTGCTGGGCAACTTGCTGGGCTTGCCCGGTTTCGAGCACGAGACCGCCGAGGACGTGCGCGCCGAGGCGCTGGGTGACCCCACCACGATCCTCCAGCGCCTGGACAACGGCGCGGCAATGGCCGACGCATCGTCGCTGGCCGTGCCGACCCACGGCCTGCAACGCCTGTCAGACGTGCCCGTCTACTGCAGCGACGCCACCGTGCGCCGCGCCGTCTCGCTGCAGCTCACCGCCGACGCGAAGGGCCCTGTCGCCGGCCTGCCCACGGCGCTGTGGCAGCAGCTGGGTCTGCAGCCGGGCGCCCGCGTGCGCGTGACGCAGGGCGAGGGCAGTGCCACGCTGGCGGCGCGTGAAGACACCAGCCTGGCCGAAGGCACGGTGCGCGTCGCCGCCGGCCACCAGGGCACCGGCACCTTGGGTGCGATGTTCGGCGCCGTCACCGTGGAAAGGGCCTGAACGCCATGTTCGACACCCTGCACCAATACGGCAATGCCACCCTGGGCACCGGCGCCTGGCTGGTGGTCTGGACGCTGATCAAGATCATCGCGCTCGTGCTGCCGCTGATGGGCTGCGTCGCCTACCTCACGCTGTGGGAACGCAAGGCCATCGGCTGGAGCCAGGTCCGCCCCGGCCCCAACCGCGTGGGTCCTTATGGCCTGCTGACACCCATCGCCGACGCGGTGAAGCTGATCTTCAAAGAGATCATCCGCCCCACGGCGGCCAACAAGGCCCTCTTCTTCCTCGGCCCGGTGATGACCATCATGCCGGCGCTGGCCGCCTGGGCCGTCATCCCCTTCGGACCCGATGTCGCGCTGGCGAACGTCAACGCCGGCCTGCTGTTCCTGATGGCCATCACCTCGATGGAGGTCTACGGCGTGATCATCGCTGGCTGGGCCAGCAACTCGAAGTACGCCTTCCTGGGCGCACTGCGTGCCTCGGCGCAGATGGTCAGCTACGAGATCGCGATGGGCTTCTGCCTCGTCGTCGTGCTCATGGTCTCGGCCAGCATGAACCTGAGCGAGATCGTCGCCGTGCAGGGCCGCGGCACCTTCGCCACGCTGGGCCTGGGTTTCCTGTCGTGGAACTGGCTGCCGCTGCTGCCGATCTTCGTCGTCTTCTTCATCTCGGGCCTGGCCGAGACCAACCGCCACCCCTTCGACGTGGTGGAAGGTGAAAGCGAGATCGTCGCCGGCCACATGATCGAGTACTCGGGCATGTCCTTTGCGATGTTCTTCCTGGCCGAGTACGCGAACATGATCCTGGTGAGCATGCTCACCACGCTGCTCTTCCTGGGCGGCTGGTTGTCGCCCGTGGGTTTCCTGCCCGACGGCTGGTTCTGGCTCGCGGCCAAGGTGTTCGTCGTCGCCACGATGTTCCTGTGGGTGCGCGCCACCTTCCCGCGTTTCCGCTACGACCAGATCATGCGGCTGGGCTGGAAGGTCTTCATTCCCATCACGTTGATCTGGCTCGTGGTCGTTGGGCTCTGGATCCAGTCGCCTTTCAACATCTGGAAGTAATGATGACCCCCAAGCTCGCTACGCTCGCTGCCCCCAAGGGCACCGAAGGGCCCCGTTCCGGGTCCTGGGGCGCTGACCTCCCTTGGGGCGGCCCGGCGGGAGGTCGGACGTAGCCATGTCGACCCTCGCTGCCATCAAGGACGTCGTGTCCAGCCTGTTCCTCGCCGAGCTCTTCAAGGGCATGCGCATCACGGGCAAGCACTTCCTGGCCAAGAACATCACGGTGCAGTTCCCGGAAGAGAAGACGCCGCTGTCGCCACGCTTCCGCGGCCTGCACGCGCTGCGCCGCTACGACAACGGCGAAGAACGCTGCATCGCCTGCAAGCTGTGCGAAGCGGTGTGCCCGGCCATGGCCATCACCATCGAGAGCGACGTGCGCGCCGACGGCAGCCGCCGCACCACGCGCTACGACATCGACCTCACCAAGTGCATCTTCTGCGGCTTCTGCGAAGAGAGCTGCCCGGTGGACAGCATCGTCGAGACGCATCACTTCGAATACCACGGCGAGAAACGCGGCGATCTCTATTTCACCAAGGACATGCTGCTGGCCGTGGGCGACCGCTACGAAAAAGAGATCGCAGCCAACCGGGCGGCCGACGCCCCCTACCGTTGACGACAGGGCTGCAAGCCGCCTGCGGCCACCCCCGCAGCGGCGTGCGCTGAACACATGAACACGATCACCGGCCTCTTCTACGTCTTCTCGGCAGTGCTGCTGCTGGCAGCCTTCCGCGTCATCACCGCGCGCAGCACGGTACACGCGGCGCTGTTCCTGGTGCTGGCCTTCTTCAGCGCCGCCTGCATCTGGATGCTGCTGCGCGCCGAGTTCCTGGCCATCGCGCTGGTGCTGGTCTACGTCGGCGCAGTGATGGTGCTCTTCCTCTTCGTCGTGATGATGCTGGACATCAACACCGACCAGTTCCGTCAGGGCTTCTGGACCCACCTGCCGGTGGCGGGCCTGGTCGGCGCGGTGATCGCGCTGGAGATGGCGCTGGTGCTGATGCGCGGCTTCCAGCTGCAGGCGCCCGCGGCCACGGCGCGCGACCTGGAGTTGGGCAACACCAAGCTGCTGGGCATCGAGATCTACACGAACTATCTCTACCCGCTGCAGTTGGCCGCAGTGCTGTTGCTGGTGGCCATCATCGCGGCCATCGCGCTGACGCTGCGCGAGCGCAAGGACGGCCGCCACATGAACCCGTCCGAGCAGGTGCGGGTGAAGAAGGCCGACCGCGTGCGGCTGGTGAAGATGGATCCAACGGTGGAAACCCCCTCGGCGCCGAAGGAAGAGGGGGGCACGACATGACCCTCGGGCCCATCACGCTCGGGCATTACCTGTCCCTGGGTGGCATCCTTTTCGCGCTGTCCGTCATCGGCATCTTCCTGAACCGGCGCAACCTCATCGTGCTGCTGATGGCCATCGAGCTGATGCTGCTGGCCGTCAACCTGAACTTCATTGCCTTCTCGCACTACCTGCCGCTGGAAGCCGACCGCATGGCCGGGCAGGTCTTCGTGTTCTTCATCCTCACCGTGGCGGCGGCCGAATCGGCCATCGGCCTGGCGATCCTGGTGGTGCTGTTCCGCAACCGGGCGTCGATCAACGTCGAAGAGCTCGACGAGCTGAAAGGCTGAGCCCCGCGCCATGGCATCCTCGATTTCACAAACGCTGCTGCTCACCATCGCCCTGGCGCCTCTGGCCGGGGCCTTGATCGCCGGCCTGGCCGGCAAGCAGGTGGGCACACGCGGTGCGCACACGGTCACCATCCTGGGCGTGCTCATCGCCTTCATCGGTTCGGTCATGGTGCTGCAGCAGGTGGCCGGCGGCGCGCGCTTCAACGCCACCGTCTACGAATGGCTGGTGGTCGGCAAGCTGGTGATGGAAGTCGGCTTCATGGTCGACGGCCTGACCGCGATGATGATGGTGGTGGTGACCTTCGTCTCGCTGATGGTGCACGTCTACACCATCGGCTACATGGAAGGCGACCCCGGCTACCAGCGCTTCTTCAGCTACATCAGCCTGTTCACCTTCAGCATGCTGATGCTGGTGATGAGCAACAACTTCCTGCAGCTCTTCTTCGGCTGGGAAGCGGTGGGCCTGGTGAGCTACCTGCTCATCGGCTTCTGGTTCAAGAAGCCGACGGCCATCTTCGCCAACATGAAGGCCTTCCTGGTCAACCGGGTGGGCGACTTCGGCTTCATCCTGGGCATCGGCCTGGTGGTGGCCTACACCGGTTCGCTGAACTACACCGCGGTCTTCGCGCAGGCGCCCGAGATCGCCAAGCTCACCTTCCCCTACCCGACCTGGGGCGGCGACTGGATGCTGATCACGGTGATCTGCATCTGCCTCTTCATCGGCGCGATGGGCAAGAGCGCGCAGTTCCCGCTGCACGTCTGGCTGCCCGATTCGATGGAAGGCCCGACGCCCATTTCCGCGCTGATCCACGCCGCGACCATGGTGACGGCCGGCATCTTCATGGTGGCGCGCATGTCGCCGCTGTTCGAGCTGAGCGACACGGCGCTGAACTTCGTGCTGATCATCGGCGCCATCACCGCGCTGTTCATGGGCTTCCTGGGCATCATCCAGAACGACATCAAGCGTGTGGTGGCGTATTCGACGCTGAGCCAGCTGGGCTACATGACGGTGGCGCTGGGGGCCAGTGCCTACAGCGTGGCCGTGTTCCACCTGATGACACACGCCTTCTTCAAGGCACTGCTCTTCCTGGCCGCCGGCAGCGTGATCATCGGCATGCACCACGATCAGGACATCCGCAACATGGGCGGCCTGCGCAAGCACATGCCCATCACCTGGATCACGGCGCTGCTGGGGTCGCTGGCGCTCATCGGCACGCCGCTGTTCGCGGGCTTCTACAGCAAGGACAGCATCATCCTGGCCGTCGAGGCGAGCAATCTGCCGGGCACGCCGTTCGCCATCTTCGCGGTGGTGGCCGGTGTCTTCGTCACCGCGTTCTATTCGTTCCGCATGTACTTCCTGGTCTTCCACGGCAAGGAACGTTTCCACCACAAGCCCTTCCCGCCGGACGACGACCACGCGCACGGCCACGGTGACGACCACCACGACGCCACGCCGCACGAATCACCCTGGGTGGTGACGGCGCCGCTGGTGCTGCTGGCGATCCCGTCCGTCGTGATCGGCTACCTCACCATCCAGCCCATGCTCTTCGGCGACCTGCTGAAGGACGCGATCTTCGTCGACGCCACGAAGCACCCGGCGATGGCGCAGCTGGCCGAAGGTTTCCACGGCGCCGCCGCGATGGCGCTGCACGGCCTGCAGACGCTGCCCTTCTGGCTGGCGCTGGCCGGCGTCGTCACGGCCTGGTGGTTCTATCTGAAGCAGCCGGGCATCCCGGTGGCCATAGGCAAGGCGCTCAGCCCCGTCGTGCGGGTGCTCGAGAACAAGTACTACCTCGACTGGTTCAACGAACACGTGCTGGCCGCCGGCGCGCGCCTCATCGGCAACGGGCTGTGGAAGGGCGGCGACCAGATGCTCATCGACGGCGCCATCGTCAACGGCTCGGCGAGCCTGGTCGGCCGCATCGCCGGCGTGGTGCGGCAGTTGCAGAGCGGCCACCTCTACCAGTACGCGCTGGTGATGCTGCTGGGCATCTTCGGTCTGCTCACCTGGCAGCTCTGGCCTTACTTCAGCGGCTTGATGCGCTGAATGCCTGCCGCCGCCACAACAAGAATCACTGAAGAGAACAAGAGATGGGTCTGCTGAGCCTTGCTATCTGGTTGCCGGTGGCCTTCGGCGTGCTGTTGCTCGCCGTCGGTCGCGACCAGAACGCCGGCGCCGTGCGCGCCATCGCGCTGGTGGGCGCGGTGGCTTCGTTCCTGGTCACGCTGCCGCTGATCACGCGCTTCGACACCGGCACCGCGGCACTGCAGTACGTCGAGAAGTTCAGCTGGATCCAGCGCTTCAACGTCAACTACCACCTCGGCGTCGACGGCCTGTCGTTGTGGTTCGTGCCGCTGACCGCCTTCATCACCGTCATCGTCGTCATCGCCGCCTGGCAGGTGATCGAGGAGCGCGTGGCCCAGTACATGGGCGCCTTCCTCATCCTCAGCGGCCTCATGGTGGGCGTGTTCTGCGCCATGGACGGGCTGCTCTTCTACGTCTTCTTCGAAGCCACGCTGATCCCGATGTACATCATCATCGGCGTCTGGGGCGGCCCGAAGCGCGTCTACGCGGCCTTCAAGTTTTTCCTCTTCACGCTGGCCGGCAGCCTGCTGATGCTGGTGGCGCTGGTCTACCTTTACTACAAGAGCGGCGGCAGCTTCGACATCCAGGCCTGGCACCGGTTGCCGCTGCCGCTGAACGCGCAGACGCTGCTCTTCTTCGCCTTCCTCGCGGCCTTCAGCGTCAAGGTGCCGATGTGGCCGGTGCACACCTGGCTGCCCGACGCCCACGTCGAGGCACCCACGGGCGGCTCGGTGGTGCTGGCGGCCATCATGCTGAAGCTGGGCGCCTACGGCTTCCTGCGCTTCTCGCTGCCCATCGCGCCGGACGCCTCGCGCGAGTACGCGGGCTTCATCATCGCGCTGAGCCTCATCGCCGTGCTCTACATCGGCATGGTGGCGCTGGTGCAGAAGGACATGAAGAAGCTGGTGGCCTACAGCTCCATCGCGCACATGGGCTTCGTCACCCTGGGCTTCTTCATCTTCAACCAGCTCGGCGTGGCCGGCGCCATCGTGCAGATGATCAGCCACGGCTTCGTCTCGGGCGCGATGTTCCTGTGCATCGGCGTGCTCTACGACCGCGTGCACAGCCGCGAGATCGCGGCCTACGGCGGTGTGGCCAACACGATGCCCAAGTTCGCAGCCTTCGCGGTGCTGTTCGCGATGGCCAACGCCGGCCTGCCGGGCACCGCCGGCTTCGTCGGCGAGTGGATGGTCATCCTGGGCGCGGTGGACTACAACTTCTGGGTCGCCCTGGGCGCGGCCACGACGCTGGTCTTCGGCGCCGCCTACACGCTGTGGATGGTCAAGCGCGTCTACTTCGGCGAGGTCGCCAACGCCAACGTGAAGGCGCTGCAGGACATCAACGGCCGCGAGTTCCTGATGCTGTCGCTGCTGGCCGCCGCGGTGCTGTGGATGGGCCTGTACCCCAAGCCTTTCACCGACGTGATGAACGTGTCGGTGGCCGAACTGCTGCAGCACGTGGCACGGCCCAAGCTGAACTGATGACGGCCGGAACAACAACACCATGAGCTCGATGAACTGGCCCGTCGTCTACCCCGAAATCTGGCTGCTGGTGGCCGCCTGCGGCGTGCTGCTGGTCGACGTCTTCTCCACCGACGCGCAGCGCCGCCCCACCTTCTGGCTCACCCAGGCCAGCGTCGCGGTCTACGCCGCGCTGCACCTGGCCATGTACGACGCCGGCGCCACCGCCTACGGCATGCAGCGCCTGGTGGTCGTCGACCCGATGGGCCACCTGCTGGCCTTCTTCGCCGCGCTCAGCGTGATGGTCACGCTGGCCTATGCCCGCCCCACCCTGGGCGCGCGCGACATGCTCAAGGGCGAGTTCTTCACGCTCACGCTCTTCGTGCTGCTGGGCATAGGCGTGATGTGCTCGGCCAACAACTTCCTCGTCGTCTACCTCGGCCTGGAGATGATGAGCCTGAGCCTGTATGCACTGGTCGCGCTGCGCCGCGACCACGCCATCAGCACCGAAGCGGCGATGAAGTACTTCGTGCTCGGCGCGCTGGCCAGCGGCTTCCTGCTCTACGGCATGAGCATGATGTACGGCGCCACCGGCACGCTGGACATCCCGCGCCTGTTCGAGCGCATCGCCACCGGCAGCATCAACAAGGAGGTGCTGGTCTTCGGCGTCGTCTTCATCGTCGCCGGGCTGGCCTTCAAGCTCGGTGCCGCGCCCTTCCACATGTGGGTGCCCGATGTCTACCAGGGCGCGCCGACGCCGGTGACACTGCTCATCGGCGGCGCGCCCAAGTTCGCCGCGTTCGCCATCACCATCCGCCTGCTGGTGGAAGGCATGCTGGGCCTGGCGGTGGACTGGCAGCAGATGTTCATCGTGCTGGCGGTGGCCTCGCTGGCCATCGGCAACCTGGCGGCCATCGCGCAGAGCAACCTCAAGCGCATGCTGGCCTACAGCACCATCGCGCAGATGGGTTTCATCGTGCTGGGCCTGAGCGCCGGCGTCGTCAGCGGCAACACACTGAGCGCGGCCAACGCCTACAGCTCGGCGATGTTCTACCTGGTGGCCTACGTGCTGACGACGCTGGGCACCTTCGGCCTCATCATGTACCTCAGCCGCCAGGGTTTCGAGAGCGAGCAGATCGAAGACTTCGCCGGCCTGTCGCAGCGCAGCCCCTGGGTGGCCGGCGTGATGACGGTGTTCATGTTCTCGCTGGCCGGCATCCCGCCCATGGTGGGCTTTTTCGCCAAGCTGGCCATCATCCAGGCGCTGGTGTCGACCAACGTGCCCTTCTACATCGTGCTGGCCGTGGTGGCCGTGGTGTTCTCGCTCATCGGCGCCTACTACTACCTGCGGGTCGTCAAGGTGATGTGGTTCGACGTACCGGCGGGCAACGAGCCCGTGTCGCGCACGCAGGGCGTGACCTTGCTGCTGGCGGCCAACGGCGCCGCGGTCCTGCTCTTGGGGCCCTTCTCGGGCGGGCTGATGGCGATGTGCCGCGACGCCATCGTCAAGGCCCTGGCCAGCTGAACCCGGCCGGCATCGCGTGGCCGCCGACGAACACCTGATCGAACGCGCCACCGGCGCCAGCACGCTGCTGCACCGCGGCTGGATCGAGCTGCGGCGCGACGAGGTCACGCTGCCCGACGGCAGCACCGCCACGCGCGAGTACCTGCGCCATGACGGCGCGGTGGCCGTGGTGCCGCTGCTCGACGACGGCGTCGCACCGCGCCTGGTGCTGGTGCGCCAGTACCGTCACCCGCTGGCGCGCGTGCTGCTGGAGTTCCCGGCCGGCAAGCTCGAGCCGGGTGAGGCGCAACTGGCCTGCGCGATGCGCGAACTGCAGGAAGAGACCGGTTACGTGGCGCGGGAATGGGCCTACGGCGGCGAGATCCACAACGCCGCGGCCTATTCCAGCGAAAGCATCTGGATCTGGTTCGCGCGCGGCCTGGTGCCCGGCCCGCCGCGGCCGGATACCGGCGAGTTCGTCGAGACCGTGACGCTGACGCAGGACGCGCTCGAGGCCCTGGCCGACCGGGGTGAACTCACCGACGTGAAGACGCAGATCGGCCTGGCCTGGCTGCAGCGCTGGCAAGGCGGCCGCCGGGCGTTAACCTGGCACACCGCGGCCGACCCGGCACGGCCTATCATGTCGCCACGATGAAAGTGCTGAACCTGCGTTGTGCCAACGGCCACGGTTTTGAAGGCTGGTTCGGCTCGGAAGAGAATTTCCTCGACCAGAACGGCCGCGCGCTCATCGAGTGCCCGCTGTGCGCCGACCGTGTGATCAGCCGGCTGCCCTCGGCGCCGCGGCTGAACCTGTCTGGCGCGCGCGAGCCCACGCCGCTGCCTGCGCCGCAGCCCGAGCCCACGGTCCCGGCCCCGGCCGTGCTCGAGGTCACCGCCTCGGTCACCGGCATGCAGCCGACCAACCTGCAGGCCGCCTGGCTGGCTGGCGTGCGCCAGTTGCTGGCGCGCACCGAGGACGTCGGCACCCGCTTTGCCGAAGAGGCGCGGCGCATCCACTACGGCGAGGCGCCGAACCGCGGCATCCGCGGCCATGCCAGCCCGGAAGAGCGCGAGGCCCTGCTCGAGGAGGGCATCGAGACCGTGGCGATCCCCGTGCCGCGCGCGCTCGACGGCCCGGTGCAGTAGCCGCCGACGCCGCCTGCGTCCGCGCCTAGAGTACGCGGCTGGGATTCATCAGGTTCTGCGGGTCCAGCGCGGCCTTGATGGCACGCATCATCTGCAAGGCCACGGGTGACTTGCGCGCCGCCAGTTCGTCGCGCTTCAGCGCGCCGATGCCGTGTTCGGCCGAGAACGAACCGCCGCAGCGTGCCACCTCGTCGAAGACCACCGCGTTCACGGCCTGCTCTTCGTCGGCCAGGAAACGCCCACCGTCGTCACCCGGCGGCGCCTGCACGTTGTAGTGCAGGTTGCCGTCGCCCAGGTGGCCGAAGTTGACCAGCCGCACGCCCGGCCAGCGGGTCTGCAGCGCGGCGTCGGCACGTGCCACGAAGCCGGGGATGGCCGACACCGGCACGGCGATGTCGTGCTTGATGTTCAGGCCTTCTTCGGCCTGCGCCAGCGGGATGCTCTCGCGCAGCTGCCACAGCGCCTGGCTCTGCGCCAGGCTCTCGGCGACCACGGCGTCGACCACCGTGCCGGCCTCGAGCGCGGCACCCAGCAGCGCTTCGAAACGTTCGCGTGCCGGCGCCTCGCCCTCGGTGTCGCTCTGCTCCAGCAGCACGGTCCACGGCGCTTCGGGCAGCGGCTGGGGCAGGCCGGGGAAATGCCGGGCGACGAGGTCCAGCGCAAAACGGCCCATGACCTCGAAGCCCGTCAGCCCTGCGCCCAGGCGCTGGCGCGCCAGCGTCAGCAGCACGACGCAGTCGTCGAGCGTGTGACAGGCCGCCAGCGCGGTGGTGGTGGCCGCCGGCAGCGGCGCCAGCTTCAGCGTCGCCGCGGTGATGATGCCCAGCGTGCCTTCGCTGCCGATGAAGAGGTCGCGCAGGTCGTAGCCGGTGTTGTCCTTGCGCAGGCCCGACAGGCCCTCCCAGACCTCACCCTGCGCGGTGACCACTTCCAGCCCGAGACAGAGATCACGGGCATTGCCCCAGCGCAGCACCTGCGTGCCGCCGGCGTTGGTGGCCAGGTTGCCGCCGATGGTGCAACTGCCTTCGGCGGCCAGGCTCAGCGGCAGCAGCAGGCCGCGCGCGGCGGCGGCTTCCTGCAGGGTTTGCAGCACGCAGCCGGCGTCGACGGTCATCGTGAGGTTGGCCTCGTCGATGGTGCGGATGTGGTTCAGCCGCTGCAGGCTCAGCAACACCTGCGTGCCGCTGTCGTCGGGAACGCCGCCGCCGACAAGACCCGTGTTGCCGCCCTGCGGCACGAGGGCCACACCCGCCGCGGCGCAGGCGCGCACCACGGCGGCCACCTCGCCCGTGCTGCCCGGCCGCACCACGGCCAGCGACCTGCCGTGCCAGCGGCGTCGCCAGTCGTGTTCCCAGGCGCTGCGGTCGCCTTCGGTGATGACATGCGCAGGGCCGACAGCGCCGCGCAGCGCCGACAGCAGCGCTGTCACGCGCGGGCCTCGGCGCCGCGTTTCTGCCGCCGGCGGATATAGAGGCCACTGACGCCGAAGATCACCAGGCTGAGCACGATCTCGCCCCAGGCCAGCGCCGCGCCCAGGCCGCTCTCGGTGGCGGCGCGCACCACGCCCTCCATGAAGTAGAGCCAGATCAGCAGGCTCAACCAGCGGAAGGTGTACATGCGGTGACGCAGCAGCCCGCCCACGCACAGCACCAGCGGCAGCACCTTGATGGCCAGCGTGCCGCTGCCGGTGGGCGCGAGCCAGAGTTCCCAGGCCAGGCCCAGCGCGATGAGCGCCAGCAGCGCCGCCAGCGCCACGGCGCGGCTGCCGCGCACGACGGCGTCGGGTGGGGTGTGCGGCGGGGTGTCGAGCGAGCCTTCGGCGGTCATGCGGCATCATAGCCAGCATGAATGCTTTCCTGCGCCTGCAGGGTCGACTCGGCGCGTATGCGGCCGAGCTGCTGCAGACGCTGCGCACCTGGCCCTGGTTCGACACCCTGCGCACGCTGCGTGCGCGCTTCCGCGAAGACCGCCTGGGCCTCACCGCCGGCAGCCTGACCTTCACGACGCTGATCGCGCTGGTGCCGCTGGTCACGGTGATGCTGGCCGTGTTCACGGCCTTTCCGATGTTCTCGGGCTTCGAGGTGGCGTTGCAGAAGTATTTCCTGCAGAACCTGGTGCCCGACACCATCGCCCGGCCCGTACTGCGCGCGCTGACGACCTTCGCGACCAAGGCGCGGGGCATGGGCACGCTGGGCCTGCTGCTGCTGGTGGCCACGGCGCTGGCAATGGCGCTGACCATAGACCGCACGCTCAACGCCATCTGGCGTGTGCGGCGCTCGCGGCCCTTTGCGCAGCGCATCCTCGTCTATTGGGCCGGGCTGACCCTGGGGCCACTGCTGCTGGGCGTGAGCCTGTCGCTGACCTCGTACGCCGTCTCGGCCTCGCGCGGGCTGGTCGGGCGCTTGCCCGGGGGCGTGGAACTGCTGCTCGAGGCGACGCAGTTCGGCCTCTTCGCCGGCGCCACCGCGGCGCTCTTCCACTTCGTGCCCAACACGACGGTGCGCTGGCGCCATGCCTGGGCCGGCGGCATCTTCGTCGCGGTGGGCTTCGAAGGCGCCAAGCAGCTGCTGGCCTGGTACGTCGATTCCGTGCCCACGTACTCGGCCGTCTACGGCGCCTTCGCCACCGTGCCCATCCTGCTGCTGTGGATCTACCTCGGCTGGGTCATCGTGCTGCTGGGCGCGGTGATCGCGGCCTATGCGCCCAGCCTGCAGATGCGCGTCAGCACACGCGAGGCGCTGCCGGGCTGGCGCTTCGAGCTCGGCCTGGCGGTGTTGCGCCTGCTGGCGCTGGCTCGCACCGGCAGCGAGCGCGGGCTGTCGCTGGCCGGCCTGGCCACCGTGCTGCGCGCCGACCCGCTGCAGCTGGAACCCGTGGTCGACCTGCTGGAGGAGATCGACTGGGTGGCCCGCCTGGACGAAGGTGGCAACCCGCGCCTGGTGCTGCTGTGCGATCCCGCCAGCACGCCGCTGAAGGCGCTCGTCGACCGCACCCTGCTCACGCCCAGCGCGTCGTCGTCGATCTTTCGCCAGCGCGCCGGGCTGGATGCGCTGCTGCTGGCCGACGCGCTGCACCAGGCCTGAGGCACGCCTGAGACACGCCGGGCCGGCGCCGACGTGTGTCAGCGCAGTTCGGCCTTCAGATGATCAGCCCCAGCGCCCAAGGCCCGAGCAGCACGGTGAACATCGTGATCAGCACGGCACCGACGATGTTGAGCACGTAGCCGCCACGCGCCATCTCGATGATCTTCACCGCGCCGGTGCCGAAGACGATGGCGTTCGGCGGCGTGGCAACTGGCAGCATGAACGCGCAGGTGGCGGCCAGTGCGGCGGGTATCAGCAGCGTCATCGGGTCGACGCCGATGCCGGCGGCCACGCCGCCCAGGACTGGGATGAAGGTGGCCGCGGTGGCGGTGTTGCTGGTGATCTCGGTGAGGAAGAGCACGATCAGCGTCACCGCGCCGATCAGCGCCACGATGGGCAGCACCGAAAGGCCCGTGACCTGCAGGCCGAACCACTTGTCCAGGCCCGTGGCGGCCACCGCGGCAGCCAGCGACAGGCCGCCGCCGAAGAGCAGCAGCACGCCCCAGGGCAGGCCTTCCTCGGCGTCGCTCCAGTCGAGGATGGCGCGGCCGCGCTCGGTGCCGGGCATGACGAAGAGCAGCACCCCGGCGGCCAGTGCCACCACGGTGTCGTTGAAGAGGCCCAGCCAGGGCCAGCGCTGCACGAAGTCGCCCAGGCCCGACAGCAGGCCGGGCACGATCCAGCAGAACGCCGCGGCCGAGAAGACACCGAGCACGCCCTGCTCGCCGCGGCACATCGGCCCCAGCGCGGCGAGCTGGCCGTGGATCATCTGCCGGCCGCCACGCACCTCGGGCAGCTCGAAGCGGAAGAGCACCCGCGTGATCAGCCACCAGGCCAGGCCGATGAAGACGACCACGATGGGCACCGTCAGCATCATCCATTGCGCGAAGCCCACGCGCTTGCCCAGTTCGCTGCTGATGTAACCGGCGACGATGGCGTTCGGCGGGCTGCCCAGCAGCGTGCCCAGCCCGCCGATCGAAGCCGACCAGGCGATGGCCAGCACCAGCGCCACGCCGAAGCGGCGCACGTTCGGGTCGTCGATGAGCGTGCTGACGGCCTGGCCCGAGGCCAGCCCTTGGCGCAGCGACTCGTCCTGCGCCGCGCTGCCGCTGCTGCTGCTTTCCACCACCAGCGCCAGCACGCTGAGCGCGATGGGCAGCATCATCAGCGTGGTGGCGGTGTTCGACACCCACATCGACAGGAAGGCCGTCGAGATCATCATGCCCAGCACGATCCGCCGCGGGTGGGTGCCCACGGCACGCAGCGTCATCAGCGCGATGCGCCGGTGCAGGTTGACCTTCTGCATCGCGATGGCGATGAGGAAGCCGCCCAGGAACAGAAAGATGATGGGGTTGGCATAGGGCGCCGTCGTCGCCGCCACCGTGCGCTCGGTCAGCACCGGGAACAGGATGACGGGCAGAAGCGAGGTCGCCGACAGCGGGATGGCCTCGGTCATCCACCACACGGCCATCAGCGTGGCCACGGCGGCCACCACGCGGGCATCGCGTCCGAGTTCGGCGTTGCCGAGCAGCAGATAGACGGTCGTCGCTGCGGCGATGCCGAGGCCGCGGAAAAGCCACGCCCGGCCGCTGGAGCGCGGGCCGTCTTCACCGCCGGGCGGGGTGTGGAATTCACCCTGCTCGCGGACCACTCCGCCTGCGTACCTGCTCATCACCGTGCCCCCGGATCCGGTCTGCAAAAACCTTAGCACGCGGCCTGGGGCGCGGCCGTGGGGCCGCACCCACGGCTTGCGCTGGCGCAAGCGCGGCGGCGGTCAGCAGAGTGCGCTGCGCAGTGCCGCCAGGGTCGCGTCGGGCTGTTCCTGCATCATGAAGTGGCCACCGGGCAAGGTGTGCACGGTGGCGCGCAGGGCAAGCGCGACGGCTTTCGCGTTGCGCGGCAGCGTCATCTGATCCTGCGCCGCCAGCACCAGGTGCGCCGGGCAGGCCACGCGTGCTGCCGCGTCCAGGCCACCCGTGTACGCGTTGCAAGCGGCGAAATCGGTGTGGAAGAGCAGGGCCTCGCCCTGCGCCACGACCTGCCTCATCATCGCGCGGGTCGCACCGCGCAGCCAGACGCCGGGGCCGGGGTAGGAAGGTTTGGCGGCGAGCGTCGTGAACGAGAACATCACCACGCGGTCGATGGCGGCCAACGTGTCGCTGCGGGTCAGGTCCAGCAGCGCCTGTGGCACCGGCATCGGCGCGCAGCTGCCCAGCATCACCAGCCGCGTGGCCCGCTGCGGCGCGCGCGCCGCGGCCTCCAGCGCCACCAGCGAGCCCAGGCTGTGGCCGGCCAGAACCGCCCGCGCCACGCCAGCGGCGTCCAGCAGGGCCAGCAGCCAATCGGCCATCTGCTCCACGCCGGTGAGTGCGGCGCCGGCACTGCGCATGTGGCCGGGCAGGTCGACCGCCAGCACGCCGTAGCCGTGGTGCGCGCACCAACGCGCCAGCAGCGTGAACACGCTGTGGTCGCACACGGCACCGTGCACGAAGACAATGCATGGCAGGGCGGGGTCGAAGGGCTTGCCGCCGGTGTAGGCGTAGGCCTCGCGGCCTTGGACGGTGAGATTCATGCCGCCTTCTCCGCCACCTTGAAGGCGCGCTTCAGGTCGTCGATCAGGTCGTCGGCGTCTTCCAGGCCGATGCTCAGCCGGATGGTGCCCGGCGTGATGCCGGCCGCCGCCAGCGCCGCATCGTCCATGCGGAAGTGCGTGGTGCTCGCCGGGTGGATGACGAGGCTGCGGCAGTCGCCCACGTTGGCCAGGTGGCTGAAGAGCTTGAGCGCCTCGATGAAGGCCTGCCCTTGTCGACGAGACCCCTCGAGGTCGAAGCTGAACACCGCGCCGCAGCCGCGCGGCAGCAGCCTCATGGCCAGCGCGTGGCTGGGATGGCCCTCGAGCTCGGGGTAGCCAACGCCGGCCACCATGGGGTGCGCGGCCAGGAAGGCGACCAGCTTGCGGGTGTTCTCGACATGCCGCGCCATGCGCAGCGGCAGCGTCTCGATGCCCTGCAGGATGAGCCACGCAGTGTGCGGGCTCATGCAGGCGCCGAAGTCACGCAGGCCTTCGCGGCGCGCACGCAGCAGGAAGGCGCCGTCGGTGCTCTCTTCGCTGAACACCATGCCGTGGAAGCCGGCGTAGGGCTGGTTCAGCTCGGGGAAACGTTCGGCGGCGTGCCAGGGGAAAGACCCGCCGTCGACGAGCAGACCGCCCACCACCGTGCCGTGGCCGCAAAGGAACTTGGTGGCGCTGTGGAAGACGAGGTCGGCGCCGTGTTCGAAGGGCTTCATCAGCCAGGGTGTGGTGAAGGTGCTGTCCACCAGAAGCGGCACGCCGGCGTCGTGGGCGATGGCGGCCACGGTGGGGATGTCCAGCACGTCCAGCCCCGGGTTGCCCAGGGTCTCGCCGAAGAGCAGCTTCGTCTCGGGGCGGATCGCCGCGCGCCAGCCGTCGATGTCGCCGGGCTTCACGAAAGTCGTGTTGATGCCGAAGCGCGTCAGCGTGTAGTGCAGCAGGTTGTGGCTGCCGCCATAGAGGGCGCTGCTGGCGACGATGTGCGAACCGGCGCCGGCCAGCGTGCTGATCGCCAGGTGCAGCGCGGCCTGCCCGCTGGCCGTGGCGATCGCACCCACACCGCCGTCGAGTGCAGCGATGCGTTCTTCCAGCACCGCATTCGTCGGGTTGCTGATGCGGCTGTAGACGTGGCCCGCACGTTCCAGGTTGAACAGGCTCGCCGCGTGTTCGCTGCTCTCGAAGACGAAGCTGGTCGAGAGGTGGATGGGCACGGCGCGCGCGCCGGTGGCGGGGTCGGGCGCAGCCCCGGCGTGCAGCGCCAGGGTATCGAATCCGGGGTCGGAATGACCGGCCATGGCGTTCCTTGCGGTGGCTGTGGAAGCGCCGGCATTGTGGGCTATATTGACCCGCGTTCAGCCGGGCCGCCGTGGCCCTTCAACGGGGTTCAGCCTGCCATGAAAGTGACCGACATCCTGCGCGTCAAGGGCAACACGCTCTACACGGTGCAGCCTGACCTGAGCCTGGCCGATGCCGTGCAGACGATGGCCGAACTCGACATCGGTTCGCTGGTGGTGATGGAGCATGGCGACGTGGCCGGCATGCTCACCTTTCGCGAGGTCATCGCCGCGGTGGTGGCCGGCGGCGGCAGCCTGGGCGACCGCCACGTGCGCAGCGTGATGGACGACGCGCCGCTGACCTGCACGCCCGAGACCGGCGTCGACGAGGTGCGCCGCATGATGCTGGAACGCCACGCGCGCTACATGCCGGTGCTGGACCAGCGCACGCTGATGGGCGTGATCTCGTTCTACGACGTCGCCAAGACCGTGGTCGACGCACAGGATTTCGAGAACCGCATGCTCAAGGCCTACATCCGCGACTGGCCCGAGCAGGATGGCGTGGACGACGCCGCGCCGGGCGCAGGCCCGAACTGACGGCCGGCCCGCGTCCATGTCCGGCAGCACCTTCGGCGAACTCTTCTGCGTCACCAACTTCGGTGAAAGCCACGGCCCGGCCATAGGCTGCGTCATCGACGGCTGCCCGCCCGGCCTGGCCTTGTGCGAGGCCGACATCCAGCGTGACCTCGACCGTCGCCGTCCCGGCACCAGCCGCCACGTCACGCAGCGCAACGAGCCCGACGCGGTGGAGATCCTCTCCGGCGTCTACGAGGGCCGCACCACCGGCACGCCGATCTGCCTGCTGATCCGCAACACCGACCAGCGCAGCAGGGACTACGGCAACATCCTCGACACCTTCCGCCCCGGCCACGCCGACTACACCTACTGGCGCAAGTACGGCCTGCGCGACCCGCGCGGCGGCGGGCGCTCGTCGGCGCGGCTCACGGCGCCGATGGTGGCCGCCGGCGCGGTGGCGAAGAAGTGGCTGCTGGAAACACAGGGCACCACCTTCATGGGTTGGATGAGCGCGCTGGGCGAGATCGAGATCCCCTTCGAGAGCGCCCAGCACATAGCCGAGAACCCCTTCTTCGCGCCCAACGCGCCCATCGTGCCGCAGCTCGAGGCGCACATGGACGCGCTGCGCAAGGCGGGGGACTCCTGCGGCGCGCGCATCGAGGTGCATGCCCAGGGCATGCCCGTGGGCCTGGGTGCGCCCCTCTTCGACAAGCTCGACGCGGACATCGCCTACGCGATGATGGGCATCAACGCGGTGAAGGGTGTGGAGATCGGCAGCGGCTTTGCCACCGTGGCCGAACGCGGCAGCTTCCATGGCGACGAACTCACGCCCGAGGGTTTCACCAGCAACCATGCCGGCGGCGTGCTGGGCGGCATCAGCACCGGGCAAGACCTCGTGGTGCGCATCGCCATCAAGCCCACCAGTTCCATCCGCCTGCCCAAGGCCAGCATCGACCGCCAGGGCCAGCCCACGGTGGTGGAAACGCATGGCCGCCACGACCCCTGCGTGGGCATACGCGCCACGCCGATTGCCGAGGCCATGCTGGCGCTGGTCGTGATGGACCACGTGCTGCGCCACCGCGCACAGAACGGCGACGTGCACCTGGCCGTGCCGGCCATCGCGGCCCGCGCGCCTTGACCGCACCGCCGGCACCCCCGGCCGCCACGCCGCCTGCTGCGCCGCCCGGGCGCCCGCTCGTGCGCTTCGGCGCACTGTCGTTTGCCTACTTCGCGGCCATCGGCCTGTTCAACCCGTACGCGCCGCTGTGGTTCCAGTCGCTGGGTTTTTCGACGCTGCTCATCGGCACGCTGGCCTCGCTGCAGAGCTGGACGCGTGTGGTCGCCCCCTACGCCTGGAGCTGGTGGGGCGACCACAGCGGCCGGCGCGTCGAGCTCATCCGCCTGGCCGCCTTCGGCGCGCTGCTGGCCGCGCTGGGCCTGTTCGGCGTGCGTGCCGCGGTGCCGGTGGCGCTGGTCGTGGCACTGCTCTTCCTGGCCAACAGCGGCGTCGTGCCGTTGTACGAGGCGCTGCTGTCGCAGCACCTGAACACGGCCACCGGCATCGACCCGGCGCGCTACGGGCGTGTGCGCATGTGGGGCTCGGTGGGTTTCATCGTTTCGGTGACAGGGTTCGGCGCGCTGCTCGAGGCTGCCGGCATCGGCGTCTTCCCCTGGTTCGTGGCGGCGATGAACGCGCTGCTGCTCGCGGCGGCGCTTCGCCTGCCCGCCACGCGCAGCGGGGCCGTGCACGACGAACCCGCGCCGCCGGTGCTGCCGTTGCTGCGTCGGCCCGCCGTCGCCTGGTTCTTTGCTTCGACATTTTTCACCGTGCTGGCGCATGTCAGCCTCTATGCCTTCTTCTCGCTCTATCTCGTCTCGCTGGGCTATGGCAAGGCGGCGGTGGGCGCCTTCTGGGCCATCAGCGTGGTGGCCGAAATTGGTTTCTTCTGGTTCCAGGGGCGCTTCTTCCACTGGCTGTCGCCGGTGGGCTGGCTGAAGCTGGTGGCCGCAGTTACCACGCTGCGTTTCGCAGCTGTCGCCGCAGGGGGCTCGGTGCCGGCGGTGCTGGGTCTGGCGCAGGCGGCGCACGCCATCACCTTTGCGGGCCATCACGCGGCCTGCATAGCGCTGGTGCACCGCCACTTCCCCGACCGCCTGCGTGGCCGCGGCCAGGCGCTGTACACCACGCTGGGTTACGGCCTGTCGGGGGTGATCGGCGGTGTGGGTGGCGGCTTGCTCATCGAGCGCCTGAGCTACGCCGCGGTGTTCTGGGCCGCGGCGCTGTGCGGCGTGCTGGCCTGGGGGTGCGCGCAGCGCGCTGCGGCGAACACGGCCTGACCGTCCAGGCGGCGGGCCGCACGGCAGGCCTGCTTCGGGCCGCGCCGCCCTACATACGCGGCGCCCGGGGCCGATATCCCGGGTGGACGCCCCGGCCGGCAAGGCTGGGTCGCACCTGCCCGCACCCCGCCCATGCCGCCCAAGCCGCCCTCCGCCACCCCGCCGATCCCGACGCTGCCCGCCCGGGCCGGTGCCGCCGAGCCCGCGCCAGTGATGGGCCAGCGTCGTGTGCGTGTGGCCATGTACGTGGCCTTTGCGGTGTTGGCTGTCGCCATCGTGCTGCAGGGCTGGAGCAGCCTGCGCCTGGAATCCATGCACGCTGCAGACACCGAGATCCTCGATCACGCGGGCCTGCAGCGCACCTTCTCGCAGCAGGCAGGCCGCCTGGCGGCCATGGTGGTCGAGGCTGCCGACGACGCACCCGAACGCGCGCTGCGTGTGCAGGCCCTGCAGCGGCTGGTCAGTGCATCGGCCCAGGACGCGCTGCTGATGGAGGCTCTGCTGTCGCGCCAGATGGCGCGCTCGGCCGAACTGCAGCAGCATCTGGGCGACGCGCTTTTGCATTGGCAGGCGGCGCGCGAACGGCTGTGGTACCGCAGCGAGACCATGCTGCGCCAGGCCGACGAAGGCAGCGCAGAGACGCTGCGCCGCAGCGCCGCGGCCGTGCAGGCCGAGACCGAGCCCGCGTTGGCGGCGGCGGCGCAGCTGTCGGCACGGCTGCGCGAGGCGGCCGAGGCACGTGCGCAGCAGGTGGGCCGCGAACTGCGCTGGGGTCTGGCCGGCATGTTGGTGCTGCTGGGCGCCCTGGGGCTGGTGGTGGTGGAACCCACCGCCCGCGCGGTGCGCCGGCACGGCCTGCGCCTGCGCGAACAGGCGGCCGAGCTCGAGCGTCTGGCGCTCGTGGCCGAACACACCACGGCCCTGGTGCTCATCACCGACGCCGACGATCTGATCGTCTGGGCCAACAGCGCCTTCACGCGGGGCACCGGCTGGCCGCTGGCCGAAGCCCGTGGCCGGCGCCCGGGTGAACTGCTGGCCCACCCGCAGGCCGAAGCCACGGTGCAAGAGCGCCTGTGCCAGGCCGTGCAGGAAGCCCAGGGCCTGCGCATCGAGGGCCTGCACCAGACGCGTGACGGGCGCGACCTCTGGCTGGACGTCGACCTGCGCCCGCTGCACGAGGACGGCCGCGGGTTGCGCGGCTTCGTGCGCGTGTGCAGCGACACCACCGCGCGTGTGCAGCAGCAGGCCAAGCTGGCCGCGCTGTGGGCGGCACTGCCCGCCGGCGTCGCCGTGCTGGGGCCCGAGGCGCAGATCCTCGACGCCAACCGCGAGGCCGAACGCATGCTCGGCCTGACCCTGTCGCAGATGCAGGGCCTGGTGGCGGTGGACCCGCGCTGGCGCTGCCTGCGCGCCGACGGCAGCGACTACCCGCCCGACGAGTTGCCGGCCGCGCGCACGCTGGCCACCGGACTGCCGCTGCACAACGAGACCATGGGCGTGCACACCCCGGCGGGCGAACTGCGCTGGCTGCTGGTGAACACGCAGCCGCAGCGCAACAGTGCCGGCCAGGTCACGGGCGTGGTCGCGTGTTTCAGCGACATCACCGTCAGCCGCGAACTGCAGCAGCGCCTGCACGTCAGCGCGCGCACCGACGCGCTGACCCGCCTGCCCAACCGCGCCGTGGTCATGGAACGGCTGCAGCTGGCCATCGCGCACCTGCGGCGCCATTCCGGCTATGGCTTCGCGGTGCTGTTCATGGACTTCGACCGCTTCAAGCAGGTCAACGACACCCTGGGCCACAACGCCGGCGACGAACTGCTGCGCCAGCTGGCGCAGCGCCTGACGCTGGCGCTGCGACCGGGCGACGCCGTGGCGCGGATGGACGGCCCCATCGCCGCGCGCCTGGGCGGCGACGAGTTCGTCGTCGTGCTCGACGGCGTCGGCGACGCCCAACGCGCCTGCCACATCGCCGAACGGCTGCTGCGTGAACTGGGTGAGCCCTACCTCATCGACAACACGCCGCTGCAGAGCAGCGTGAGCATCGGCGTCGTGGTGTGCGCCGATGCGCAGCGGCTGGGTGCCGACGACGTTGGCGACGAGGCCGTGGCCGAGGAGGTGCTGCGCAACGCCGACACGGCGATGTACGAGGCCAAGCGTGCCGGCCGCGGCCGCTGGGTGCTGTTCGACGATTCGATGCACGAACGTGTGGTGCGTGTGCTGGCGGTCGAGTCCGACCTGCGGCGCGCGCTGAAGGAGGGCGAGCTCTTTGTCGTCTACCAGCCGGTGGTGAGCCTGGTCGACCGCCGCATGTCGGGCGTCGAGGCGCTGGTGCGCTGGAACCACCCGCAGCGCGGGCTGGTGCCGCCGATGGACTTCGTGCCCGTGGCCGAGGAGTGCGGGCTCATCGACGCGCTGGGCACCTTCGTGCTGGAAACCGCCTGCCGGCAGTTCATGCAGTGGCAGCACACGCTGGGCGGCCTGGCGCCCCGGCAGCTGGCGGTGAACCTGTCGCGTGCGCAGCTCAAGCGCGCCGAGCTGGTGGACGAGGTCTGCAGCGTGCTGCAGGCCTGCGGCATGTCGCCGGCGCAGTTGCAGCTGGAGGTGACCGAGAGCCTGGCCGCGCAGGACGAAGCCGTGCAGCTCACGCTGCGCGCGCTGAAGGCACTGGGCGTGCGCCTGGCGCTGGACGACTTCGGCACCGGCTATTCCAGCCTGGCCTGCCTGCACCAGATGCCGGTGGACACCGTGAAGGTCGACCGCAGCTTTGTCAAACATGCCGAGACGGTGGAGTACCACCGTGTGTTGATCGAGGCCACGGTGCGCGTCGCCCGCACCATGGGCATGAACACCGTCGCCGAGGGCATAGAGACCGAGGGCCAGGCGGTGCTGATGCGGGCACTGACCTGCGACGCCGGACAGGGTTACCTCTTCAGCCGGCCGCTGGAGGCCCCTGACCTCGAGCGCTGGGCCCGGGCTCAGACGGCGCAGGTGGTCCACACCGCCTAGGCGCGTTCTCCCCGGTCCGCCCCCGGTCCGCACTGGTTCGACGGCGGTTCGGCGCTGCCTGCAGTTCGTCGCCCGCTGCTCACGCTTCGTCGCAAATCCGCCCCGTGCGCCGGGGCGCTGCCTACACTGCGCGGCGTCGACAGGGGCTTGCCTGCGCATCGAGTTGAGGGGACACGAGATGAAGAAGAAGTGGTGGCTGGCCGGTGGCCTGGGCGTGGTGGTGCTGGCCGGTGCGGGTGGGGCCTGGCAGGCCGGCCTGCTGAAGGGGCTGGGCGTCGCGCCCGGCCTGGCGGTGGCGCAGTCGGCCTCGGCTGCGTCCGACGGCAAGGGCGGCAAAGGCGAGAAGGGTGACAAGAAGCCCGACGTGCCGCTGGAATTCGCCCCGCGCGAGGTGGTGCAGCCCGCGCTGGCACGCCTGCCGGGCGTGGTGGAATTCTCCGGCCCGCTGGTGGCGCCGCAGACGGCCATGGTGCGCGCCAAGGCCGGCGGCACGCTGTTGACCCTGGCGGTGGCCGAAGGCAGCCGCGTGCGTGCCGGGCAACTGCTGGGCCGCATCGAACTGGCCGACCTGGCCAGCCGCGTCGCCGAGCGCGGCGCCAACCTCGAATCGGCGCGCGCCACGCTGGCCCAGGCCGAGCGTTCCCACGCCAGCAACGAACGCCTGGCGGCGCAGCAGTTCATTTCGTCCAGCGCGGTGGACAGTTCACGCGCCGCGCTCGACACGGCACGTGCGCAGCTCAACGCGGCGCAAGCCTCGCTGGAGACCACCCGCGTCGGCCTGCGCGACGCCAACCTCGTGGCGCCCATCTCGGGCATCGTGGCCAAACGGCATGTGGTGGCGGGCGAAAAGCTCAGCGCCGAGCAGCCCGTGCTGAGCATCGTCGACCTGGCGACGCTGGAACTGGCAGGCAGCGTCGGCACGCACGAGGTCAGCCGCATCGCGCCGGGCATGGCCGTGGACGTGCAGGTCGAAGGTGTCGACAAGCCGGTGGCAGGGCACATCGCGCGCATCGCGCCGGCGGCCGAGCCCGGCACCCGCAGCATCGGCGTGACCATCGCGCTGGCGAATCCGAAGGAGACGCTGCGTGCCGGGCAGTACGCGCTGGCCCGCGCCACGCTGGCCGACGATGCCGACCGCCTGACCCTGCCCGCCAGCGCCGTGGGCAACACCTCGGGCCAGGACCATGTCTGGGTCATCGAAAGCGGCGTGCTGGCGCGCCGTGCCGTCACCCTGGGCCGCAAGGATGCACGCGAGGGCCGTGTCGAGGTGCTGCAGGGGGTGACACCCGCCAGCCAGGTGCTCGCCGCGCGTTTCGACAACCTGCGCGAAGGCGCCAAGGCGCTGGTGGTGGCGGGCAAGACGGCGCCGGTGGCGTCGGCCGCGGCGTCCACGCCCCTGGTCAAGTAACGCGAGGAGCGGACCATGTGGATCACCCGCGTCTCGATCAACAACCCCGTCTTCGCCGCCATGGTGATGGTGGCGCTGTGCGTGCTGGGCCTGTTCAGCTACGCCAAGCTGGGTGTCGAGCAGATGCCCGACATCAGCTTCCCCGGCGCCTGGATGGAAGTGCGTTATCCGGGTGCTTCCCCAGAGGCGGTGGAGCGTGAACTCATCAAGCCGCTGGAAGAGGCCGTCAACGGTGTCGCCGGCGTCAAGCGCATCACCTCGGGCGCACGCGAGGGCACGGGTTTCGTCAACATCGAGTTCGGCCTCGACGCCGACATGGGCCGCGCGCTGCAGGACCTGCGCGACCGCGTCGCGGTGGTGCAGGGCGGCTTCCCCAAGGACGTGAAGGCGCCGACCATCGCGCGCTGGAACAACGACAACAACGAACCGGTGGTCAACCTGGCGCTGGTGAGCGCCACGCGCAGCGGGCGTGAGCTGTCCATCCTGGCCGAGAACGCCGTCGACAAGCGTCTGCGCCGCGTCGAGGGCGTGGCGCGGGTCGAGGTGCAGGGCCTGACCCAGCGCGAGGTGCGCATCGACCTCGACCCGACGCGGCTGCGCGCCTACGCCGTGACGCCGGCCGAGATCGCCAGCGCGCTGAAGGAGGCCAACGCCGACCAGCCGGTGGGCCTGCTCAGCGACCACACGCAGGACGTGCTGCTGCGCGTGGAGGGCCGCGTGCGCGACCCGCGCCAGTTCGAGAACGTGGTGGTCGCCCGCCGCGGCAACCTGAGCCTGACGCTGGCCGACCTGGGGCAACTCGTCGAGCGTGAGCGTGAACCCGACTCGCTCTCGCGCATCAACGGCCAGCGTGCCATCACCTTCAACGTCTTCAAGCAGCAGGACGCCAACATCGTCGCCGCCGGCGAAGCCGTCAAGAAGGCCGTCGACGAGGTGCGCAAGACGCTGCCGCCCGACGTGGAACTGCGCCTGGTCTACGCCAGCAGCGACTGGGTCAAGGGCAGCCTGACCGGGCTGCGCAACACGCTGATCGAAGGCGCGCTGCTGACGATCGCCATCGTCTTCCTCTTCCTGCACAGCTGGCGCAGCACCATCATCACGGGCCTGACGCTGCCCATCGCCGTCATCAGCAGCTTCATCGCCGTCTACGCCTTCGGCTTCACGCTGAACTTCATGACGATGATGGCGCTGAGCCTGTGCATCGGCCTGCTCATCGACGACGCCATCGTCGTGCGCGAGAACATCGTGCGCCACATCGGCATGGGCAAGGACCACTTCCGCGCCGCGCGTGAAGGCACCGACGAGATCGGTCTGGCGGTGATGGCCACCACCTTCGCCATCGTCGCGGTGTTCGCGCCGGTGGCCTTCATGGGCGGCATCATCGGCAAGTTCTTCTACCCCTTCGGCATCACCGTGGTGGTGGCCGTGCTGGTGAGCCTCTTCGTGAGCTTCACGCTCGACCCCATGCTCAGCAGCATCTGGCACGACCCGCCGGCCACGCGGATGAAGAAGCTGCCCGTCATCGGCCACGCCATCCGCGCCACCGACGCCGCCATGGACGCACTGCACCGCGTCTACGAACGTGCCATCCACTGGATCTTCAGCGAACGCCGCTGGACGCTCGGGCTGCGCAGGTTCCGGCTGGGCATCCCGGTCTACGCCCACGGCTTCGACGCGAACAACCGGCGCGACAAGGGCAGCCCGCGCCACTGGCGCCTGGCCACGCTGACGCCGCGCGGCGTGGTGGTCAGCGTGGGCGCCTTGAGCTTCGTCGCCGCGCTGGGCCTGGCCCCGCTGGTCGGCAGCGAGTTCGTGCCCGAGACCGACCAGGGCTACACGCAGCTGGCGCTGCGCATGCCGGTGGGCAGCAGCCTGGACCGCAGCGACGCCAAGGTGCGGCAGATCGAGGCCATCGTGCTGGCGCTGCCCGAGGTGCGCGACGTCTCGACCTGGGTCGGCGGCGCCGGCCAGCGCAGCCAGGCCTGGATGAACATCGCGCTGAAGGACCGCAAGGACCGCAGCCGCAGCCAGAAGGAAGTGGAAGAGGCCATCCGCAAGGAGATCGCGCGCATCCCCGGCACCGACGCCAGCGTGGGCTTCAACCGGCCGATCTACGTCGCCATCCTGGGCAGCGACGCCGACGGGCTGGCCAAGGAGGCGCTGGCCTTCGCCGAGAAGGTGAAAAGGATCCCCGGCGTGGTCGACGTCGAGAGCTCGGTGCAGCAGGGCCTGCCGGCCTTCGCCGTGAAGCTCAAGCCCGGCGCCGTGCGTGAACTGGGGCTGACGGCGCCGCAGCTGGCCAGCAGCCTGCGTGCCTACGTCAACGGCGAGACGGCGACCTACTGGACGACACCCGACGGTGACCAGGTGGATGTCGTGCTGCGCCTGAACGAGACCCAGCGTGAACGCGTGGAGCAGCTGCGTGCGCTGCCGGTGGCCTTCGCGAAGGACGGCACGCCGATCAGCCTGGACAGCGTGGCCACCATCGAAAGCGTGTTCAACCCCGAGGTCATCCGGCGCCAGAACCTGCAGCGCCGCGAGGCCGTGTTCGCCGGCGTGCAGGGCCGCAGTGCGGGCGACGTGGGCAAGGACGTGCAGGCGCTGATCAAGGCCACCACGCTGCCGCCGGGCTACACCTTCGACATCGGCGGCCGCATGCAGCAGCAGGCGGAAGCCTTCGGCGGCCTGCTGGCGGCGATGGCGCTGGCGGCGATCTTCATCTACATCGTGCTGGCCAGCCAGTTCGGCAGCTTCCTGCAGCCCATCGCCATCATGGCGAGCCTGCCGCTGGCGCTCATCGGCGTGATGCTGGCGCTGCTGTTCACGAAGAGCACGCTGAACATCTTCAGCATGATCGGCCTGGTGATGCTGATGGGCCTGGTGACGAAAAACGCCATCCTGCTGGTCGACTTCGCCAACCACGCGCGCAGGGCCGGCGCCACGGTGCCCGAGGCGCTGCTGCAGGCCGGGCTGACGCGCATGCGGCCGATCATCATGACGACGATGGCCATGGTCTTCGGCATGCTGCCGCTGGCGCTGAACGACGGCGGCGAGTCGCAGGCGCCGATGGGGCGCGCGATCATCGGCGGCGTCATCACCAGCACGCTGCTGACGCTGGTGGTGGTGCCGGTGATGTACAGCTACCTGGCGCGGCTGCGCAAGCCCAAGGTGGCAGCGGCCGAGCCGGCGGCGGGTGGTGCGGCGGGGCCGCTGGTGATGCCGGCCGACCGGGAGTGACGGGGCCGTGGGGCCAGGGGCAGCGTGCGGTGTTGCACGTTGTTGCAGGTCCGGTGGCCACTGCGCCCGCCAAACCCGCGGATCGGGGGGCTAGGGCAGGGGCCGGGTGCGTAGCATCCGGTTCCTTCCGACCGATCGAAAGAACCGCCATGCGCACCACCCTGCTTTCCACCACGGCCGCTCTGGCGTCGTTCCTGGTTTCGACAGCGGCGTTCGCTGGTACTCCGGGGGGAACCGTCCCCGAACCCGGCACCTGGGCCCTGGTCGGCCTGGCCGCCGCCATCGGCTGGGCCGTCACCCGCAGCAAGCGCAAGTAAACACGCTGCCCTCCTCCGTCCGCGCCTGCGGTCCATGGAGGCCTTGATCGAGAACGCCTCGCTGGTCATCACCGCGAGCGCCGTGCTTGCCTACGTGATGTCGCTGCTGTGGGAGCTTGCGTGCCCCGTGCTGCCAGCCGACGCCGGTGACGGCAGCACACGCTGGGCCGGCAACTTCGGCCTCTTCTTCATCAACCATGCCGTGCCCTACCTCGTGCTGCCGCTCGTCGCTGTGTTCGCGGCGTGGTGGGCCGATGCGCTCGGGCTGGGGCTGTTGCCCGCGCTCGGTGCGCCGTTCTGGCTTGCACTGATCACGGCATGGGTAGCGCTGGACCTCATGGGCTGGCTGCTGCACCGGGCGATGCACCGCCTGCCGGCACTCTGGCGTGTGCACCAGGTGCACCACAGCGACCTGCGCTTCGACGCCGCCCTGGCCTTCCGCTTCCATCCCGGCGAAGCGGCGCTGGTCGCGGTGACCAGCAGCTTCGTCGTCGTCACGCTGGGCCTGCCGGTCGAAGCCGTGCTGGCCAGCAGCCTGGTCGGCGCGCTGCACAACGCCTTCGTGCACGCCAACGCCAGCCTGGGCCGGCGCACCGAAACCGTGGTGCGTTGGCTGCTGGTGACACCGGACCTGCACCGTGTGCACCACTCGGCGGAACTCGCCGACGGCATGCACAACTATGGCATCGTCTTTTCCTTCTGGGACCGCCTGTTCCGCACCTGGCGCACGCCGGTCGGCAGCGGGCCGCACGAGTTCGGCATCACCACCGAACGAGACCCCGCGCGGCTTTCCTTGCCGCGTCTGCTGCTGATGCCCTTCCGGCGTGCTGGCTGAGTGCTCAGGCCGGCGAAGACAGCCGCTTCACGGCCTGTACATAACGCGCCAGCGTCGGTGACAGCCCGCCGGGCGCCAGCCGCACGTCGATGAGCTGGAAGCGCCCGCGCGTGGCGTGGGCCCGCGCGAGCGCAGCCTCCAGTTCGGCGCGCGTGGCCACGGCGTGGCCGTCGCCGCCCATGCCGGCGGCCATGGACGCGAAGTCCCAGCGCCCCAGGTCGTTGAACCGTGCGGTGGGCTCGAAGGCGCGCAGCATCTCCCAGCTGGCGTTGTTGAAGACGAGCACGATGGGGTCGCAGCCGCAGCGGGCGGCGTTGCCCAGTTCCCAGCCCGTCATCTGGAAGGCGCCGTCGCCGACCAGCACGATGGGCCGCCGTCCCGTGGCCACCTGCAGGCCCAGCCCGGCCGGCACGCCGTAGCCCATGGTGGCGTAGTAGCCGGGCGCGAGCAGGGCCGAGTGGTCGATGTCCATGGCCGTGAACAGGCAGTCACCGATGTCGCTGGCCAGCGGCATGCTGCCGTGTTCGCGCAACAGCGCATTCACGGCGGTGGCGATGTCTTCGGGCCTGATGGCCGCGTCGCCGGCAAGGGCCGGCGCGGGTGCCCGCGGCACCAGCGGGAGCGTCGTGCGCGGTGCGGTCGCGGGCAGCCGTTCCAGCAGGGCATCGACCAGCGCCGCGATGGGCACGGCGGGGTAGACATGGTGGCCCATCACCACGTCGCCGTCGTAGACCTGGATGGTCTTGCGCATATCGATGCGCCGTGAGGACACCGCGAAGTTGGTGTCGGAGACGATCACGCCCATCAGCAGCAGGCCGTCGGACTGCTCGACGCGCTCGCTAAGCGCCAGATCGCCGGCCAGGCCGAGGTAGGTGCCCAGCAGTGGCACTTCGGCTTCGGCGAGCAGGCCGCGGCCCATGAAGCTGGTGACCACCGGGCAGGCCAGTCTCCGCGCCAGTTCGGCCACACGTTCCTCCAGCCCGTAGCGCCGCACCTCGACGCCCACCATCAGCACCGGCCGTGCGGCGGCGGTCAGCCGCGCCAGCAGTTCGTCTGCGCAGGCGGCCAGGCGTTCGGGGTCGGGCGCGGGTGCGGGGTTCATCGGCACCGCGGTGCACGGGCGGGCCGGCATGTCGCGCGGGATCTCGAGGTAGACCGGGCGTGAACGGGCCAGCGCGGCGTCGAGCACACGCGCGATCAGCTCGGGTGCACGCTGCGCGTCGTCCAGGCGCGCGCGGTCGACCGTGAGTTCGGCGAACAGCTTCCACTGTGAATCGAGCGTCTTCACCTGGTGGTGCAGCAGCAGCCCGCTGCCCGATTCGTGCGCCGCCGGCGCGCCCGACAGCACCACCAGCGGCACCCGTTCGGCGTAAGCGCCGGCCACCGAGTTCAGCAGGTTGATGGCGCCGGCGCCGTAGGTCACGGCGGCCACGCCCAGGCCGCCACGGGCACGCGCCGCGGCATCGGCTGCGAAGCCCACGCCGGGTTCGTGCGAGAGCGTGAAGAGGGGCAGAACGGCGCAACGTTCGATCTCGCGGAACAGCGGCAGCGCGAAGTCGCCGGGGATGCCGAAGACTTCGGTGGCTCCGCGCGCCTTCAAGGCGTGCAACAGGCTCTCGGCAAGGTTCAAAGGAGACCCCCGGATGCGCGTCAGCGCGACCGGGCAATCTAGCCTGGCGAGGGTCGCGACGGCTTGACCTTGGCCAAATCAAACGCAGCGCCACCCGCGCCGATGTCAAGTTTTCGGTGGCGGCTTGCGGATGATGGTGCGCTGGAACCAGGCTTCGTTCATGCTGGTGAGGAAGCCGGGCTCGATGCGGTAGCCCGACCGGTCCCCGATCACCGCTTCACGCCCGCAGTGGGGGCAGAGCGCGGTGCCGCCGGTCAGCGATTCCGGGTCGTCGAAGCTGCTGACATCGATGCCCGACCAGGCAACGATGTCGTCGGGCGGGAAGATCGCCACGCACGAACAGCAGCCGCACACCTGGCTGGCTTCGATCTCGGCCCGGTTGTCGGTGGTGTGGCGATAGGCGGCAAGTAGATCGGCCATGAGTCCATCTCGGTGAGGAAGTCTCGACGCCTGCAGCGCAACGCGGGTGAAGACGGCAGGGCGCCGGAACCGGGCTGGCAACAATGTAACGCCTGACTACAGCTGCCGACGGCGCCGTGGCGACCGGCCGAGGCGGGCGTGCGTGAAATCGCGCTCAGCATTCGACGATGTTCACCGCCAGCCCGCCGCGGGCCGTCTCCTTGTACTTCGTCATCATGTCGGCGCCGGTCTCGCGCATGGTCTTGATGACCTGGTCCAGGCTCACGAAGTGCGTGCCGTCGCCGCGCAAGGCCATGCGTGCGGCGTTGATGGCCTTGACGCTGGCGATGGCGTTGCGTTCGATGCACGGGATCTGCACCAGCCCGCCCACCGGGTCGCAGGTCAGGCCCAGGTGGTGTTCCATGCCGATCTCGGCAGCGTTCTCCGCCTGTTCGGGTGTGCCACCCATCACCGCGCACAGGGCCCCCGCGGCCATGCTGCAGGCCACGCCCACCTCGCCCTGGCAGCCGACCTCGGCG
>JAURZK010000031.1 GCA_030653505.1 Rubrivivax sp.
CGGGCGGGGCGCGGCGGGCGTGTGAAGCGCCGAGGAGCGCAGGGTTCATGGCCCGCGAGCGCAGCGAGCCTCGTAAACACTTCTGGCGCATCCTGTTTGAGCGCAGTGAGCGCAGCGAACGAAGCGAGTTATGCGCCGGGCCATGGACCCGAGCACCGCAGGGCAGCCTGAGCGCAGCGAAGGCCGCTTCAGTCGCCCGCCGCGCCCCGCCCGGACAGCCCTTTGCCGCCACCACAGTCAACGCGCCGAAGCAGACGTTCACGAACGTCCGCAACGGGCCGACAGCAGAAAAGGCCGTCACCGCGTATCCCGCGTACGCGGGTCAAGCAACCGGTACAGCAGATCACTCAGCAGGTTCAGCGCGATGAACACCGTGCCGACGACGATCGTCCCGCCCAGCACCGCATTCATGTCGGCGTTCTGCAGGGAGTTGGTGATGTACAGGCCCAGCCCCGGCCAGGCGAACACGGTCTCGGTCAGCACGCTGCCTTCCAGCAGCCCGGCGTAGGACAGCGCGATGACCGTGACCAGCGGCACCATCGCGTTGCGCAATGCGTGCCGCCAGATGATGCGCGTCTCGCTCAGTCCCTTGGCACGTGCGGCGACGATGTACTCCTGCGCCAGTTCGTTGAGCATGAAACTGCGCGTCATGCGGCTGATATAGGCCAGCGAGAAGTAGCCCAGCAGGCTTGCCGGCAGCACCAGGTGGCTGAGTGCGTTGCGGAAGGCCTCCCACTCACCCGCGATGGCCGCGTCCACCAGCAGCAGCCCACTGACACGTTCGACGCTGTACTCGTAGGCCACGTCGATGCGCCCCGGCCCGCCGACCCAGCCGAGCTTGGCGTAGAACAGCACCAGTGCCATCAGGCCGAGCCAGAAGATGGGCACCGAGTAACCCACCAGGCCCATGATGCGCACGGCATGGTCGACCGCACCGCCGCGCCGCACCGCCGCCCACACGCCCAGCGGCACGCCGAAGCCGGCGCCGATGAGGATGCCGCAGGTGGCCAGTTCCAGCGTCGCGGGGAAGGTCTTCTTGACGTCGTCCCACACCGGGTTGGACGTCAGCACCGAGTTGCCGAAATCACCCTGCAGCGCCTTGCCGACATAACGCACGAACTGCACGGGCAAAGGCTGGTTCAGGCCCATCTCCTCGCGCACACGTTCGATCACGTGTTCTGGTGCACGGTCGCCGACGATGGCCAGCACCGGGTCGACCGGGATCACGCGGCCGATGAAGAAGGTGACGGCCAGCAGCCCCAGGTAGGTCAGTGCGATGACGACGGCGAAGCGGCCGCTGGCAGCCGCCCAGCGCAGGGCACGTCCGTTCACCGGCGTGCCCTCGCCTTGCGACGCGGCATCAGCGTTTCGACACCGCGTGCACGTAGGTCGAATCCGAGGTGGGCCCGATCTTCAGCCCGCTGACGTTGCTGCGGTAGGCCGCCACCTCGGTCTGCTGGTAGAGCATGACGAAGGGGCTGCTCTTGCGGAACTCGGCCTGGATGTCCTGGTACATCTTCGCGCGCTTGGCGCCGTCGCGTTCCAGCGCTGCGGCATCGGCGAGCTTCGTCAGTTCGGGGATGGCCCAGGCGTTGCGCCAGGCCAGGGGTTTGCTCTTCGCGTCGTCGCCGTTGTCGGGGTTGCGCGAGAACGTGTCCGCGTTGGTGTGCGGGTCCCAGTAGTCGGCGCCCCACTGGCCGATGTAGATGTCGTGCGTGCGCGCGCGGTACTTGGTCAGCGTCTGCTTGCCGTCGCCGGGCAGGATCTCCATCTCGATGCCGGCGCGCTTCAGGGTCTGCTGTACGGCCTCGGTGATGCCCTGCACCGGCTGCACGTTGCGCATGTCCACCGTCACCTTGAAGCCGTTCGGATGCCCGGCCTTGGCCAGCAGCGCCTTGGCCTTGGCCACGTCGAGCTTGTAGGGCTTGTCCTTGGCCGCGCCCAGCAGACCGATGGGCAGGAAGTTCTGGTGCACGACGCCGATGTTCTTGATGAGCGTGTTGCCGATGGCGTCGTAGTCCACCAGCCACTTGAAGGCCTCGCGCACCTCGGGCTTGGCCAGGATGGGGTTCTTCTGGTTCAGGCTGAAGTAATAGACCGTGCCCTTGGGCGTGGCGGTGGTCTTCACGTCCTTGTTGGCGGCCAGCGCGTCCAGGTCCTGCGGCGTGAGGTTGCGCGCGATGTCGGCGTCGCCCTTCTCCAGCAGCAGGCGCTGGGTGGCGCTTTCCTTGATGTGGCGGTAGATCACGCGGCCCAGTTTGGCCTTCGGGCCCCAGTAGTTGTCGTTGCGCTCGAGTGCCACGATCTCGTTGGCGCGCCACTCGCGGATCTTCATCGGCCCGCTGCCGGCATAACCCGTCTTCAGCCAGCCCGTGCCGAGGTCGCCAACGCCGTCCTTCTGCAGTTCCTTGCTCAGCACCAGCTTCTTGTCGACCACCGCCGCGATGTTGGCGGTGAGGCAGTTGTAGACCAGCGTCGGCGCGTAGGCCTTGTCGGTCTCGATCGTCAGCGTCAGCGGGCCGGTCTGCTTCACGCGCTCGGCCACGTTGGCCTTGCTCAGCCCGAACTGCGTGAGGATGAAGGCCGGCGTCTTGTCCAGCAGCACGGCGCGCTGCAGGCTGAAGACCACGTCTTCGGCCGTCAGCGCGTTGCCGCTGGCGAACTTGACGCCCGGGCGCAGTTCGAAGCTGTAGGTCTTGCCGTCGGCGCTGACGCTCCACTTCACCGCCAGGTCAGGCAGCAGCTTGGAAGGATCGTTGACGTCGTAGCGCAGCAGGCGGTCGTAACCGTTGCCCATCAGCTCGCCGGCGCTGATCTCGAAGGCTTCCGCCGGGTCGAGGCTGATGATGTCGTCGAAAGCCAGCGCCACGACGAGCGTGTCTTTCGGCGTCGCGGCGTGCAGTGGCAGCGGGGCCGTCGTCAAGGCCGTGGACAGCAGCGTGGCGGCAGCGGCTCCGGCCAGCGTGCGGCGAGTAAACGTGGGCAGGTTCGGTGTCAAGGTCTTTCTCCGGTTTGACGGGCATGACGCTCGGCGGCAGACGCCTTGCGTCACGCGAGGTGCCCATGCTAGCCGGGAACCTACACCCACCACCCGGCGCCTGCGCCGGCGCCGGCAGCGATCGCCGCCCGCTCCCGCCTGCCCGAGCGCCGACCCTCAGCCCGTCACAGCTTCCACAGCAGCTCGACGCCGTAGCCCAGGCCACTGAGCCGGCTGCGCGGCATCTCCAGGTTGCTGCCCAGGGTCTGCGCGCTGCGCCGCACCTGCGACCAGCTGGCCCAGCCGCCGGCGTGGATCTTGTCGCTGAGGGCCCAGCTGTACCGGCCCTCGACGCCGAAGTCGACACCCCGCTTGGCGTCGAAGGTCGACAGCGGCGCCGTCGTGTTGGTCAGCCGCCGCCAGACCGGCACGCCCACCAGAGCGCGCAGGCTGTAGTGGTTGGCCTGGCCACGAACCTGCTCCGATTCGAGACCGACGCCGACGTTGAGCACCAGCTCGGCGACCGACTCCTCCACGGTGGTGTCGCCGGGCGTGGCCACCGCGTTATCGGGGCCTGGCGTGAAGGCGAAGCGCTTGAAGGACTGCGTGCGCAGGGCCGCGCCGCCGACGCCGAACCAGGGCCCGCGCAACCGGTACAGGCCCAGCACCTGGGTCTTGGACTGCTGCAGACTGAAGCCGTTGCGCTGCAGCACCGGGCTGGTCAGGACAGTGCCGTTGAAGCTGGCGGCGGTGGCGTTCCAGACCTCGCTGGACCGGTCGGGATAGAAGGTGGTCTCGTTGTCGAGAGACATCAGCAGGCGGTCGTTCAGCGCGTAGAGCGCACCGCTGACGAGCATCGGGCTGGCGCCGCGCGCCTCGCTGCGGAAGGGCAGGAAGCTGCCCGTTTCGGTGTAGCGCACTTGCTGGCGGGCCACGCCCATGAAGTAGGAGAAACCTCGATCGGCTTCAGGTGTCTCGGCGGCGTGCGCCGCGGCATGGGGCAGAGCCACGCCGATTGCGACGGCGCCGACCGTGAGGGCGGCATGGAGCGCACGCGCGACGCGCGCGCCGTGCGTCCCGCGCCTGGATGGGCAGGTCATGGTTTTTTCCTTGTGGACAGAAGCACAGGCCGCCCGGGCGTTGTGGCGGTGTCGCGGGGTCGCACTCAGTCGACCCCGCGAGCGGCGCGACGGAGTCAGTTCCCCGGCTTGCCAACCGAGATGTTGAAGAACGACTGCGACGGCGGCATGGTCAGGCCGACGCTGAGCGACAGCGTGATGCCCATGCCCTGCAACGGAATCTGCGCCGTCTGTGCGCAGTTGGTGGGCGACCCGTTGGTCGTGCAGCTGTTGGCGGCACGGTAGCGCAGGCCATCACGCGGCTTGTCGAAGCCCAGCGTGTCGACGCGACTGTCAGATGCACGCATGCGGGTCACCGACCGGGTCGCCGCGTCGACGGCGGTCACGGTGGACGACTGGTCGACCCACAGGTCGACGGTGTCGTTGCCGCGCAGGGACAGTTCGCGGAACTGGGAGACAGCCCCGACCGTCGGCAGCGCGCCCACCGACTGCTTGGGCGTGCCGACCAGTGTGCTGCCGTCTTCATTCATCGCGCCGACGAAGACCGGCCGGCCCGCGGCGTTCTTGAACAGGAAGAAGCGACCGACGACTGTGCCTTGATCAACCAGGTTGAAGCCGCCATCGGTCGCACTGACCGTGATCGTGCCGGCGTTGCCGGGTTCGACGACGCAGGCGGACAGGCCCTCGCAGGCCGACAGGGATGTGATCGCGCCGCTGCTGTTGAGGGTGATCTCCAGTGTCTCGGCGTAGACGTCGGTCAGCGACGTGCCGCTGGCGCTCTGCCAGATCGCCACGTTCCAGGTGCCTGCGAAGTCGGCCACCGGCAGCGACTGCTCGGGCAGCCCGACGGTGACGTTGACATCGGCCGCATTGGTCTTCGACTGGCTCTGCACCATCAGCACGCCGGCCGATGAGACCACGACGGTGGTCCTCTCCTGGGCATCCTCGGTCGTGAACTTGCAGCTGCCCGCGTCAGTGAACGTAACCACGCTGCCGTCGAACAGCGTCGCCTTCAGCGTCGCCGCGTTCAGGTCCAGCACATGGGCACGCCACAGCGGGTCGGGCTCGGACGGGTTGATCATGCGGTACTTGCCGCTGCGCAACCAGGCGCAGCCGCCGGCCACGGGCTGCAGGATCGTCGCCACCGGGGCGCTGGAGGTCGGGTTGGCGACCAACGCCGTGCTCAACTGGGCCAGCGTGGTCTGCGCCGCGGTCAGCGCAGCGCCCAGGGCGTCGATCTTCTGGTCGAGGGCGTTGCCGGCCGTGCCGGCGCTGGCCGCCACCAGCGTGTCGCTGATCGGGTTCACGCCGCTCAGGTCGATCGTCACGCTGGCAAGCGCGGTGCGCACGCTGGCGATCGCCTGCGTCACGGCAGCGGCATTCGGCGCCGAGGCGGCTGCGTAGCCACTGAAGAAAGTTGCCGGCGCGGTGGCTGCGGCGCTGGCCACCACCAGTTCGGTCAGCGGCGTGATGTTGACGTTGAAGCTGCCGGTGTTCTCGGTGCCTGCGCGCAGCGAATGCAGCACCGTGCCGTCGGTGCCGGTGACCTGGAAGGCGCAGGGCAGGCTGGCGCTGGTGATGGCTACCGTGTAGGCGCCGCTGACACTGGTCGTGGCGCTGCCGCTGCCGCCTGCGCACTTGATGTTGACGGCTGCGCCGGCCAGCGCCGCGCCGCGCGCCGCGATGCCGGTCAGCGTGACCGAGGTGGCCGGCGGTGGAGGCGTGGGTGTGGGGGCAGGTGCCGCGGTGTCGGCGCCGCCGCCTCCTCCGCAAGCGGTCAGGGTGGCGGCCAAGGCCACCGCGAAGCTCAGCACTGACAGTGATTTGGACATGCGGTCTCTTTTCTTGCCATGGATCCGTCGACGATGCCCGTCGTGGCGCGCAGCCCTAGCCACGCGAGGCGGATTCTTTCCGGCGCCCTTCCGCCGCGCATACCCAACAGTGAGGAGCCGACAGGAGCGCGATAGCGTGGTGCAGGCACCGGCGGCCGCGGCGGCAGGCCATGCCTGATCGTGAAGATCGCGCAAACGTGCAGGAGTGCGCAGAACGCGCAGGACGCAAAGGGGCGGCATGCACCGGCGGCCACCGGTCGGCCGCCGCGCCTAGACCAGCAGCCCCAACTGGCGCGCCTCGTAGACGGCTTCTGTCTTGTTGTGCACCTCGAGCTTGGCGTAGACATTGCGAGCGTGGGTGCGCACCGTCGACAGCGAGAGCCCCAGGAACCCAGCCGCGTCGGTGTAGTTGAAGCCGCGCGCCACCAGATCGAGCAGTTCCATTTCGCGCGGCGTCAGCAGCCCGCCTCCGGCGGCCCTGGCCACCGGCTGGGCGGGCGCTGCAGGCACCGGGGCGGCCAACCAGGCCCGCACCTCTGACGTCACCGCGGCCAGGGTCAGGCTGCGCCCGTTCTGGTAGTGCAGCGCATAGACAGGCTCACCCAGCTGCTGCCGCGGCTTGTCCTCCCAGCGCGCCAGACAGGCCGCCGTGGCTGCCACCTGCGCGCCGATCTCTTCGCAGTAGCTGTCCAGCGCCCCCTGCACACGCGCGGCCAGCGCCCAGTGACCGCAGGCGGCGGAAAGGCGGGCGGCCACGCTCAGGTTTTGCTCGGCACGGTGGTGCACACCCGCCGACTCGCCATGGCGGTAGGCCTCGGCAAGCGCCGCCCGGGCATGCGCCATGCGGCCCATCACCGCATGCAGCGCCGCCATGTTGCGCGCCGGCAGCCCCAGGTTGGCCACGTTGCCGTGGCGCTGCATCTCGTCGTGGGCCAGCTCGAAGGTCTGCAGCGCCGCTTCGAAGGCCCCTTCCTCGCGCTGCTGTTCGCCCAGGCCCAGCAAGGTGATGCCCCTCAGGTAGGTGTCACCCAGCTCCCGGGCCAGGTGCAGCGCTTCCTCGGTGCTGGCCCGGGCGCCGGGCAGGTTGGCCTGGCGCAACTGCACCGCTCGGCACAGATCCAGCACGACCACCAGCAACTTGCGGTCGTCGAGCGCGCGGGCCGCCGTGGTGGCTTCTTGCACCAGGGCCCAGGCCTGGCCCAGGTGGCCGCTGAAGTGCCACAACTGGGCCATGCCGAACACCGCCAGCGCGCGCCCGCGCGAGACCGGCGCAGGCGTGGTGCGAGCCAGGGCCACGGCGAAGAACTGCCGCCCGCGCGCGTACTGGCCGCTGACGATCCAGAAACGACGCATCGCATTCGCGAGCTCGATGCCGAGTGCCCCATGGTGATCGGTGGCGTCGCATCCGAGCTGGGCCGCATCCAGGTTTGCATGTTCCTCATGCAACGTGGCCATCGCCTGCTGCACCGCACGGCCGGCCAGCGCCTCGTTCTGCGCCTGCGCCTGGCGCAGGAAGTGGTCGAGGTGCCGGCGCGCAAGTCCGGCTGCGGTGCCTGCCTCCTGTGCGCGGTCGCGCGCGAAGTGACGCACGGTCTCCAGCAGGCGATAGCGTGGCTGCGGATACTGGCGTTCAACGAGCAGCAGCGACTTGTCGACCAGCGTGTGCAGCATGTCGCCGACCTCGACCTCGTCGCTCCGGCCGGCCACCGCAGCCGCAGCGGCCAGGGTGCAGCCACCGGCAAAGACCGACAGGCTCTGCAGCAGGTCCTGCTCGCCCGGGCTCAGTTGTTCATAGCTCCACAGCAACGTCCCCAGCAGCGTCTGGTGGCGCGTGGGCAGCTTGCTGGACCTGGTCAGCAGGCGGAAACGCAGGTCCAGCTTGCCTGCGATCTGCGCGACCGTCATCGTCCGCACGCGCGCAGCGGCCAACTCCAGCGCCAGCGGGATGCCGTCCAGCTGGCGGCAGATCTCCACCACGTCGGCGGCGTTGTCGGCGTCCAGTTCGAACTCCGCGGCAGCCTGCCTGGCGTGGCTGACGAAGAGGTCGATGGCCTCGAAGCCGAGCAGCTCGCGCAACCCTTCACCTCCGACTGGCGCAAGCGAAGGCGCAGGCACGCGCATCGTGCGCGCGATCACGATCTCTTCGCCCGGCACACCCAGGCTCACCCGGCTGGTGGCCAGGATGTGCAACCGTGGCGCCGCATTCAGCAGCCGCTCGGCCAGTTCGGCGCAGCTGCCGACGATGTGCTCGCAGTTGTCGAGCACCAGCAGGCAATGCTGGTCCACCAGGTGGCGCAGCATGGCCTGATCGGCGTCGACCGCCGTGTCCTCGCGCAGGCCGAGCGCCGTGGCCACGGTGCGGGACAGATCCCTGGACGTCAAGAGCGGTGCCAGGTCGGCAAAGCAGACGCCGTCGCTAAACGAGGCCGCGGCTTCGCGTGCGACCTCGATCGCCAGCCGGGTCTTGCCGCTGCCGCCCATGCCCGTCAATGTCAGCAGCCGCGTACGCTGCAGGCGCTGGACCAGGCCCGCACGTTCAGCCTCGAAACCGATGTAGCGGTTCAGTGCATGCGGCAGTGCAGGCCGGGGCGAAACATCGACCGTGGTGCCACTGCGCGGCGGCGTGGTGTGTGTTTGCACCACGGGCAGACAGAAGCGATAGCCCTGGCGTGCCACGGTCGCGATCGCGTCGGCGCCCAGCACCTTGCGCACATTGGCGATCTGCACCGCGAGGTTGTTGTCATCGACCGCAGCGTCGGGCCAGATGGCGTCGAGCAGGTGACGTCTGCCCAGCAGTTCGCCCTGGCTCTGCACAAGCAGCTTGAGCAATTCGATGGCGCGCGAGCCCAGGCGGCATGGCAGGCCTGCGACGGTCAACAGATGTCTATCGGGCCAGAAGGTGGCCTCACCAAACCGGAACATCCGATCCATCCGTTCAGCTCCAAGGTCAAAGGCGCCAAGGAAGATCCCTGAACGGCAGCCGCCAAACGCAACGCAAAAGATTCAGTTTAGATGTCTTTATGTGGCTCCCGAGACCATGGGATGGGGAGTGTGCAAGTTCGCACAGACGGCCCATCGATGCCGCGGTAGGCGCTGCCCGACCCGGAGCAGGGCGCCCGCAGCGGCAAGTGTCTTGACGAAGATGGATGCGCTCGCGAGTTCAGGGCGCAACTTCGGTGGTGCCCAGCACCACGCCTTCGTATTCGTGCAGCGAAGGCAGTCCGCCGGTATGCAGGAACAGCACCCGCTCGCCGGCGCGCAGGCAGCCTTCACGCGCCAGGCCGATCAGCCCGGCCATCACCTTGCCGGTGTAGACGGGGTCGAGCAGCAGGCCTTCGGTGCGCGCGGCCAGCTGCACGGCTTCCACCATGCGGGCGTTGGGCATCGAATACTTGGGCTGCCAGTAACCGCCCACGCTGACCACCTTCTCGCGCGGCACGGTCATGCCCAGCCCCAGCAGGTCGCACACGGCCTGTGCTTCCTTGTGCACGAGCGGGTCCTGGTCGGCGGGGTCGCGGCTGACGCCGATGCCGGTGATGGGGATGGCAATGCGGTTGCCGAGGAAACCGGCCAGCAGCCCGCCATGCGTGCCCGAACTGCCCGAGCCGACGATGACCTGGTCGAAACTCAGGCCCTGCTCGAACGTCTGCTGCTGCAGTTCCTGCGCGCAGGCCACGTAGCCCAGGCCACCGAGCGCGTTGCTGCCGCCGCCGGGAATGATGTAGCCCTTGCGCCCCAGCGCCGCCAGCTCGTCGGCCATGGCCTGCATTGCCGGCGCCATGGCGGTGCCGGCGGGCACGACGCTGAGCGCTTCCACGCCCATCAGGCGGAACATGAAGTGGTTGCCGCTGGCATCTTCATGGAAGCTGCCGGGCACCCGTTCCTCGATGACGAAGCGGCACTGCAGCCCTTCCTTCACCGCCGCGGCCAGCGTGATGCGGCAGTGGTTGCTTTGCGGTGCGCCGCAGGTGATCAGCGTGTCGGCACCCTGGGCCAGCGCGTCGGCCACCAGGAACTCGAGCTTGCGTGTCTTGTTGCCGCCGGGGAAGAGGCCCAGCATGTCGTCGCGCTTGACCCAGACCTCGGGGCCACGGCCGCCGGGGCAGCTGGTGGCGAGTGCGGCGCTGAAACGTGGCAGCGGCTCGATCGGCGTGTGGAAGGGGGTGTAGCGGCGGCGGGGGAAGCGGGAGAGGTCCATGTTGAGTAGTGACTGCCGTGATGTGTGGTCTTCGACCGATGATGGACGCTGGCGCACCGACCAAGCTTCCCGCCACGGAACCGGCTCTGCCGGGCCGTTGGCGGACGGCCCCCTCGGGGGGTAGCGAGCGCTAGCGGGCTTGGGGGGTTAAATCTCTCCGCCGAAATGCTTGATGAGATTGTCGATGTACTTCTCGACGAGCTTCTCGAATTCCCCGGCGACGATGGGCACCACCACCATCTTCATGAGCCCCGGCAGCGCCACGTCGACGGTGCCGAAGACCTTGAACTCGATGGCCGTGCCCTTCTTCGTCTCGGCCAGCTTCCAGCTGCCGCTGACGAGCGCATTGCCCTCGCCCTTCACCGGCGTCCAGACCACCGTGCCCTTCTTGCGGTCGGCCACGTACTTGCTGGCGTAGACGGTCTGGATGTTCACCTGCTGCGTGCCCACTTTCTGCATCGCCCAGCGGTAGACACCCTGCCCCAGGTCGGTGAGCTTGTCGACCTTGGGAAAGTGGCTGGCCGACTTCGGCACGTCGGACACGAGGTCGAAGACTTCCTTGATCGGCGCCTTGACGGTGAATTCGTAGCCGAGGTCGATGTCGACGGTGATGGCCATGGTCTGCGGTCCTTCGTGTTCGATGGCGTTGGGATTGCGGCGGTGCTACTCGATTTCGGGCCCGCCCCAGGGCAGCATCAGCGACACCAGCAGCAGCTTCTCGAACTCGGGGGCGAAGCGCTGGATGATGTTGTCGGGGTCGGGGCAGAGCTTGGCGTCGGTGATGAGGCCGAACTGCACACCGCCGCCGTAGCTCAGGATGCTCAGGCCCATGCCCACCTCGCCCGAAGCCGGCACCCAGAACATGCTCTGCCGCATCGTGCTGCCGCACAGCGTCAGCTGCGTGGCCGGGCCGGGCACGTTGGTCATCACCGCGGTGGTCTTCTTCGCGAACAGGCCCAGCACGGCGTCCTGCACCGGCTTGATGAACAGGCCCGTCATGGCCAGGATCGCAAAGGCCAGCAGCGGCTGGTAGCTGCCCTTGAGCTCGGCCATGCGCGCGTGCACGGCGTAGACACGTTCCACCGGGTTGCTGATGCCGATGGGCAGCACCAGCGGTGCCAGGCCGAAGCGGTTGCCCAGCTTCCACGCGTCTTCCAGCGGGCGCAGGTTCACCGGCACCATGGCGCGGATCTCCTTGCCGGTGGGGTCGTCACCGCGCTCGGCCAGGTAGCCGCCGATGGCGCCGGCGGCACAGGCCAGCAGCACGTCGTTGACCGAGCAGTTCAGCGCCTTGCCGACAATCTTCACCACGTCCAGCGGTATCGGCTCGCTCCAGGCCACCACCTTGCGGCCCATCGGCTTGCCCTTCAGCAGGGTCGGCGAGTCGTCGGGCATCAGCGCGAAGGCGGCCACGTCCTTCAGCACCTGCGCGCCGGTGCGCACCATCTCGGCGCTGCCCTGCGCCGGCTCACCCGGGTGCGACAGCAGTTCCAGCGACTTGGCGATGCCGCTGCCGTACATGCCGATGGCCTTCACCGTCAGCTCGGTCAGCGGCTTGAGCACGGCGTCGGCCAGCCAGTCACCTTCGTGGGTGTCTTCCAAAGGCGCACGGCGGCGGCGCCTGGGCGGGTCGTTGCCGCCGTCGGTGATGGACAACACCACCGCAGTCAGCGCGATGCCGTCGCCGATGCAGTGGTGGATGCGCACCACCACCGCGCTGCCGCCTTCGTAGTGCTCGATGAAGTGGAATTGCCACAGCGGCCGCGTGTGGTCCAGCGGCGTCGTGGCCAGTTCGCCGCACAGCGCCTTCAGCGCGTCGCGATCGCTCTGGCCCTTTTCGCGTGCCAGCGCGATGGGCTTGACGTGGTGGTCGATGTCGAAGGCCTCGTCGGCCACCCACGAAGCCCCCGTCGCATCGACCACCGTCTTCTGGCGAAACCGGTCGTACTTCAGCAGCCGCGATTCGACACGTTCACGCAGCGTCTGCAGCGTCAGCGCCGGCGTGAGCAGCCACACGCCGACGATCATCATCAGGTTGACCTCGTTGTCCATGCGCAGCCACGCGGTATCGACCCGCGACATGCGTTCTGCGGCAACGGACATGAGGGAACTCCTGGCGGATACGTTCTGTGAGGGCCGGGGGACGATGCTGGGTAACATGCACCCCGTCAACCAAGGATTTTCACCCACGGGGAGCACGCACCATGGCCAATCTCAAAGCCGCCTTCGAAGCCGCCGTCGCCGCCAGCAAGCAGTTGCCGGAGAAGCCCGACAACATGACGCTGCTGAGGATCTATTCGCTGTACAAGCAGGCCACCGAGGGCGACGTCGACGGCAAGCGCCCCGGCTTCACCGACCTGGTGGGCCGCGCCAAGTACGACGCCTGGGCCGCGGTGAAGGGCAAGAGCACCGACGACGCGATGCAGGAGTACGTCGATCTCATCGAGTCGCTGAAGTGAGCACGGGTCGGGTTTGCCGGGCATGAGCACACGCCGACAGACGCTGAAGCACCTGGCCGGCGCCGCCGCCGCCACGCTGGCCGCACCTGCGCTGGCCCAGGGCGGGCGCCGCATCGTGCTGGGCCAGAGCTGCGCACTCACCGGCCCGGCGGCGCAGCTGGGCATCCAGATGAACCGCGGCGCGCGCCTGTACTTCGATCGCCTGAACGCCGAAGGGGGCGTGGGCGGCCGCACGGTCGAGATCAAGGCGCTGGACGACGGCTACGAGCCCGAGCGCTGCGCCGCCAACACCCGGGCCCTGATCGCCGAGGACGTGTTTGCGCTCTTCGGCTACGTCGGCACGCCCACCGGGCTGGCGGCGCTGCCGCTGGTCAACGCCAGCGAGGTGCCGCTGCTGGGCATGTTCACCGGTGCCGAGGCGCTGCGCGAGCCCTTCAGCCGCAACATCTTCCACGTCCGTGCGTCGTACTACGACGAGACGGCGCTCATCGTCAAGCAGCTGACCAACCTGGGCCTGAAGCGCATTGCCGTCTTCCGCCAGAACGACAGCTACGGCCAGGCCGGGCTGGACGGCGTCAACCGCGCATTGAAGCTGCAGAACCTGCAGCCTACGGGCGTCGGGCTGGTGGAGCGCAACACCGTCGACGTGGCCGCCGCCGTGCAGGCCATCGTGCCCACGCGGCCCGACGCCGTGGTGCAGATCGGCGCCTACAAGGGCTGCGCCGCCTTCATCCGCGAGGCGCGCAAGGCCGGCTACGGCGGCACCTTCTACAACGTCAGCTTCGTCGGCACGCAGGCGCTGGCCGACGAACTGGGCAAGGACGGCCTGGGTGTGGTCGTCAGCCAGGTCATGCCCTTTCCCTACACGACGACGACGGCGATCGCCCGCGAATACCTCGACGCGGTGAAACGCGCCGGCGGCGACGCCACGGCCAACTACTCCAGCATGGAGGGTTATGTCTGCGCCAAGGTGCTGGCCGAAGGGCTGCGGCGCGGCGGCGGCGCCACGCGTGACGGGCTGGTCAACGGGCTGGAGTCGCTGCAGCGATTCGATGTCGGCGGCTACGCGGTGAGCTTCGGCCCGCGCAACCGGCGCGGCTCGAGCTTCGTCGAGCTGTCGATGCTGACGGGCGACGGGAAGGTGCGGCGCTGAGGCGAGGCTCTGACGGGCCGGGCGCAGGCTGGGCGCGCGAAACGCTGGCCGGCGGCGCGGGCGCGCTGGCCGTGCTGCCGGTGGTGCTCACCCTGGGATTGCTGGCCTTTGCATCGCTGGGCGCGGTGGCACCGCAGGTCGGCATCTATGCCGCGTTCGTGACCGCCGGTCTCGGCGCCCTGCTGCATGCCACCTTCAGCCGCACCCGCCTGCCGGTATCGGGGCCGACCTCGGCCACCGCGCTGACGCTCGCCGCCCTCGTCGCCCAGCTGGCGACCGATCCGCGGCTGGCACCAGGCACCGGTGCCGGCGTGCAGGGCATCGTCGCCCTGTGCGGGCTGGCGCTGCTGCTCAGCGGCGCGCTCCAGGTCGGGTTTGCCCAGCTGGGCCTGGCGCGGTTGGCCCGTGTCGTGCCGCAGCCGGTGCTGGCGGGCTTCATGAACAGTGCCGCACTGCTCATCGTGCTGTCGCAGCTGCCGCTGCTGCTCGACCTGCCGCTGGGGTCCCGGCCCGGCTTCGACACCCTGCGCCTGGCCCATCCGTGGGCGCTGGCGCTGGGTCTGGGCACGGCAGTCGGCATCTGGCTGCTCGCGCGGGGCTGGCCGCGGCTGCCCGCGCCCTTGCTGGGGCTGCTGGCCGGCACGGCGGTGCACGCGTTGTGCTCCGCGCTGGGTGGCGCGCCGTCGCTCGGCGCCAACATCGGCCAGCTGCCTTCTGCCTGGCCCTGGCCCCCGGCCCTGCTGCCGCTGCTGTCACCGTCCGGCTTCGCCCTGCTGCAGGACAACGCCGCACCGGTGCTGGTGACCGCGCTGGCACTGGCCGCCCTGGGTGCCCTGGAGTCGTCGCTGAACCTGCGTGCGATGGACCAGCTGTTCAACGACCGGCACAAACCCCGGCGCGAACTGATCGCCGTGGGCTGCGCCAACATGGCCTGCGGCCTGTTCGGCGGCCTGCCGCTGGCAGCCACCCGCACGCGGGCCCTGGCGACCGTGCAGGCGGGCGGGCGCGGCCGACCCGCCGCGCTGGTGGGCGCGGCGGCGCTGGGCTTGCTGTACGTGGCGGGTGGCCCCTTGCTGGCCGTGCTGCCGCTGCCGGTGCTGGCTGGCGTGATGCTGGTGGTGGCCTTGGGCCTGGCCGACCGCTGGACGGGCCGGCTGCTGGCACGCTGGTGGGCCGGCGACCGCTCACGCGATCTCGCGCTGGGCTTGGGCGTGACGGCACTGGTCGTCGGCACCACGCTGTGGAAGGGCATGCCCGCGGGCATCGGGCTGGGCGTGCTGTTGTCGCTGTTGGCCTTCGCCTGGCGCATGAACCGCTCGCTGGTGCACGACCGTTACCTGGCGTCGGCGCGGCCGTCGCGGCGCATCTACCCGGCGTCCGTCGAGGCGCGGCTGCGCCCGCTGCGCGAGGGCATCGTCGTCTTCGAACTCGACGGCGCGCTGTTCTTCGGCAGCGGCGACCGGCTGCTCGACGAGGCCGACGCGCTGGACGCGGGCTGCCGCTGCCTGGTGCTCGACCTGCGCCGGGTGAACGCCATCGACGAGTCGGGTGCCATGGCCGTGCAGAGTGTCGTGGGGCGGGCCCGCGGGCGCGGCATCCTGGTCGAGCTGGCGGGGCTGAGCGAGGGCTCGGCGCCTGCGCTGGCCCTGCAGACCTTCGGGCCGGCGCTGACGCACTGGCCCGACGCCGACCGTGCCATCGAGGCCGCCGAACAGCACCTGCTCACCCAGACCGAGGGTGCCGGCGACGTGCGTGCGATGGCCGAGGTGCCGCTGGCCGAGGCATCGTTGCTGGCGGGCCTGGACACCACGGAGGTGGCGGTGGTCGCCGCGCGGCTGCTGCCCAGGCACCTGGAGACCGGCGAGGTCCTGTTCGCCGAAGGTGAGCCGGGTGACCGGCTCTATGTGCTGAGCCGGGGCTCGGTGAGCATCCTCAGCGCGCCCGACCGGGCCGGCCGCACGCAGCGCTATCTCAGCGTCTCGCCGGGCATGATGATCGGCGAGACGGCGATGCTCGACGGTGGCGGCCGCACGGCCAGCGCGGTGGCCGATGCACCCACCGACGTGCACGCGCTCACGCTCGACGCCCTCGACGCGCTGGGCCGCAGCCACCCCGAGCTGGCCATCCGGCTGCACCGCAACGTGGCGCGGCACCTGTCGCAGCGCCTGCGCGGCGCGGCAGGCGCCTGGCGCACCAGCGCGCGCTAAGCCTGCGCGCCGCGCCGGTGCACTGTTCAACCCTGCATCGCCGGGCGCCTGGGTGCGTCAACCGCCTTGGCTGCGGTGCACTACTTCGCAGCCAGCGCCTTCTCGATCTGCGCCACCAACGTGGCGCCGGTGGGCGTGACGTTGCTGTCGTAGCTGCCCAGCGGCTTGCCGTCGCGGCCGATCAGGTACTTGTGGAAGTTCCAGCCCGGCGCCTTGCCGGTGGCCTTGGCCAGTTGAACGAAAAGCGGGTTGGCGGCGGCGCCCTTGACCGAGCTCTTGCCGAACATCGGGAACTTCACGCCATAGGTGTTGAAGCAGAAATCGGCGATGGCCTTGGCGTCCTCCAGTTCCTGTCCGCCGAAGTCGCCACTGGGAAAGCCCAGCACCACGAGGCCCTGCGGCCCGTACTTCGTGTGCAGCGCCTCCAGCCCTTCGTACTGCGGCGTGAAGCCGCACTTGCTGGCGGTGTTCACGACCAGCAGCACCTTGCCGGCGTACTGGCACAGGTTCTGCGGCCTTTCGTCCTGCAGCCGGGGAAAGCTGTGCTGCAGCAGCGCCGGGCAGGCGGCGGTGGCGGCGGCAGGCTGCGCTTGCGCCATGGTCTGGGCGTGCGCGGGCCGCGCGAGCAGGGCGGCCGTGGCGGCCAGGGCGAAGAGCACTGCCGAGGCGGCAACGAAGGGTGTCAGGGCGCCGGTGGACTTCGATTTCATGGGGCAGGCCTCGGTGGGCTTCAGGAAGCTGTGATGGTGCCAGCAAGCGTGTCCTGCAGTTGTCTCAGGGTCATGGCCGGGGCTGCGTCGAGGTCGTCGTGCACCCAGGCCGCACCGTCGAAGGCGGCATCGGCGAAGTAGACGCTCTTCGTCACGCCGCAGGCCAGCCCGGCCGCGCGGGCCGCCGCCAGGCCACCGGGTGAATCCTCCAGCGCAAAGGCCTCGTGCGCGGCCACGCCCAGGCGCTGCAGTGCCAGCAGGTAGGCCTGCGGGTGCGGCTTCTTCACTGGTGCGTCCTCGGCGCAGACGACGGTGCCGAAGTGGCCTTGCCAGTCCGCGCCCCAGATGCTGGCGAACAGCGCATCGACGTTGCTGCGGCTGGTGGTGGTGGCCACGGCCAGCGCCACCCCTGCGGCGCGGCACTCATCCACCAGGCGCCGCACGCCGGGCCGCGGCGTGATGCCGCCCTGCGCCACCAGGTCGGCATAGGTCGCGTTCTTGACGCGGTGCAGCTCACGCGCCAGCGCCTCGCGTGCCGGCACGCCGGCCGGTGCGTCGGCGCGCGTGGCCATGTCGTGCAGCAGGCGTTCGCGCCCGCCGGTGACGAGCAGCAACTGGCCGTAATGCGCCACGTCCCAGTGCCAGGGCAGGCCCAGCGCCTCGAAGGCCTGGTTGAAGGCGATGCGGTGGCCGTCGCGCTCGGTCTCGGCGACCGTGCCGTCGACGTCCCAGATCAGCGCACGCAGCATCGCCGCGTCTCAAGCCGTCTTGGGGGCCGCCAGGCAGCGATGCGTCTCGGCCACCACGGCCTCGGCGGTGATGCCGAAGTGTTTGTAGAGCGCGCCGGCCGGGGCCGATTCACCGTAGCTGTTGATGCCCACCACGCCGCCTTCGCGGCCGACGTACTTGCGCCAGAAGTCGGGCTGCGCCGCTTCCACCGCCACCGCCGGCAGGCCGCGCGGCAGCACGGCGTCCTGGTAGGCGCCGTCCTGACGGTCGAATACGCTGGTGCAGGGCATCGACACCACGCGCACGGGCACGCCCTGCTCGGCCAGCAAGGCCTGTGCCTTCAGTGCCAGCTGCAGCTCCGAGCCCGTGCCGATGAGCACTGCGCGCGGGGCCCCGCCGGCCGCTTCGCCGAGCACGTAGCCGCCGCGCGCGATGGCGTCGGCGTGCGCCGGGGTCGTGGCCACCGGCAGCACCTGGCGCGACAGCGCCAGCGCCGCGGGGCCGTCCGTGCGGCGCAGTGCGCTGGCCCAGGCCACCGCGGTCTCGATGGTATCGGCCGGGCGCCAGACATCCAGGTTGGGCATCAGGCGCAGCGAGGGTACGTGCTCGATGCTCTGGTGCGTGGGGCCGTCCTCGCCCAGGCCGATGCTGTCGTGGGTAAAGACGTGGATCACGCGCTTCTTCATCAGCGCGGCCATGCGGATGGCATTGCGGCTGTAGTCGCTGAAGGTCAGGAAGGTGCCGCCATAAGGCAGCAGGCCACCGTGCAGCGCGACGCCGTTCATGATGGCGGCCATGCCGAACTCGCGCACGCCGTAGCTGATGTGGCGGTGCTCGCAGCCGGGAAAGTCGGTCAGGTTGCTGCCCGTGAGGTCGGCGCTGCCACCCAGCATCTCGGGCACCTGGGGCGCCAGCGCGGCCAGCACCTTCTGCGAACTCTTGCGCGAGGCCACGGCCTCGGGCTTGTCGCCGAAAGCGGCGATGGCCTGATGCACCAGCGTCTCGAAGTCGGCCGGCAGGTCACCTGCCATGCGGCGCTCGAACTCGGCGGCCTCGGCCGGGTACTCGGCACGGTAGGCCGCAAAACGCGCCTTCCAGCCCGTCTCACGCGCCTGGCCGACCTCGGTGGCGTCCCACATCGCGCGCACGCCGGCCGGGATCTCGAAGGGCGCGTGCGGCCAGCCGATGGCGGCACGGGTCTTCGCGATCTCTTCGGCGCCCAGCGGTTCGCCATGCGCCCTGGCGGTGCCGGCACGTGCCGGTGAGCCCTGGCCGATGGTGGTGCGGCAGACGATGAGCGTGGGCTTGTCGGTGCTGGCCTGCGCCTCTTCCAGCGCGCTGCCGACAGCGCGCACATCGTGGCCGTCGATCGGCCCGATGACGTTCCAGCCGTAGGCGGCGAAGCGCGCCGGCGTGTCGTCGCGGAACCAGCCGTCGACCGGGCCGTCGATGCTGATGCCGTTGTCGTCGTACAGCGCGACGAGCTTGTTCAGCCCCCACACGCCGGCGAGAGAGCACACCTCGTGGCTGATGCCTTCCATCAGGCAGCCGTCGCCCAGGAAGACGTAGCTGCGGTGGTCGACGATCTCGTAGCCGGGGCGGTTGAACTCGCGTGCCAGCAGCTGCTCGGCCAGCGCCATGCCGACGGCATTGCCCAGGCCCTGCCCCAGCGGGCCGGTGGTGGTTTCCACGCCGGGGGTGACATCGACCTCGGGGTGACCCGGGGTCTTGCTGTGGAGTTGACGGAAGCGCTTGAGTTCGTCCATCGGCAGCGCGTAGCCGCTGAGGTTGAGCAGCGCGTAAAGCAGCATCGACGCGTGGCCGTTGGAGAGCACGAAACGGTCGCGGTCGGCCCAGTGCGGGTTGGCGGGGTTGTGGCGCAGCACGCCGGCTGCCCACAGCGCCGTGGCCATCTCGGCCATGCCCATCGGCGCGCCGGGGTGGCCGCTGTTGGCGGCCTGCACGCCGTCCATCGCCAGCGCACGCAGCGCGTTGGCGCGCACGTCGGTGGCCCCTGCGCTGCCGCGCAGGATCTGCGTCGTGGAGTTGCTGGCCATCAGAGTGCTCCCATGGCGTGGCCCATCACAGCGCGCCCAAGGCGCGCGTGCGCCTTTCCATCATGCGCCAGATGAAGGGCGTGAAGATGAGCTGCATGGCGAGTTCCATCTTGCCGCCCGGCACCACCACGGTGTTGGCGCGGCTCATGAAGCTGCCGTCGATCATCTGCAGCAGGTAGGGAAAGTCGATGCCCTTGGGCTTGGCAAAGCGGATGACGACCATGCTCTCGTCGGCCGCCGGAATCTCGCGTGCGATGAAGGGGTTGCTGGTGTCCACGCAGGGCACCCGCTGGAAGTTGACGTGCGTGTGCTCGAACTGCGGGCAGATGTAGTGCACGTAGTCGGGCATGCGGCGCAGGATGGTGTCGGTCACGGCCTCGGTGCTGTAGCCGCGCTTGCTCTTGTCGCGCCAGAGTTTCTGGATCCACTCGAGGTTGATGACGGGCACGACGCCGATCAGCAGGTCGGGGTGCTTGGCGATATTGACCTCGGGCGTGATCACGGCGCCGTGCAGGCCCTCGTAGAACAGCAAGTCGGTGCCCGCGGGCACGTCTTCCCAAGGGGTGAAGGTGCCTGGCGGCTGCTTGTAAGGCGCGGCTTCCTCGTCGTCGTGCAGGTACTTGCGGCGCTTGCCGCTGCCGGTCTCGGCATAGCTGGCGAACAGCTGCTCGAGTTCGGCGAAGAGGTTGTTCTCGGGGCCGAAATGGCTGAAGTGCTTGTTGCCCACCTTCTCGGCTTCGGCCGCCTTGGCCTTCATCTCCTTGCGGTCGAAGCGGTGGAAGCTGTCGCCTTCGATGACGGCGGCCGTCACGCCTTCGCGGCGGAAGATGTTCTCGAAGGTGCGCGTCACCGAGGTGGTGCCGGCGCCCGACGAGCCGGTGATCGCGATGATCGGATGGCGGTGGGACATGGTCGTTCTCTGGAGGATGGGAAGTGGTGGCGTGGCGGGCCGGCGGCGCGTCAATCTCTGAACAGGCTGCGCTCGGTGAACAGCGGGCTGGCGCTGTCGGGTGCCGTGGTCTCGCGGTGGTAACGCTCGATGCGCTCGACCTCGTTCTTGCTGCCGAAGACCAGGCCGATGCGCTGGTGCAGTTCGGTGGGCTTGACCTCCAGCACCGGCACGCGCCCGGTGCTGGCACGGCCGCCGGCCTGCTCCATGATGAAGCCGATGGGGTTGGCCTCGTAGAGCAGGCGCAAGCGGCCGGGCTTCTTCGGGTCTTTCGTGTCGCGGGGGTACATGAAGACGCCGCCGCGCATCAGGATGCGGTGCGCTTCGGCCACCATGCTGGCGATCCAGCGGGTGTTGAAGTCCTTGCCGCGCGGGCCGGTCTTGCCGGCCAGGCACTCGTCGACGTAGCGCTTGATCGGCGCTTCCCAGAAGCGCGTGTTGCTGCTGTTGATGGCAAATTCGTGCGTGTCGGCCGGTACCGTGATCTTCGGGTGCGTGACCTTGAACTCGCCCAGGTTGGGGTCGAGCGTGAAGCCGACGACGCCGTTGCCCACCGTCAGCACCAGCATCGTCACCGGCCCGTAGAGCGCGTAGCCGGCGGCCACCTGCGTGGCACCGGGCTGCAGGAAGTCGGCCTCGTTCACGTCGCGGCCGCTGTCGATCACGTCCTGCGGTGCACGCAGGATGGAAAAGATGCTGCCGACGCTGACGTTGACGTCGATGTTGCTGCTGCCGTCCAGCGGGTCGAAGACCAGCAGGTACTTGCCGCGCGGGTAAGCCTTCGGAATCTGGTACGGCGCGTCCATCTCCTCGCTGGCCATGCCCGCCAGGTGGCCCGACCACTCGGCCGTGGCGATGAACATCTGGTTGCTGACGACGTCGAGCTTCTTCTGCACCTCGCCCTGCACGTTGACGTCACCGCCGACCTTGGCCGCGCCGTCGCCCATGACCTCGCCCAGTTCACCGAAGGCCACCGCGCGCGCGATGGCCTTGCACGCGATGGACACATCGAGGATCAGCGCGTTGAGGTCGCCGCTGGCCCCGGGGAAACGGCGACGCTGGTCGATCAGGTACTGCGTGAGGGTCTGGCGCTTGGACAGGGGCATGGCCGTCTCTTGTGGCCGCGGGGGCCTTGGGTGTCTTGCGGTGGTGGTGCGGCGCGGATGGAAGGCGTCGGCGAAGGGATCAGGCTGCGGGCGTCTGCGCGAAGACGCGGCTGGCCAGCAGGTCCTCGGGCAGCAGCGTCGTCAGGTCTTCGGCCGTGAGTTCTCGGTCGCCGTCGGCGTACAGGCGGCTGGCCTGGCGCAGCCGCGCGCGGTCGAGCGCGTTGCGCACGCTGCGTGCGTTGGCAAAGTGCGGCTGCTGCTTGCGCCGAGCCAGGTAGTCGGCCAGCACCTCGCGGGTGCCGGGGCCGAAGGTGTAGCGCATGCCGTTCACCATGCGTTCACCGATCTGCAGCAGTTCGTCCTGCTGGTAGTCGGGAAAGTCGATGTGGTGCGCGATGCGGCTGCTCATGCCGGGGTTGCTCTGGAAGAAGGTGTCCATGCGGTCCTTGTAGCCGGCCAGGATCACCACCAGGTCGTCGCGCTGGTTCTCCATCACCTGCAGCAGGATCTCGATCGATTCCTGGCCGTAGTCGCGCTCGTTCTCGGGGCGGTAGAGGTAGTAGGCCTCGTCGATGAAGAGCACGCCGCCCATCGCCTTCTTCAGCACTTCCTTGGTCTTGGGCGCGGTGTGGCCGATGTACTGGCCCACGAGGTCGTCGCGCGTCACGCTGACCACGTGCCCCTTGCGCACGTAACCCAGGCGGTGCAGCAGCTGCGCCATGCGCAGCGCCACGGTCGTCTTGCCGGTGCCGGGGTTGCCGGTGAAGCACATGTGCAGGCTGGGCTTGTCGGCCCCGGCCGCGGCCTGCACCCCGAGGTTGGCGCGCAGCTTGTCGATGACCAGCAGCGCGGCGATGTCGCGGATGCGCTGCTTCACCGGCGCCAGGCCGACGAGGTCGCGCTCGAGCTCGTCGATCACGTCCTGCACCTGGCTCTCGGCCAGCACGGCGTTGACGGTGCGTGCCGTCGACACCGGCGCGGCCGGGGCCGCCGGTGCCGGTGCCTGCGACGCCATCGGCGAGCCCGGGATGGAGTACATGGACGTGGCCATGGTGCGCTGCGCGTGGGGCCGCGTCAGCCGCTGTAGCGTTCCGACTCGGGCTTGTCGGTGGCGTAGCTGTGCACCGTGTAGCGCAGGCTGCGGCCGCCCACCTCCTGCCGCACCAGGCCGTAGCCGGGTTCGGTCTTGGGACGGTTGACGATGAAGCTCATGGCGATGGTCTCGACGTTGCGCGTGCTGTCGAAGGCCATCAGCCGGATGTAGTGGTTGGGGAAGGTCTTGCGGCAGGCGTTCATCTCCATCAGCACGCCCGCGGCGTCCTTCAGGTCGAACATGGGCATGCCGTACATCTCCCAGTAGGTGTTGCGCGGGTGCGGGTCGTCGGTGTACTCGACGCTCCAGGCGTAGCCCTTCTTCAGGCCGTACTCGACCTGCAGGCTGATCTCCCCGTCGCTGAGGTCGGGCAGGAAGCTGAACTGGCCCTGGGTGATGCGGCCGGTGGGGTTGGTCATCATGATGTGGGTTCCTTCAAAGGGGTCGTTGGTTCCGGCGTCACGTCGCTGCGCGACATGAGCCTTCACCGAAGCGCAAGCGCTTTCAGGCGGCCGTCGGGGTCTGTGCGAAGTCGCTGGTGTCGGTGGGCGCGTAGTTGAAGCTGATCTCGCCCCAGGTGTCGAGCGCCTGCTTCAACGGCGTGCAGGACTGTGCCGCCTTGCGCAGGATGTCCGGCCCCTCGTTGGCGATGTCCTTGCCTTCGTTGCGCGCCTTCACCATGCATTCGAGCGCCACGCGGTTGGCCACGGCACCGGCCTGGATGCCCGCCGGGTGCCCGATGGTGCCGCCGCCGAACTGCAGCACGACGTCGTCGCCGAAGAGGTCGATCAGCTGGTGCATCTGGCCGGCGTGGATGCCGCCCGAGGCCACCGGCATGACCTTCTTCATGTCGGCCCAGTCCTGCTCGAAGTACATGCCGCGGGCGTAGTCGACCTTGGTCAGGCTGTCGCGGCAGACGTTGTAGTAGCCCTGCACCGTCATCGGGTCGCCTTCCAGCTTGCCCACGGCGGTGCCGGTGTGCAGGTGGTCGCAACCGGCCAGGCGCAACCATTTGGCGATGACGCGGAAGCTCACGCCGTGGTTCTTCTGCCGTGTGTAGGTGCCGTGGCCGGCCCGGTGCATGTGCATGATCATGTCGTTGGCGCGGCACCACTCGGCCATGCTCTGGATGGCGGTGTAGCCGATCACCAGGTCGACCATCACGATCACGCTGCCGAGCTCCTTTGCGAAGTCGGCGCGGCGGTACATCTCTTCCATCGTGCCGGCGGTGACGTTCAGGTAGCTGCCCTTGACTTCACCGGTGGCCGCACTCGCCTTGTTCACCGCGTCCATCACGTACAGGAAACGGTCGCGCCAGTGCATGAAGGGCTGCGAGTTGATGTTCTCGTCGTCCTTCATGAAGTCCAGGCCGCCCTTCAAGCCTTCGTAGACCACGCGGCCGTAGTTGCGGCCCGACAAACCGAGCTTGGGCTTGGTGGTGGCACCCAGCAGCGGGCGGCCGAACTTGTCCAGGCGTTCACGCTCGACCACCAGGCCGGTGGGCGGGCCCTTGAAGGTCTTGACGTAGGCCACCGGGATGCGGATGTCCTCCAGACGCGCGGCCTTCAGCGGCTTGAAGCTGAAGACGTTGCCGATCAAGCTGGCCGTCATGTTGGCGATCGAGCCTTCCTCGAACAAGATCAGGTCGTAGGCCACCCAGGCCATGAACTGGCCCGGCGTTCCAGGCACGGGCTCGACCTTGTAGGCCTTGGCGCGGTAGCTGTCGCAGGCCGTCAGGCGGTCGGTCCACACCACCGTCCAGGTGGCGGTGCTCGACTCACCCGCCACGGCGGCGGCGGCCTCGATCGGGTCCACGCCTTCCTGCGGCGTGATGCGGAACAGGCAGAGGACATCGGTGTCCTTGGGCACGTAGTCGCCGTCCCAGTAACCCATCTGACGGTACTTGAGCACGCCGGCGCTGTAGCGCTTCTTCTGGTCCTTGATGACGCCTTCGTCGACGGGTGTGTTCACGTGAGCTCCTTGTTTGCGGGGTGCGGTTGACGGCGGGGTGGAAAGAAATATAGGCTTCGGCTGAATTAAGAGACAGTCAGAATTTCTTTGCGAACGCATCAGTAAAACCTGATCAACAAAACCCGACGCATGAACATCACCTTCCGCCAACTTCGGGTTTTCACCGAGGTCGCCGACCTGGGCAGCATGGCCCGCGCCGCCGAAACCCTGCACCTCACGCCGCCGGCGGTGAGCATGCAGATCAAGGAGGTGGAGTCGCAGGTGGGGCTGCCGCTCTTCGACCGCCATGGCCGCACGGTGTCGCTGTCGACCGCGGGCGAGTACTTCCTGGTGCACGCCAAGCGCCTGCTGGCCGCGCTGAAGGAGGCCGACGACGCCATGGCGCGGCTGAAGCGCATCGAGCGTGGGCTGCTGACCATCGGCATGGTCAGCACGGCGAAGTACTTCGTGCCGCACCTGCTGGCACGCTTCCACGAAGACCACCCCGGCATCGACGTGCGCCTGCGCGTGCTGGGCAACCGCGAACAGCTGGTGGCCCAGATGCACACCGGCGAGGTCGACCTCACCATCATGGGCCGGCCGCCGCGCGAGATCGCCACGCGCGCAGAGGCCTTTGCGCCGCACCCGCTGGTCTTCGTCGCACCACCCGGCCACCCGCTGCTGGCCACCACGCAGGCGCCGGTGACGGCACTGGCGCCCTACGCCTTCATCGCCCGCGAACACGGCTCGGGCACACGCTCGGCGATGGAGAACTTTTTCGCCGAGCACCGCTTCGCACCGCACATCTCGATGGAGATGAGCAGCAACGAGACCATCAAGCAGGCCGTGATGGCCGGCCTGGGCCTGAGCTTCCTGTCGCTGCACACCGTCGGGCTGGAGGTGAAGACGGGGCTGCTGAGGGTGCTGGACATCGCCGGCACGCCGGTGATGCGCACCTGGAACGTGGTGCACCTCGGCTCCAAGGTACTGAGCCCGGCGGCAGAGGCCTTCCGCTACTACGTCATCGAGCAGGGCGCGGTCTTCCTGCGTGCGCAGGACACACAGCTGCTGCGCAGCCCGTCCTGATCCTGCCGACAGGTGCCGGCTGGCGGGCGCGTTACGCTACTTCGCGGGCTTCTTCACGGCCGCCTTCTTCGGCGCGGCCTTGGCCGGCGCTGCGGCCGGCGCCTTGGCGCTTGCGCTGAGCAGCGCGTCGAGATTCTTCGTGATCTCGCCTTCGATGGTCTTGCTGAATGCACCGAGCAGGAAACCCAGCTTGGCCTCGAGATCGAAGTGGTCTGCGGCGACGATCAGCCGCCCCTTCACGCCGGTGCGCGAGAACTCCACCGTGTCGCTGGTCTCGCCTTCGAGCACGCTGCATTCCATGTCGAACTTGTGCTCGACCTCCTCGGCCCACTGCCAGGCGATCTTGCGCGCCTTGGCCAGGCCCAGCAGGTGTTCACGGTGGATGCGGATGTCGGCCATGTCAGCTGTCCTTCGGTGCGCGGCTGCGTGGGGGGCCGCTGCGGTGGAACGCGGTAACGGGGGTCGTCAGGCGTGGATGTTGCCTCAACCCGCCGGCGTGAAATCGGGTGCGGATCTTCGGCAGGCGTTCGGCTCCTTGCGCAGCCTCACGTCCTGCCTCAGGGCGCGGCCAGCCGCGCACGGCGTTCGGCCATCGGCAATGCGGCCAGGGTCTTGACCTCGGCGTAGAAGCGCTGGAAGTCGCCTCCCTGGCGCTCGAAGAGGCGCTCGAACTGCGGCACCAGTTCGGTGTAGGCGGCCAGCACGCCGAAGTAGGCGTTGTTGGCCTGTGCGAACCAGGTGTCGTAGCCCGTCCAGCCGCCCCAGGGGCCGGCCTTCAGCGCCGCGTGTTCGGCGCGCATCGCCGCCAGCAGCTCGGCCTTGCGTGTGCGCTGGGTCATGTCGTCGTCGTTGCTGGCGTAGACGGCCTGCAGCGCGTCGCGGTAGCGCTGCGCCAGCGCCTGGAACTCGGCGCGGCGTGTCTCGGCCAGCAGCACCTGGGCCTGCAACTCGGGCGTGCCGTGCCCGGCCACCCAGCGCCGCCCGCCTATGCGTTCGACCGCGGTGCCGAAGCTCTCGTTGAAGGTGGTGTCGTCGTTGGCGTAGGCCACCTGGTGCGCCAGCTCGTGGAAGAGCAGGCGTGCCAGTTCACCCTCGGGCCAGCCGATGAAGGTGTTGAGCAGCGGGTCGCCGCCGATCCAGTTGCTCCACCCCAGCGTGCTGTAGGCCGGCACGCCGTAGACGCGCACCTCCCAGCCTTCGGCGCGCAATTGCGCCGCCAGCGCTTCGGCCTGAGCGCGGTCGAAGTAGCCGCGGTAGCCGACGCAGCCCATCACCGGGACGCACCAGGTCTTCAGCGTCAGCGAGAGCTCGGGCGCGGCCACCACGTTCCACACCACGGCCGGGCGCTGCAGGTCGGCGTATCGGCGGTAGCTGCCGTTGTCGGGCAGTTTCAGTTCTGCCACCGCGAAGTCGCGCAGACGCTGGCTGAGTTCCAGTTGCCGGCGCAGCGGGTCGGGCATGCTGTTGTCGGCCAGTACCTGGCCCACCGGAAGCGCACGTTGCATCAGGTCGACGTGTCCGCCGGCCGCCTGCGCGTAGTAGGCCAGGCTGCTGCAGCCCGTGCCCAGGCACACGGCGGACATGGCCAGTGCGGCGGTGGCGAGCAGGCCTGCGGTCGCCCCCATGACAAGACGCCAGCGCCCCGCCTTCAATCCGAGCGAACCCCGGCCGACCTGGCGACCCCCGCCACCTCCACCAGGCAGTCGTAGAAGGTGGGCGCGCGGCCGATGTCGGTCAGCCGCTGGTGCGTCAGCTCGTTGACGTTGGTGCCGCTCACGCCCAGCTTGCGCCACCAGATGCCCAGGCCGTTGACGACGCCCGGCCGTGCGCGGGAACACACCGCGGCCTTGCAGCGGTATTCACCGCGGTCGTTGAACACGCGCACTTCGGCGCCGTCGGCGATGCCGCGTGCAGCAGCATCGGCCGGGTGCATCTCCAGCAGCGGTTCGCGCTCGGCGGCGCGCAGGCTGGCGACGTTGACGAAGCTGCTGTTCAGGAAGTGGCGCGCCGGCGGCGAGATCATCGCCAACGGGTAACGCGCGGCGAGTTCGGGCGCGGCCTCGGCGCATTCGTAGTTGGCGACGTGGTCGGGCAGGCCCAGGCCGGGCACGCCCGGAACTTCGGCGGCAAGCACCTTGCCGCTGTGCGTGGGGAAGCCGCCGTCGGCAAAGGGCGCGTCGGCGATGCGCAGCTTCGACCAGCCGCGCGCCGCAAGTTCATCCAGGTTCACGTGTTCGGGCTTGAAGGCGGCCAGCGCCATGGCTTCGTCACTCTCGGCAAAACACGGTTCGGTAAAGCCCATGCGCGCGGCCAGCCCACGGAAGATCGCGGCATTGCTGCGCGCCTGGCCCAGCGGCGCGATGGCGGGCCGGTTCAGCAGCGCATAGGTGTGACCGTAGGTCGAGTGGGCGTCCCATTGTTCCAGCTGCGTGGTGGCAGGCAGCACGAAGTCGGCGTGGTCGGCGGTGTCGGTGAGGAAGTGCTCAAGCACCACGGTGAAGAGGTCTTCACGCAGAAAGCCGCGCACCACCTCGCCGCTGTGCGGCGCCACGGCCACCGGGTTGCTGTTGTAGACGACGAGGGCCTCGATGCGCGGCCCGAAACGGGGCGAACCTGGGTCGTTGAGCGCGTCGCCGATGGTGCTCATGTTGATCGTGCGTGGTGTGCGTCCGGCCAACAGATCGGGCCGCTGCAGCGTCGCGTCGTTGCGCACACCCTTGAACCAGCCCGAACTGCTGAGCAGCAGCCCGCCGGCGCGGTGGCGCCAGGCGCCGGTGATGCAGGGCAGCAGCGCCACCAGGCGCACGGCGTTGCCGCCACCACGCACCCGTTGCATGCCGTAGTTCAGGCGGATGGCGGCCGGCTTAGTCGTGCCGTACTCACTGGCCAGTGCACGCACCTCTTCGGCGGTGATGCCGCACACCGCCGCGGCGCGTTCGGGCGGCCACTGCAGCGCACGTTCGCGCAGTGCGGGCCAGCCTTCGACATGGCGCGTCACGTAGTCGTCGTCGACATGGCCGTTCACGACCAGTTCGTGCATCAGCCCGAGCGCCAGCGCGCCGTCCGTGCCCGGGCGCAGCGCGATGTGCTGGTGGCACTTCTCGGCCGTCTCGGTGTGGCGCGGGTCGATGCAGACGAGCCTGGCGCCGGCGCGCTTGGCCTGCTGCGCGAAGTTCCAGAAGTGCACGCTGCTGGTGATGGGGTTGCTGCCCCAGATCAGGATCAGCTGGCTCTCGGCGAAGAACTCGACGTGCATGCCGACCTTGCCACCGTAGGTGGCGGCCAGCGCCTCGCCGCCGGCGCTGGCGCAGATGGTGCGGTCCAGCAGGCTGGCGCCCAGCTTGTGGAAAAAGCGCGCAGCCATGCCGTCGCCCTGCACCAGGCCCATCGTGCCGGCGTAGCTGTAGGGCACGATGGCTTCGGGGTCGCGCGCAGCGATGGACTGCAGGCGCGTGGCGATGGCGTCCAGCGCCTCGTCCCAGCCCACGGGCTCGAAGCGGCCTTCGCCCTTCGGGCCCACGCGCTTCAGCGGGGTCAGCACACGTTCGGGGTGGTAGCTGCGCTCGGCATAGCGGCTGACCTTGGTGCACAGCGCGCCATGGGTGGGTGGGTGGTCGGGGTCGCCGGCCACGCGCGTGACGCGCCCGTCCTCGACCGTGATGCGCAGGGCGCAGGTGTCGGGGCAGTCGTGCGGGCAGGCGCCCTGAACGGTGTGCACCTGCTGCGGGGGGGCGGCGGGTGCAGCGGCGGTTGCGGCGGCAGATTCGGCGGCGGCGGACATCAAAACACTATCGCACATCCCTCGCCGCCGGGGCCAGGGCCTGCAGGCGCTGTTGCGCCGCTGCGTAGCCGCGATCGACCAGCGCGGCGATGGCACCGAACTGCAGCATGCCGTAGCGGTCGACGTCGGGCTCGATCAGCACGTCGATGCTGGACGCCACACGCTGCATGTGGTCGGCACTGCCCACCGTCATCGTGCGCACCAGCAGGTCGCCGATCTGCGGCGTCTGCAGCGGTTCGCGCCAGGGCAGCAACCGGTGCAGCAGGACAGACCACGCCGAAGGGAAGCCGCCGCGCGGCGCCAGCACGTCGTCGCTGGGCGCCACTTTGCTGGCGTAGACCATGCCGCCGCAGCGGGCCTTGACCAGGTCGGCAGGCAGGTTGTTGACGATGCCGCCGTCGACCAGCACACGCTCGCCGTCGATCACCGGCAGCAGCACACCCGGCACCGAAGCGCTGGCCGCGGTGGCCCGCGTGAGCGAGCCGCTCTCGTGCACCACCGCGTGCGCGCCATGCAGGTCGGTGGACACCGCCAGGTAGGGCAGCCACAGGTCCTCGATCTGCACGTCGCCGAAACACTTCGCGGCACAGGCGTCGCGCCGGCGCGAGGCCACCAGCGCGATGAAGGGCAGCGTGTACTCGCTGAAAGGCCGCTGGCCGATGACGTAGCGGTTCAGCGCCACCATCTCGTCGGCAGACAGGCCCATCGCGTACATGCCGGCCTGTATCGCCCCCATGCTCGTGCCGCCGATGCAGTCGATGGGCACACCCGCCTCGACGAGCGCCTTGAGCACGCCGATGTGGGCGAAGCCGCGTGCACCGCCGCCCGAAAGCGCCAGGCCCGTGGCCCGGCCGGTCAGCAGCCGCGCGGCGCGCTGCAAGGTTTCGGCGTCGCCCACGCGCAGGTGGAAGTGACGGTCGAAGCCGCCGGTGGCCAGCCAGGCGCGGGTGCTGCGCGGCGCCTCGGACTGGGGGGCATGCGCCAGCAGCAGCGTCCACGGTTGACGCCGCGTGCCGCGTTGGGCCCAGCGCTGGGCCGCATCCAGCCGTGCGAGCAGCTCTGCCGGCGGCTGCGACGACCCGGCGGCCACGGGCTCGGCCAGCCACAGGCAGCGGTCTGCGCGCAGCAGGCATTCGCGGCCCCACGGGTCGTCGGCGTGGCCGGCATCGAGCAGCACCACGTCGTGGGCACGCTGGGCCTCTTCCAGCCAGACGTCGAAACGGCTCCACATCGGGTGCGACACCGTTGGCGCCGCGCCCTCCACCGTGCGCCCCAGCACGGCTTCGAAGGCCGCGCGTGTGCACAGCGCCGTGGGCAGGGTGTGCTGCAGCGCGGCGCCCAGCCCTTCCAGTGCGCCTTGCAGCTGCGGGCTGGCGGACGCGCGCAGCAGCACCAGCACCTGCGCGGCAGCGGTACGCCGTGGCGCGATCTGCTCGAACAGGCGCTGCACCACCGTGGCCATCAGCCGCTGCGCGAAGACCGGCTGCGCCGCGGCGAAGCGCTCGAAGTCTGCCTGCGAGATGCACATCAGCGAGCAGTCACGTTCGGCACTCAGCGTCGCGCTGCGCACGCCACCGGTGATGAGGGCGATCTCGCCGACGCTGGCGCCCGGCAGAAGGTCGGCACCGCGCAGGCTCTCGCCGTCGGCCTCGGTGACGACGCTCAGGCGGCCGCTGGTCAGCACGTACCAGGCGTCGGCGGCATCGCCTTGTTTCATCAGGCACGAACCGCGCTCGAGCAGCACTTCGGTGGCACGCAGCACCAGCGCTTCGACGAGCCTGGCATCCCCTTCCTGCAGCAGCGCGGCCAAGGTGCGGCGGAAGACCAGCGCACGCAGGCGCCGCGCCGCCAGCTGCGCCAGCCGCGCATCGAAGTTGGCGAAGCGCTGCGCCACGGTGCGCAGGAGTTCGGGGTCGAACACCAGCAGCGAGCAGGCCGCCGTGCATTCGGCGTGACCGTCGCTGGCCTGGCCCGTGACGGCCTGGATGGCGCCCAGCACCTCGTTCTCCTCGAACGCCATCGGTACGCCCTGCGAGGCCCCACGCGGCAGCACGATGCGCAGACTGCCGCAAAGCAGCACGCCGAGGCCGGCGCCGTGCGCGGCAGCCAAAGGCAGTGTCGCGCCCGGCGCCAGGTCGACGGTGCGCGCGCGTGCGACGCAGAGCTCGATCAATGCGCGGGGGGCACCGGCGAACAGCGCCGTGCGGGCCAGCGCTGCACCCGGGGTCTCGACGGACGAAGGCATCGGTGGGCGGACGGGTCAGCCTTGCTGCGGCACGGGCCGCAGGTGAAACACGGCGAAAAGGCTGCGGTGCATGGCACTGAGCATAGCGCCGGGGCTGCAAGCTGCGGACCGCGCCTAAGCCCGCGGCGGGGAAGCGGCATCACGGGCTGGCTAAGATGCAACTTTCAGTCGACCGAGGCACCAGCCCCCATGAACCTCATCGAACCCATCCTGGCCGACGTCGCCGCCGTCACCGCCATCCGCCGCGACATCCACGCCCACCCGGAGCTCTGCTTCCAGGAAGAGCGCACGGCAGACGTCATCGCCAAGGCGCTCACCGAGTGGGGCATCCCGGTGCACCGCGGCCTGGGCAAGACCGGCGTCGTGGGCATCGTGAAGAACGGCAGCAGCGCGCGTGCCGTGGGCCTGCGCGCCGACATCGACGCGCTGCCGATGACAGAACACAACACCTTCGAACATGCCAGCAAGCACCAGGGCAAGATGCACGCCTGCGGCCACGACGGCCACACCGCCATGCTGCTGGCGGCGGCCAAGCACCTGGCCAGGCACCGCAATTTCGACGGCACCGTCTACCTGATCTTCCAGCCCGCCGAGGAAGGCGGCGGCGGCGCGCGCGAGATGATCAGGAACGGCCTCTTCGAGCGCTTCCCGATGGAAGCCGTGTTCGGCGCCCACAACTGGCCCGGCATGAAGGTCGGGGCCTTCGGCGTCAACCCGGGCGCGATGATGGCGTCGAGCAACGAGTTCCGCGCCGTCATCCACGGCAAGGGTTCACACGCCGCGCTGCCCTACCTGGGCGTCGACCCGGTGCCGGTGGCCTGCCAGATGGTGATGGCGTGGCAGACCATCATCACGCGCAACCGCCGGCCCATCGACCCGGGCGTGATCTCGGCCACCATGATCCACACCGGCGAGGCCATCAACGTGGTGCCCGACTCGGCCGAGATCCGCGGCACCGTGCGCACCTTCTCGCTGGAGGTGCTGGAACTCATCGAACGCCGCATGCGCGAGGTGGCCGAGCACACCGCCGCGGCCTTCGGCGCCAGCTGCGAATTCGAGTTCAAGCGCAACTACCCGCCCACTGTGAACCACCCTGCCGAGACCGAATTTGTGCGCGGCGTGCTGGGCCAGGTGGTGGGGCCCGAAAACGTGCAGGCCTTCGAGCCGACGATGGGTGCCGAGGACTTCAGCTTCTTCCTGCAGGCCAAGCCCGGTTGCTACTTCGTCATCGGCAACGGCGACGGCGCGCACCGCGAAGGCGGCCACGGCCTGGGGCCGTGCATGCTGCACAACCCCAGCTACGACTTCAACGACGAACTCATCCCGCTGGGTGCCACGGCCTGGGTGCGCATCGCCGAGGAGTGGCTGCGCGCGCCGCGGCCCGTAGCCGGCTGAGCCTTCAGGGCACGCCCACCACGGGTAGGCGTTGACCGAACCGCGGCTGCCGCGGTCGATACGCAGGCAGACCGGGCCCACCAGCGTCTCGTCGTCCAGGTGGACGGCCGGTCTGGCTCAAGCTGCAGCCGTGGGTGTCGATATCCCCGGGACGATGCGCCGCGACGGCCCGCCCCACCCACGACTCCACGGCCCGCCGTGGGCCGACACCTGGCGCGCCCCGGCCGCGCTGCTGCTGGCCGGCCTGGTGTGGCTGCTGTCCGGGCCGGCGGCGGCGCAGCCCCTGCTGGTCGACGGTCGCAGTGCCGTGCCGGTGTGGCCGGCCGTGACGGTGCTGGCCGACGCCGAAGGCCTGCTCACGCCCGAGCAGGCCGTCGCCGCCGCCGCACTCTTCAAGCAGCCCGAGGGCACGCCGTCGAACCTGGGCCGCAGCGCCAGCACCGTGTGGCTGCGCTTCCCGCTCACCGTGCCCGGCGGCGAGACGGTGCGGCGCGTGCTGCAGATCGACTACCCCCTGCTCCACCGCGTCGACCTCTACCTGCTGCATGACGGACAGATCGCGCAGCACGCACGCATGGGCAGCGCGCTGCGCCTGTCGGAACGCGCGATGAACACACGCACCCATGCCGCGCCCCTGGTGCTGGCGCCCGGCGCACACGAGGTGCTGCTGCGGGTGCACACGCAGTCGTCGCTGGTGCTGCCCATCACGCTGCGCACCTTCGAGGACTTCACTGCCCACGAGTCGCGTGAACAGCTGGTGCAGGGCATCGCCATCGGCCTGGCGCTGTGCATGCTGATGTACAGCCTGACGCAGGGCGTCGGGCTTCGCGACACGCTGTTCCTCGACTACGCGCTGCTCGTCGGCGCCAACATCGTCTTCACGCTGGCCTACTTCGGCATCGGTGCGCAGTACCTGTGGCCGGAGTTTCCGGCGTTGTCGCTGAAGGTGGCGCCGATGGCGGTGATGGTGGCCGTGGCCGCGGGCACACGCTTCATGTCCGCGGCGCTGGCCGTGCATGAGGTCAGCCCGTTCATCGCCCGGCTGCTGCACGGGGTGAGCGTGGGAGCCGTGCTGGCGCTGGCGGCCACGGCGTTCAACCTGGTGGACTACCGCACCGCGCAGACCCTGGTCACCGTGCTGGGCCTGTCGACCACCGCCATGGTGCTGCCGGCGGCCTACATCCGCGCCCGCAGCGGCGAGCGCACGGCCTACTACATGCTCTTCGGCTGGGCCTTCTACACGCTGGGCGCGGTGGTCACTGCCGGGCTGCTGCGCGGCCTCGTCGAGCCCACCTTCCTGAGCCAGCACGTGTACCCCTTCTCGCTGATGATCGAGATGGCGGCCTGGATGGCCGTGCTGAGCCTGCGTGTGCAGGCCATCCACCGCAACGCCGACCGCGCGCGCGTCGAGACCGAGACCATGCGTGCGCTGGCGCAGACCGACGCCCTCACCGGCCTGCCGAACCGGCGCGGCCTGCAGCAGCACCTGGCCGCGGTGCTGCCACGCGCCACGCCGCAGCAGCTGCTGGCCGTCTACCTGCTCGACCTGGACGGCTTCAAGCCCATCAACGACCGTTACGGCCACGACGTGGGCGACGCGCTGCTGGTGGCCGTCGGCCAGCGCCTGCAGGCGCAGCTGCGCGGCGGCGACGTGGTGGCGCGCCTGGGTGGCGACGAGTTCGTGGTGCTGGCCAACGGGCTGGTCGACGAGGCCGCCGCGCTGCGTGTCGGGCAGAAGCTGCTGGCCGCCGTCGACACCCCCTTCGACGCCGGCGGGCAGCGTTGCAGCGTGGGCATGACGGTGGGCTACGCCCTGGCGCCGCTGGATGGCAGCACGGCCGACGAACTGATCAGGCGCGCCGACGCGGCGATGTACGCCGGCAAGCAGGCCGGGCGGCGGCAAGTACAGCGCGGGGGGCGCTCGCTGGCGATGGCTTGAGGCGGCCGCCGCCGGGCCGCCGCTGCCACGCCGGCTACTGCAAGAACCCGATCGGCTGGCGCTTGGCGCCGGCGCCCGGCAGGTCACCGAGTTCGACGGTGGCACGGCCGGCCAGGCGGGCATTGCCAAAGGCCGTCATCCAGGCACGGCGCATCTCGCGCGGCGCGGTGCCGGCCAGGCGTTCGAGCACGGCGTTGGAAGGCTCGTCGTCGAAGCGCTGGCCCCAGTCGTGCGCGGCGCGCAGCTGGCGGTACAGGCGCAGCGCGATGGCGCGCGCGGCGTCGAAGTCGGGCGCGTGCACCTCGAACACGTTCATGCGGTTCAGGATGGGCTCGGGAATGCAGCGCTCGTCGTTGGCGGTGGCCACCCAGATCACCTGGCTGGCGTCGATGGCGACCTCGGCGAACTCGTCGGTGAAGGTGCCGGCGGTGTCGTGTTCCAGCAGGCTGTAGAGCGCGCCCAGCGGGTCGTAGGCGTGCTCGGCGCGCGCCTTGTCGATCTCGTCGACCACCATCACCGGGTTGGCGTAGTTGCCGTCGACGAGCGTTTCGAAGACCTTGCCCGGGCGCGCGCCCTTCCACTGGCTGGACGCACCCGACAGCACCCAGCCCGCGGTGAGGCTGCTCATGCTGATGAAGCCCAGCCCCGTGCCCAGCAGGTGCGCGATCTCGCGCGCGAAGTGCGTCTTGCCTATGCCCGGCGGGCCCAGCAGCAGCATGGGCATGATTTCCAGTGCGTCGCGGCTGTCGGTGCACAGCGCGAGTTGGCGCCTGACGTCGTCGAGCACCTCGTTGAAGTTGGGCATCTCGTCGTAGAGGTGCTCCATCGCCGGCAGCCCACCGGGCTTGACCTGGAAACGCTCGGGGCCCTTCTCGATCATGCGTTCGTAGGTGGCGCGCAGGTTCTCGTGTTCACGTGCGGGCAGCTTGTCCAGCCGCTGTTCCACATCACCCAGGCGGTACAGCGAGCGCATGCGCGCCACCGGCAGCGCGCCGCCGGAGACGGGGGAAACGGGGACCAGGCCGGTTTCAGCGCTCATCGGGACGGGCTCCTTCGCAAACGGGCGAACTTTCGCGGGTGCGGTTCGATTCAAGCAAAGACTGCCATAACTCGACCGCGGAACAAAGCCGGGAAGGCACCGCGTTTCAGGGTCTTGGCACCACCCGGGCAGGGGGCCCGCATGCAAGCGACATGCCATGCTTCCGTGCCGGATGTGGCGGATGTGGCGGATGTGGCGGCCGGCGCGCGTCGGCCGGTCTTGCTGGGCCGACTGCGGCGCACCTAGTTGGCGGCGAACAGCGCCTGCGCCAGGAAGGCCAGGCTGCGGCCATGTGCCAACGCCGCACTCGGCGCGTGGTACGACGCCCGCGCCCAGCAGTTGAAGCCGTGCATCGCGCGCGGGTAGACGTGCACCTCGGCCCGCGGCAGCGCCGCCTGAACGCGCTGCACGGCGTCGAGCGGGATGTGGTCGTCGTTCTCGGCGTAGTGGAACTGCAGCGGGCAGCGCACGGCCGGTGCGCGGTCGAGCTGGCCGTGGATGCCGCCGCCGTAGAAGGCCACCGCGGCGTCGACGTCGGTCGTCGCCGCCGCCAGGTAAGCCAGCCGGCCGCCCATGCAGTAGCCGAAGCTGCCGACCTTGCGGCCGCCCACCTCGGGCCGCGCGCGCAGTGCAGCCACACCGGCCGCGATGTCGGCCAGCGCATCGTCCGCACCATAACCCTGCATCAGCGCCAGCGCCTGCGCGCGGTCGGCGCCTTCGTAGCCCAGCTGCACACGCGGCGCCTGGCGCCAGAAGACATCGGGCGCCAGCACCACGAAGCCGTCGAGGGCGTACTGCGCGGCCACGGCCTGGATATGGGCGTTGACACCGAAGATCTCCTGCCACAGCACGAGCCCGGGGCCGTGGCCGGCCGGGGGCAGGGCCAGCAGGCCGGCGTAGCCGGGGGCGATCTCGATCCACTGCGTCTGGACGGGGCTGCTCATGGGTGTCTCCTGCGGGGTGGTAAAGGCTTCAGTAGGTCCTGCCCTTGCGGTACTGCGCATGTTGCCGGCGCTGCAGCGGCGAAGCCAGCGCCAACGCAGCGAACGATGCGCCGGCGTGGGCGTGCGAAATGGCCAGGCCCAGCGCGTCGGCGGCGTCCTTGCCCGGCAGCGCGGACAGTTTCAGCAGACGCTTGACCATCTCCTGCACCTGCGACTTGTTGGCCAGGCCGTGGCCGACGACGGCCTTCTTCATCTGCAACGCCGTGTACTCGGTCACCGTGAGGCCGCCGGTGACCAGCGCTGCCAGCGCCGCACCGCGCGCCTGGCCCAGCAGCAGCGTGCTTTGCGGGTTGACGTTGACGAACACGATCTCGGCGCAGGCGCAGTCGGGCGTGTAGGTCTGCACGACCTCACGCACGCCCTCGAAGATGATCTTCAGCCGCCCGGGCAGATCGCCGCGCGGCAGCTCCAGCGTGCTGATGGTGCCGCTGGCCACGTAGGCCAGACGCGGGCCGTCGGCCTCGATGACGCCGAAGCCGGTGCGCTGCAGGCCGGGGTCTATGCCGAGGATGCGCATGAGCTCGGTCGTGCTTCATTCTGATGGTCGCGCACCCGGTCGGGAACCGGGCTGCGAGCGTCGGATTTCGGCCCGTTGCTGTCGTTCGCGTATGTCTGCTTCGCGCGTTCGAGGATGTGCGCGGGCCGCGTCAGGCGATGCCCGGCGGCGTCGCCGACTGTGGCGGCCTTCGCTTCGCTCAGGCTGCCCTGCGCTGCTCGCCTCGAGGGCGTGCCGCATAACTCGCT